>CANHFG010000063.1 GCA_947459875.1 Ignavibacteria bacterium
ATGTGAATAACTCCGCGCTTTCGGCTCGGCGAGGTGCCATAACTTTCCCTGCTATGCTTCGCGTTCTGACACGACAATACCCGGGCTGGTGCAGGATCATCACGGCGGTACTGATGATCCTCGAGATCAGTGTATTGGGTGTTGACCTTGAGGCGGCGCAGAAGGCACGTCGCTCGAAGGCGACGGTCAAGCAGGCTACAAAACACGTAAAGCGGACTGCGCGAAGACGTCGAGTGCGAAGGTCCCGCCCCGCCCGCCCCCTTGTCGTCACATCGCTTACGCAGATCAAGGACTCGTTGATCGGTCAGGGGGCTCGCTACATCGAGTATCGGACCAATGGCAAAACGCCCATCGTGGTTCATGCGCTCGTGGTCGATCGGACCATCCCTGGCAATGCTCTGCGTCTGGTGAAAGCCGAAGACCACACCTTCGGTCTTGAGCGACTGGGTGAGATGGCCCAGAGGTTTTCGTCAACATCAAGGCATACGGTCTTTGGCCTGGTCAATGGCAACTTCTGGCGCGCCGTGCGTAACACGCTCATCGGTCCATGCGTGATCGATGGCGAAGTGGTCGAGATGAACAGTTATAAGAAATGGTCGAGCGCGTTCTTTGACGTGCGAAGCGGCATGACCATTGACACCTTTACCATTAGCGGATTGGTTGAGATCGGTGGCCGTCGGATGCCGATATCCACGGTGAACCACCGCGATGATCAGGGGGTCGTTGTCTACAACTCCTATGCAGGAAACACCGTACCGTACGTCAGCCCCAAGCAGATCGAGCGGGCCTATCAGGAGGCCGTCAAGGACACCGTGTTCATCGAGCAGGATTCTACCGAAGCGGCGCTTACGCAGGATGTGCTGCGCCAGGAGATCGCCCGTGCGCGACGCGAACGTGACGCAGAGTACCCGATGCTCAAGATCCGAGTCCGGTACCTGCGCTCCCCGAGCGTCAATGTGCCGATCCCCTGCGAAGTGCTCAGCGCCGATACGGCAACCGTGACAATGCCCATACGTGGTGCTGTGGTGTCCGTGCCGAGGTCGACCTTCATCGGCGGCGAGATACCGAAGATCGGCGATACCGTACGGATTCTCTACCGGACGAACATTGCCCCGCAAACGCCGTTCATGAACGCTGTTTGCGGCACTCCACGCCTTGTGCGAAAGGGAAGTGCTAAACATGAGGCGCTGCTCGAAGGAAGTACAGGACGGCGATTCATCAGTCATGCGCTGGCCCGCTGTGCCGTTGGTACCGATTCAACCGGAAGCCGACTGATGCTTGTGGCTGTGCCGGCTGATCGGCCAGAACGCAAGACCGTCGGAGCCACGCTTCAGCAGATGTCGCAGATCATGGCCCTCCTCGGATGCCGCGATGCGCTCAATCTCGATGGAGGGGGCTCGGCAGGCATGGTCGTCGGTGATGACCATGTGTTCTTTGAGGGGGTCGACCCGCTGACGCGGCGCGTCGGACTCGGAATAGGACTGGTAAAGCTCTCAAAGATCCTGCGGGGCGGAGTCCGCTGACGTACCTGCTGCTTACTTGTCGTAGAGCAGGTACTTACGACGAGTCAGAAGAAAATCCTCGTAGCCACGGGTAAACAAAATGTCGATACGGGAAAGTTGAGCCCCCTGACAGAGGGCCACGATCACGTCGCTCCTACCGATGGCCTTGGCAAGCGTCTTGCCGTTTGATGTCTTGATGAGCGTGTCGGGAAAGGCCTGCGGGAACTGACGTCTGACTTCCCACATCAGCAGTGACAGCGCTTCCATCGGACGCCAGTTTCTGTTCGGAAAGAGAAAGTAGCCGTCGCAGATCTCTCCTGAGAACTTGCCCCCACGCGGTTTGAAACGCGCCTTGACGAGGTCGAGCCCGCGGTCCTTGAGGCCGTTAATAATCGACGAACTGAAGCTAAGCCCTGGTGCTCCGATGATCTGGAACGGCATGTTCGTGCCCATACCGATACTGAGCAGTCCAAGTTCTCCCAGAACACCGGCAATAGCGTAACCGCGGATTGATTCCACGGATGGGATATTCGGACTTGTGGGATACCATGGACGGTCGATCTTGTCCCACGTTTCGGAACGAAGCCAGCGCTTGCACTTGACCACCGTAAGCATGCACCGCTGCTTTTTACGCATCGGGTTCTGCGTCAGCCAGTGCTCTTCATTGGCCATGGTGGCAAGCTCACCCAGCGTGCAACCGTGCACATACGGAATCGGCAGTCTGCCAATGAACGATCGCAGCGAATCATCGATCAGTCCGCCGCTAACAATCAATCCACCGAGTGGATTCGGACGGTCGAGCACCATGCACGGCTTGTTGAACTGCGCACAGGCATCAAGCACCTCGATCATCGTGGACATGAACGTGTACGAGCGAACGCCAATGTCCTGCAGGTCCACAACCACAACGTCTGCATCGGCAAGCATCGTCGAGTCGGGACGACGTGTTGAGCCATACAGTGAGCGGACCGGACGTTCGAACAATGAATCGTCTTCGACGTTCTTACCCGCCTCGATGATGCCATAGAAGCCATGCTCGGGTGTGAGGATCCGCAAGAGCGTCAGCTGCGGCGTACCGGCAAACTCTTCGGCCGTTGTTGTTCCGCGGAAGGTCTGTGCCGCGGCATGACTTACAAGCACGACGCGCTTTCCCCGTAAGAGGGCAAAGTCCGTCTCGATGAGATTATCGACGCCAAAGCGCACGTCAACAGCCAGTGCGGCGCATGTTGAAAAGACGAAGGCGATAAGGTTGACAATGGTCTTCATGAGGTCTCCTCGGCAGGGGGCTACCCAGCCGTAAAAGTCGATCGCGGATGAAACAGAGTATGCACTTCTCGAACGTAATCGCGATCGATGTGCGTGTAGATCTGCGTGGTTGCAATGTCTGCATGACCAAGCATTTCCTGAACCGCGCGCAGGTCCGCACCGCCTTCAAGCAGGTGCGTGGCAAAAGAATGACGAAACAGATGTGGATGAAGATGTGTGGTGATCCCGGCCTGCAGAGCCCCTTGCTGAATGATCTTCCAGACGGCCATGCGAGAGAGTCTGCGTCCGCGAGAGCTCAGAAACAGAATGTCGTCCGTGTCCGCGGTGGTGATCAGCTGCCCGCGTGACTGCTGCTGGTAGCGTTCGATCCAAGAAAGTGCCTCTGCACCGATCGGCACGATACGTTCCTTGGAGCCTTTGCCGAAGACGCGCAGAAGTTCGACGTCCCGCATGACGTCGGACTGACGCAGTGACAGGGTTTCACTCACACGAAGACCACAGGCATACATTGTCTCGAACATCGCACGATTCCGGATGCTATAGCGGTCGGTATCGTCGAAGCCTTCAAGAAACGTGATCATCTGTGCCACTGAAAGACACTCCGGCAAGAGCCGCCTCGGACGTGGCATGTCGATCGCCTCCGTGACATCACGATCAAGCCGGCCATTGCCGACAAGGAAGTGCTGAAGATGACGCACCGATGCAAGGTATCGGGCTCGACTGGTGGCTGCCAGGCCGAGAGCGGCAAGATGTTCGAAGAACCCGCGAACGAGCTCAAGCGTGGTCTCTGCAAACGAACTCACGCCCTGATCGTGCAGATAACAGGCATACTGTGTCACGTCGTGACGGTATGCGTCGGTCGTGGTACCTGCCAAGCCCCGTTCAAGTCGCGCGTAATGAATGAACTGCTTGATGTCGCGCTCAAACGCAGCTGGAAGCTCGCGTTTCATGCAGCCGATTCGTCGCTGGGCCGAACTTCCATGTAACGCACCCGTTGATGCGATGAGCCGAGCAGCGAGTTGACGAACGATTCACGGATGAGATTCAGATCACTGGTCGTCAGCGGCGTATCATCCAGCTGACCATCGGTGAATCGGTCCGTGATGATCGAGTCGACGGCCCTTTCAATCTCCTCCCGATTGCCAGATTCGACCAGTCGGGAGAGTGCCTCGGCTGCATCGGCGAGCATGACGATGGCCGTTTCCTTCGAGTCGGGCTTCGGCCCGGGGTAACGGAACTCGGCTGCATCGACAGGTGCGCCGTCGGCCTCTTCTACGGCCTTGGCATAAAAATGCTTGATCAGGATCGTACCATGATGCATCGGAATGAACTTCCAGATCCGATCCGGAAGCCTGTACTCCTTTGCCAGATCAATTCCATCGGTAACGTGCTGACGGATGATCTCGGCACTCTTTCGAGGTGTCAGCCTGTCGTGCTTGTTTCCAATGTCGATCTGATTCTCAATGAAGTACTCGCTCTTGGTGAGCTTGCCGATGTCATGGTACAGTGCGCCTACACGCGTCAGCAGGGGATTGGCACCAATGGCGGCTGCGGCCGTCTCACTCAGATGCATCACCGACATCGTATGCTGATAGGTTCCGGGAGCGACTTGGTTGAGCTGATGGATCAACGGATGATTGATATCGTCAAAGTCCTCCAGGCGCAGATCCGTTGCCACATTCAGCGTCCGCTCCATGAGCAGGATCGCCGCAACGGCAAGCAGAGGAGAGATGATCGCATTGACAACCGCGCCGCCAAGCTTTGTTGCAAGGTTGAGAAGGGGCGTGCCGTTCTCCAGTTCGATCGACAGGGTAACGATCACCAGACCCGACAGGATGGCAAGGATCGAGGTAAAGATCTGTGTCCGGCTGCGCAGGTTCGTAGCCGAGTAGGCAGCCATGACGCCCCCTGCGATCATCACCACCGCGATCACGTGGTCATTGCCACGGGCGGCCGCCACAGAAAGGGCGCACGAGAGCGTGACAACGATAGAGGTGCGCACGTCATAGAGGATCGACACGAGCATGGCAAAACCCGGAACGACGATCGTGTACTCCAGCGGTAGAGACGTTGGCAGAGCGATCGACAGCCACCCAAGCCCTGCCGATGCAACCGGCATTGCAAGAAGGGCAGCCAGCTGGCCATTGCGAACAAAGGACGTGTAGCGCACAAAGTACAGGTACAGGCACACGATGGCGATCAACACAAGGGCATGTCCGGCTGATCCAAGCGCAACGAGGAAGGAATACTGTGATGTCGAGCGGATATACTCGGCGTAACGATAGGAGGCTAGTCGACTCAGCAGATGCTCGTCAACACGGTCGCCTTTGCGAATGATGATATCGCCCTTACGAACGATCTCCTGCGTGATCGAGACTCCCTGCTCGGCAAGGCGCTGCTGCTGCTGCCACACAGCCCGGTCCAGGCGAAGTGTGGGAACAACGGACGCATGCAGACGAGCGCGCAGCTGCGACCTCAGGTTGCTTGGCGCGCTCATGAGCAGATGATCAAGACTCTCGGCCACGGAAGCCGAGTCACGCAGCCGGTCATGGCGGCAGGCCACTGACTCGTTCCCGTCCGCGTCGAGCATCATCGGATCCATGCGCGGAATCTGCCGCACGTCGACGTCGACGATCTCCCCGGCATCAGCCCCATACAGACCTCGTATCGCTGGCTCAGCAACGTCCGTGATGATCTTCTCGAGCTCAACGCTGCCGTTGGAAGCAGATCCAGCCGAGGACAATCGCTGCAGCGCCCGCGTCAGCGGCTCGCTCGTTCTGCGGACGTACGCCGGAACCTGCGCGCGTGCTGCCGCACGATCCAGGGAGACCGAGTCGAGATTCCTCTGAACCGGAAATGGGTAGTCGGCCACCAGAGACTCTTCCGTCCATGTCGTTCCCATTCGCGAACGATCAAACGCCGCCTGCCGGATCTCGCCAAGTCGTCCGGGAAGAAACGCCATCATGAGCAGCGTTGCCACGGTGATGATCACGGCACGCAGTGTCGACGACCGATTCAGCCCGTCCTGCGACGGGGTCCCGCGTGCGTCGTCGCGGATCTGCTCAAACAATGTTGGTCGATTGCGTGTCATGATTTTGCGGGACAGGGGGCTTACCGACCGGAAAAGTTCGGGCGCCGCTTTTCAAGAAATGCCTGAACGCCCTCACGGTAATCGGCCGAATCGCCGGCTCGCTGCTGATAGTCAGATTCAAGGTCAAGCATCTCGTCGAGTGAGTGGGTGAGCCCCTTCTGCAGAAGCATCTTTACGAAGCCGTAGGACTGTGTAGGACCCTGCGCATACTGCGCTGCGAGCGACTGTAAAGCCGATGCAAACGACTTTGGATGTGCGACGCTATTGACCAGCCCGAGCTCGAGTGCCTGTTCGGCGCTGATCGGGGCGTTGAGTGTTGCAAACTCAAAGGCCTTTGCATAGCCCATCATGCGCGGATAGAACCACGTTGCACCGGAGTCGGGGATAAGGGCAATGCCGATGAACGCTTCGACGAGTTTCGCCGACGCGCTCATCACGCGGGCGTCCGCGGCTAGGGCAAGCGACAGCCCCGCACCGGCCGCCACACCGTTGATGCCGGCGATGATGGGCTTCGGCATCTCGCGCATGAGCCGGATGATGGGGTTGTAGCGCCGGTTGAGCGAATCGCGCAGGTCGCGCTTGTCGCCGGACTTTGGCGCATCCTTCAGATCCTGTCCACTGCAGAAGGCCTTGCCGGCACCCGTGAGCACCACGCAGCGCACGTCGTCTGTGTCGCGAGCATAGGCCAGCGCATGCTGCAGATCCGTGGTGAGCTGTTCATTGGCCGCATTGTATGATTCGGGACGATTGAGCGTGATAGTGAACACGCCACCGTCGAGGCTCGTCAGCAGTGTTTCATAGCTGGTCATCACTTGCCCTTCCATTCTGGTTTGCGCTTCTCAACAAATGCCGCCATGCCTTCTTTCTGATCCTCGGTCGCAAAGAGCATGTAAAAGTTCTTCCGCTCGAACTCGAGTCCACCCTCGAGCGTGGTACTGTGTGCCTTCAGGACAGCCTCTTTAGCCAGACGCGCTGCGATCGGTGCCTTCGAGGCAACGTCACCGGCAAGGGCAAAGGCCTCCTGCAGGTAGAACGCCACCGGTACAACGCGGTTAACAAGGCCAGCGGCCTGTGCCTGCGTAGCAGAGATCATGCGTCCGGTGAGAACGATCTCCATCGCAAGGGCCTTGCCCACGGCGCGCGTCAGACGCTGCGTGCCGCCGGCGCCCGGCATCACGCCGATGTTGATCTCCGGCTGACCGAACTGCGCCGTATCGCTGGCAACGATCATGTCGGCATGCATGGCCAGCTCGCAGCCCCCTCCCAATGCAAAGCCACTCACAGCCGCGATGATGGGCGTCTTGACCTGACGGATGCGCTCCCAGCGGGCGAACTGATCTCGTGCCAGCATGGTGGTGAGCGTTGCGTCGGACATCTCGGTGATGTCTGCTCCGGCTGCAAAGGCCTTATCGCTACCGTGGATCACGATGCAGCGAATTGCCTCGTCGGCATCGAACGCTTCAAAGGCCTCGACGAGTTCGATCATCGTCTGCAGGCTCAGTGCGTTGAGCACGGCCGGACGGTTGAGCTGGATCGCGCCGACGCCCGGCTGAGGGACGTAGGTGCGAATGCACGTAAATTCAGAGTTCATAGGCTACTTGTTGGTGAAGGTCGAGGCCAAAAATACCACATGGACAACCTCTATTGCGCGCAACTTGACAAGGGGGCTTCTGCCGTCCCGCTCGACGATGACCTCAGGCGTCATATTGCTGCCTTGCGGCTTCGTGACGGCGAGTACGTGCGGGTTCTCAACGGTAGGGGGCTCATCGCTCACTGCAGGACATCTCGCGGCATGAAGGAGCTGGATCTCTTGGTCGAGAGTGAACAGATGAGTGCTCCGCCGGAGCCCGACGTCACGGTGGTCCTGGGCGTGCTCGATAACCGTGATCGCTTTGAGATGGCCGTGGAAAAACTCACCGAACTCGGTGTTCGGCGTATTGTGCCTCTTGTTTGTGATCGCGGGCAGCATCTGCGATCGTCGTTGGATCGACTTCAATCAAAGGCCGTTGCCGCCATGACGCAGTCTGGCAATCCGTTTCTGCCGGTGATCGATGCTCCCACAACGATGGATGCGCTCGATCTTGCAGGTGCACTGGTTATCGTGGGCGATGCCGATGGCGATCAATGTCACGCCGATGCAGAACGTGTTCGCACGGCACGCCGCATCGTTGTTGTTATTGGTCCTGAGGGTGGACTCTCTGAACGTGAGCTGAAGGTCCTGCGCGATGGTGTGTCGGCGCGGTTCTGGCGGATCGGCTCGCTGCGTCTGCGCGCGGAAACAGCCGCCGTGTCCATGGCGTCCGTTGTGCGAAGCATGCTGTAAGTCAGCCCCCTTGAAAAGAAAACGGGAGATGTGCATCGTGCACATCTCCCGTTGGAGTGTCCTTCAAGATCTATCAGCGCGTTACGACGATCGGCATTGCTGTCGATGAGCCATTGACGGTCACAACCAATGAGTAGGCGCCGGGCGCGAGCTTGTCAACAGGAAGCATCAGCAGGCGGATCTGTGGCTGCAGGGTTTCGTTGGCAACCGAGATACGCTCGCCGGTCACGCTGATGATGTCGGCCGTAAGGTGGCCGCCGCGCTCAAGAACGATCTCGGCCATGCCAGTTGTTGACATCGGGTTTGGCGAAACACGGATCGTCGAAGCCCGTCCCTTATCGTTCTCATTCACTGAGGTTGGCTCAGGAGGAAACATTCGCAGTGTGACGGGACGGTGATCCGACACGGTGGTCGAATACGACGTCAGGTACCGCTCAGGCGATTCAAGCGTAGCGCGGTGGAGCATGAATGCGGGCGTGCGGACCAGGATGTGATCCAGGAATCCACGATTGAATCCGATGTAGGATGACAGACCCTGGCGCTCCAGGTCAGCAGTGGCCGCGGTCCATGAGTTATCGTTGAGAAAGACCGAGTAACATGATGGCAGAGTAGAATCCGTTGTGGTAGCAAGAAGTCGATCGTTAAAGTCGCCCAAGATGATCACGTTCGAGTCCTTGTAGAAGTTGCTCAGGTACTCGTAGAATGTCTCAGCGTCAGTCTTGCGACGCTGGTAATCATCGGCCGCCGTTGAGTCACTTGTTGCCTTGGCGTGAATGTTGAACGCAACGACCTTTTCATTCACACCGGCCCCATTCTGATTCTTGAACGAGAACGTCATACGGTACGGGAACCGTCCGTTACCCCATGCGCGAGCGCCACCATTAACGGCGAGCCCGGTCGATACTGGCGTGATCGTCGCGGGGTTATAGATGTACGCCAGCTTCTGATCGGATGTTACATCGCTTGCGAAGAAGCGCTTGTAGCCACCACTGATGGAATCCGAAAGCGTGGCAAGAGCCTCATCACTGAGAACTTCCTGCAGGGCGTAAATGTCAGCCTTGATCGTGTCCATGATGATGCGGATGCGCTGACGCTGCAGGTCTTTGTTCTTCGGGCCGCGCGTCGTATCGGCCCAGCCGAACCACTCAAGATTCCATGTTGTGACGTCGAGGGTGCGGTTCTTGCTCACCGTGTCGACGAAGATCGGCGGAAGCCCCATGTCCTGCGCAAGACGTGGCAACAATTGATAGGCACCACGGAACTGGCTCACCACGCCGATGATGTCTATCTCGCCCGTCGGGATCTCGAGGTTGTTCGTGCCGATCTCACAGGCGCGGTCGATGCGGATGACAATGTCATTGCCGAAGTTGTCCATCGCATTGTAGCTGCGGTTTCCTTCAAAGCGGCCGGTCTCAACCATCTTCACCTTGCGCAGACGGATCAGCGTGGCCTCGTTACCCTCGCCGATGTTCGGGATCGTTGTGCTGCGCGGGCTTGGCTCCTGACGTGCAACCGGCACCACGGTAAAGCGCAGACCTGTTCCGCCGAGCTGGGAAAGCCCCGTTCCGGGTGCTCCTGTGGTATTGCCGAACTCGGTAAGCGTGGCGTTCTCTACAACGACGGAGTCGCCGATTCGAACGGCCGTTCGCATTGCCTCATTGAATACGGCGATCCCGCCCGTGTTATCCTGTATGTAGCAGACGTTCGATAGCTGGGTGGCAGAAGTGATGCGACCAGCGATCTTCGTCACCGTCGAGTTGAACTCCTGTTTCTTGGCATCGGCGATCGAGATCGGGTCTTGCGCGGTGGCCACGATCGTGGCACACAGAATCGCGACGAACACGGTACGGGTCAGCATGGTAGGTCCGGAGAGAATGGGTGAGAGGTCAGAAAATTGCCAGAGTAATGTCATCCATCCGCGTACTTGAATCATACGTGTAAAGCATGTATGATTTGCGGGTGTCGATGGTGACGTTGTTCAAGCGCGCAAGAACGTTGCTTGTGCCGGCCTCGCGCACTTCAAATGAATACGTGCCGGGAGTGATTCGAAAGAACGATCGGGAACTGATGCCGGGTTCGAACTCATCGGTAAAGAGGCGTTCGCCTCCGGTGATCCAGATCTCGAGGAAATATGCTTTGTCGACGTTCTCAGCCATGTGCGTGAAACGAATCACCGAGCCGGAGGCAGAATCCGGAAGGACCGTGTCCTGGATCTCGCGACGAAACTCTACGAGCTTGGTCGTGTCGCCCCGCACGAACAGAATCACGCGTGCATTGCCGCCGAGAGTGTACCGAAGGTTTGACCGGAAAATGCGCTGGCTGCTGCCAAGCTGCACATTGATCTGTCGTCCAGCGGCAACTTCGACAAATTCGGAGGCGTTTCCACGATCTGCTTCAATCGTTGTGGTGCTATCGACGATGACGCGCGCACGGGGAACGTTCATGGTGACGTTCACGATTCGCATCACGGCGGGCTCGGGTGTCGGAAATGTGAGCACTCCGTCCTGGCACCCCGCCACGATGATCATTGCGGCGGTAACGAACAGGAAGGCTGTGAGGATTCGCATCATATGCACCATCAGAACGAGTAGCGAACGCCCAGCTGGGCGCGCCAACGTGAGAAGAAATTGTCAATGATGTAGATGCCCGGACGTCCGGCGGTAAGGGGCTCGCTGTAGGACATTCGAAGTCGACCTTGCGCGTCGAAAGGCTTGTTCTGACCGTCGAGTACCAGGCCGAAAAGATTAGAGCTTTGGAAGTCCACAAAGCGCTGAAGGCCCCATGACGGATCGATGAAATTCAAGAGGTTCTGCACATCAAGGGTGAACTGCCAGCCGGGCAATTCCTGTGAGATGCGCAAATCGAGCTGGTTGACCCATGGCTCGCGTAGGGCATTGCGCGGCAGGATCTGACCCTGATATTCTTTCAGCAGTGGATTGGCATCGATCAGGGCCATCATCTGCGACCAGATCTGTTCTGGCGACCGAAGATCGGTCACGTCCGCCGGCTTGGGGATCACCACGCGCGTGTTGAAATCTTCCCGACGCGGGATGTACACGAGGTCATTGCCGCCTGATGCGTTGTCGCCGTTGTAATCCTGGGCATAGGAGATCGAGTATGGACGTCCAGAGTTGCCGGAATAGAACAGGCCAAGCGTTGTCGAATACCCTTCTGACCAGCCGATGCGATACGAGGCACTGATCGCCACACGATGCAGCTGATCGAAGTTCGAAATGCCAACCTGGAGATTATTCGGGTCGATACCGTCGGTGCCGATCCACTGCGACAGCGCAGTGGCCGCGGTCGACGACGTCAGATCCTGCGTGCGCCCATAGGTATACGACATCATGCCGCTCAGCCCCGTCAGCAGGGCGTTGTTCTCATCCAGCCGAAGCTGTGCCGAGGCCGAGTACTGATGTCCGGCGTTGCGGCTACTCATGAGGATGACCTGCGTAAAACGTCGATCTACCAGAGAGTCTGCCGCGCCCCCTGCATAGAGTTTTCGTCCATCAATAGGGGAGACTCCAACGAGCGTGTCGCCATCAACAACGTAGCGAAGATTCGACGGACGCAGGTTGAGGTTACGGTAATCGACCTGGTTGAGAAACTCACCATACATCCCCTCGAGCGTCAGCGTCAGCCCACGCATGAGTTTGACGTCGGTTGCGAGTGTCGAGCGCCACACCTGCGGAAGGGTGAAGTCCGTGTCGGTGATGTTGATAGAGGTCGTATTGATCGCACTGCCCGGGTAGAGGCTGTCGCCCGGACGTGGCGGCCGCTGCGTGATGTCCCAACGGAACGGTTGCCCGAGCGTGTTATTGATGGAATTTGGAGAGTTGTTTGCACCAAGCTCGGCGCGGAACAGGTCCATGCCGGTGTTTGAGTACTGGTTCGAAAGCCACACAGCAGCAACACGTCCGGTAAAGATCCCTGATCCGCCGCGGATCTGGACGGATTTCGTACCCGTGGGGTCGAAGTTGAATCCAAACCGCGGAGAGAACAGCACGATACCGTCCGGCACGGCGCTGGTAGACCGACCCGGGAATGCCTGTGCAAACGTCGGATTCTCATATGGCGTGCTGAGGAAGATCGGCATATCGATACGCAATCCGCCGGTGAGGCGCAGCCGATCGGTCACTTGCCATTCATCTTGCACGTATGCGCCCACCTGAAGCATGTTCCATGCTGCCCGTGGCAAAGGGTTGCCGCCGGTGATGCTGTCATTGGCATAGCTGACGCGATAGAAGTTAGCCAGACTGTCGGCGAAGGCATCGACCGATGCGTACTGGATACTTCCGTAGTAGTCCTGGATGAACAGGTTGTTGAACCGGGAGAACTCGTTATGCGTGCCAAGCGTGATGGTGTGATCGCCGGTGAACCATGTAAGGTCATCGGTAAGTGCGATGATCGTCTGATCGAGCGCGTTGGCCTGTGAGCTACGTTCCGGACCGAGCACAACGTTCAGACCTGACCCGACCTGGATGCGCACTTCAGGAAATGCGATAGGGTCTCCGCTTGCGCTGCTTGGCAGAATGCGCCGGTCGTTGGTCTGCGTCATTGATATACGGAGCTCATTGCTTAGCGAGGGGGCCAGCACGCCGTTCCACTGGGCAACGGTCTGATTGTTCACGCTTTCAAACGTATTCATACGACTCGTCAGGCTGTAGTTCAGGTTGTTCCGCAGAAGGTTGCGGTCCTGAATGCCGTACGTGAAGTTATGCCGCAGCTGGACCTTATTGTTCTCGTCTATGTTCCAGTCTAGTCGCGCGATCACGCTGGCGGAGTTGTTCCGGATGTTGGTTGTGCCATATGTGCCGGGGTCGTATCCATACTGGTTGCGGGAGATGTCGATGATCCGGTCGAGCACATCGGCATCCACGGCAAAGTTGTTC
>CANHFG010000064.1 GCA_947459875.1 Ignavibacteria bacterium
GGAAGTACGGAAGTACGGAAGTACGGAAGTACGGAAGTACGGAAGTACAAGTGAAAAGTGGCGAGTTATGACCGGCGCAGACACGTTTGCCTTGTGCGGCGTAAAAATACACCGCCCCCTCGAACAGAAGTTGAAGGGGCGCTTGGTATCGCTCGTTGTGATGCTACGATGTAGACAGCGTCACTCCCAGGTGGCACTGAGGAGCTTGGCTCCCGCGCGGGCGGCCTGTCGATTGATGAATCCTAAGTTCAACTCATCACTCTTCTTCTTCTTGCCCGGAGGGATTGTCACGTACACTGCTTCTTTGCGCTGTGACAGTTCGGTGCCGTTTTCACTGTAGAACGTCACGAGAAGAACAGGATTCACGCACGTCTTAAGGGATTTGTTGTGGAATCGGATTGTACCGAGCGCTACAGATCCGAAGCCGCCGGTACGCCAGTTAAAGTCCACGTCGACGTGATTCTCCGGGTTATCACGTCGATCTCGTTCGATCGCTTCTATTGAGTCCTGGCGCTGCTTAGCGGCTAGTGAATCATCACGACGCTTGTCCGCGACACGAACGCTGTCAGCATAGACCTTGTCAGTACGCATGAGACTGTCGTGCCGTGCAGTCTGAGCCGCCAGTTCGCGTGCCGTCGAATCTGCCACGCGGTTTGCCTCAGCCTGGTTTGCATCATGCTCCCGCTTCTCACAAAACTGCAAGATCATGCCAAGTATCATCAGACCTCCGACGATGCTCAGCCACATCTTGACCTTCCGTTTCTTCCTCGGACCCGATATACCTGCGTTACTCTCACTCATAAGCACTCCTTTCGTATGATGTTGTACATGTATGTTGATACAAACATCGTCCGATTGACGACGCATCATGTCGTGTGGGTTCTGCGCTATGGTTTCAGGTTTCGGGTTTCAGGTTTCAGGTTTTGGGTAGACAACGCCCAACACGCAATGGAATTACTAGCCCCGGGCCTTGGCCCGGGGTGGGAGCGAACGATAAGCACAGCGCGATGCACGATCACGAATGATCAATACTAGCCCCGGGCCTTGGCCCGGGGAACGCAATGGTCGATACGCGTTTGTTCGCAATGGATGTGCCAGCGCCGCCGCGTCATCCTGAGCCGCGCAGCGGCGAAGGACCTCACGGGCGAATGACAGGTTACAGGTTACAGGTTTCGGGTTTCAGGTTTCAGGTTTCAGGTTTCGGGTGTGGGGTCATCTGTCATCTGTCATCGGTCATCGGTCCTCGGTCATCCGTCATCTGTCATCTGTCACGATCCTGCTTGCCCCTTTCACGAGGATGGGGGAGGAGGTGAGCCACGGTTCGGGATCGATGATCTCGGCGATGCCGTTGGTGATGGCGCCCACGCGGATGGGGCGGCGCACCAGGAGGTTGGGCGTGCCGGTGAAAACGTAGCTGGTGGTGCCGAAGCGCAGGATGGCCGACTCGGGCAGGGTCCAGGCGGTGCGTGGACGTGATTTGATGAAGGCCCCGAGCGATGTGCCGGGCGTAAGGCGCGGATCATGTTTGTCGAGGTGGACGTGGACGGGGATGGTCTGGTCGGCGCGGACGGTTTTACCGATAAGGTGAATGCGGGCCGTGCGGACCGAATCGGGGTGATCGGTCAGGCGGACGATCACGCTGTCGCCGACACTGATGGTGGCGATGTCGCGCTCGAACACGGCAAGTTCGATATGCATGTGTTCGGGATCTATCACGTTCATGACCGGAGTATTGGGCTCGACGTAGCTGCCGGTGTTGACCTTCACGTCGGTGACGTATCCGGAAATGGGCGAGCGAAGCGTTACCTGACGTGAGATGGTGGACTCGCTAAGCGACGAGGCCTTGATGTTGATCAGTGCAAGCTTCTCGGATAGTGCTTTCTTTTGGATCCGCAGCATGCTCACATCGGCCTGTGCACGTTCGAGCGTCTTGCGCGGGTTGACGCTGTCGCGACTCAAAAGCCGCTGACGTTCGAGCTCGCGCTCGGCAAGTTCCAGCTCCGTAACTGACTGCAGGTACTCCTGCTGCATGGTCACGAAGTCGGGATGCTCAAGGCTGACCAGGGCATCCTGAGCGTGCACGTGGCTGCCTTCGAGAAAGCGCACAGACCTGACGATCCCACCGAACGGCGTCGTGATGCTATGGGCATACTGCGGCGGCACGTGCACGCTGCCATACACGCGCAGGTCGGTTGTGATGGTCTGCTGCTGCGCCATGCCGAATTCCAGGCTCACGTTCTTCTGCTGCGCTGCGGTAAGCCGAATCGTATCGGCGCTCGGCGTCACGGGCTCGTCGGCCGTCTTGTTCGATTCAGAAGAACAGCCGCAAAGTACCAGCATGCATGCGGCGATTGACACTCCAATGACGTGCCGCGCATGGTGAGACAACATGGTGATTGAGTTGTAAGGGGCTTGCATGATCATTGACCTTGATAGAGTTCGTACATGGAGAGAAGCTCTGCCAGATTGAACCGCGCATCGATCTCTGAAGAACGCGTTTCGATCACCTGACGAAGAGCGGTGTGCACCTCGTTCCAGCTGGCGTCGCCGGCCTCGTAGGCTCGACGAGTATTGTCCAGCAGCAGCTGGGCCGTGGGTAGCCCCCTGCTGGCAAAGACGTCCACCAGCTGACGTGCCGCATCGATCGATGTGGCCAGCGTGCGCAGCGTGGTCATCACCTGGGAAGCCCCCTGACGCAGCCTCTGCTCGGCAATGCGTCGGTCAAGCTGCGCCTGCTCGCTACGCGCCATTCCGGGGTCGAACCATAGCGGCAAAGCAAGCCCGACAAGAAAGCCCTGGAAGCGATCAGACGATGTAGCAGGCGTCAGCGGACCCGTTGTGGACAGGGGAGTGCCGATCAGCGTCTGCGTGTAATAGCCGACGGTTATGTCGGGCCAGAGCTGCGACGAAACAACACGTCCGGCCTGCTCGGCAACGCGCAGCTGCTGCTCCAGCACATCGATCATCGGGCTTCGCACAGAATCGGCGCTTCTGCCCGGCGGTGCAACGAACACTGTGCTGTCGACCGTGATCAGCTCCTCGCGCACGCCGCACAGCAGCGATAGCTGCGCCTGCGCCGTGCGCATCTGCGTCTGCTCCTGCTGCCAGCGCACCAGTAGCTCGGTCAGCTGCGTCTCTGCCGTCAGCCGCTCAAGGGGCGTGGCATCGCCGGCCTCAACACGACGTGTGGCGATCTCCACCATACGTTGTGCGAGCTGCCGCATCTGCAGAAGAAGTCCCATGCGCTCGCGATGCAGGCACACACGCTGGTAGGCCATGCGCACCGAGTGGTCAACCTCACGTCGACTAAGCGTGCGGCGCAGCTCCGTCTCGCGCTGCTGCTCACTGGCCAGATCCGATGCGGCAATAAGCTTGCTCGGAAACGGAATGCTCTGCGTGAGCGTGATGTTATTGTCCTGCGATGATGAGTTGTACTGCCCACCCATGAGCATCACCTGCATCGGCGCAATATCCCGTGAAGCCCTGCCCTGCAAGGCCGAGCGCTCTACCTCCAGCGAGGCAATGCGCAGTTCCGGATTGTTCTCGGCGGCGAGCGCCATTGCCTGCTGCATCGAGACCACACGCGGTTGTGCCGGCAGAAGGCTTGCAGCGAAGGCAAGCAGCATGACAACAACAGCAGCCGATGCACGCTGCGAGCGACGCTGCTGCCGTCGGTCAACAAGCAGAAAAAGCATGGGAAGCAGAACCATGGTGAGTAATGTCGATGTGACCAGTCCGCCGATCACCACCGTTGCCAGCGGACGCTGCACTTCCGCTCCGTCTCCGGTCGAGAGCGCCATGGGCAGAAAGCCCAGCGACGCAACAAGCGCCGTCATCGTGACCGGGCGCAGGCGCTCGCGTGTGCCCATGATGACCACGCGAAGGGGGCTTGTGATGCCTCGCCCGTGCAGTGAGCGGAAGGCCGCCAGCAGGACGATGCCGTTCAGGACCGCCACGCCGAAGAGCGCGATGAAGCCAACGCCGGCTGAGATGCTGAAGGGCATTCCTCGGATGACCAGTGCGGCAATGCCGCCGATCGAAGCCAGCGGCACGGCCGAGAAAATCAGCAGTGCTTGTGTTGCGCTGGAGAACGTGACGTAGAGCAGGAAGAGGATCAGCAGCATGGCCACCGGGACGGCCACGGCCAGGCGGCGACTTGCAGCCGAGAGGTTCTCAAACTGTCCACCGTAGGTGACGCGGTATCCCGGCGGGAGCTTGACGTCGGCATTGATGCGCAACTGCAGCTCGTCTACGATGCTCTGCACGTCCCGCCCGCGCACGTTGAAGCCCACGCTGATGCGACGTTGCGCATCCTCCCGTTGCATCTGGTTGGGTCCGACCACCACATCGATGCTGGCCACCTGGGTGATGGGCACCATGTGTCCGTCCTGCGCCCGTATCTGCAGCGCCGCCAGCTCGTCCATTGATCGACGATATGCCGAGTCAAGTCGGATCACGATGTCGAATCGTCGCTCGCCCTCGTGAACCTGCCCGACAACTTCGCCGGCGAAGGCCGTGCGTACGGCCGTGTTGATCGATTCGACATTGATCCCCAGCTGTCCGGCGGCATGCCGGTCGATGGCGATCGTTACCTGTGGCAGGCCGCTGATGGGTTCTACATAGACGTCCTCAGCCCCCTGCACCGCTGCCGTGATCCTGCCGATGCGCTCGGCAATGGCTGCCAGCGAGTCGAGGTCCTCGCCAAAGATCTTTACGACAACATCCTGCCGGGCCCCGGTCATGAGTTCGTTGAAACGCATCTGGATGGGTTGCTGGAAGGAGAACGTGGTGCCGGGGATCTCCTCCAGTGCACGTTGCATGACTGATGCGAGCTCTTCACGTGAATGCGCCGAGGTCCACTCATGCTTGTCCTTGAGAACCACGATCAGGTCACCCGATTCCATGGGCATAGGGTCGAGCGGGATCTCCGACGTGCCGATCTTGCCGATCACGCGCTCGACCTCGGGGAATCGCGATGTAAGGATGCCGGCTGCCTGCTGGGCGCGTTCGATCGAGGCCGTCAGGGACTGTCCCGTTACCAGTCGCATCTCCACGGCGAAGTCACCTTCGTCGAGCTGCGGCACAAACTCACCGCCCATCGATAGGAACAGGACAATGGCTGCGGCAAACGCTCCCAGGGTTAACGATATGACAAGGGGCATGCGGCGCAGGGTGAAGCGCTGCACCGGTTCGTAGAGGCGGCCGATGAAGTCCATGATACGGTCGGCGATCGGCCACGTGCGAAGTCCGGGCTTGAGAAGCAGCGACGACATCATCGGAACGTACGTGGTGCTAAGCAGAAACGCCCCGGCGATGGCGAAGATGACGGTCTGTGCCATGGGTCGGAACATCTTGCCCTCTATGCCGACCAGTGCAAGGATCGGTACGTACACGATCATGATGATCACTTCGCCGAAGGCTGCCGAGCGCCTGATCTTGACGGATGCATCGCGAACGATCGTAACTCCGTCCTGACCCATCGCACGGCGCGACGTGAGGGCGTGCATCACCGCCTCGACGATGATCACTGCCCCGTCGACGATCAGTCCGAAGTCCAGCGCGCCGAGCGACATCAGATTACCGCTAACACCGAAGAGACCCATCATGCCGACGGCAAAGAGCATCGATAGAGGAATCACGCTGGCAACGATGATGCCGGCGCGCATGTTACCCAGCAGCAGCACCAGCACGAAGATCACGATCAGGGCACCCTCGATGAGGTTCGTACTCACTGTTGAGATCGCCTTGTTCACCAGACGTGTCCGGTCTAGAAACGGCTCAATGATCACACCCTCCGGTAGTGATCGTCGGATCTCGTCGATACGTTCCTTGACGTTGGTGATCACCTCCGACGAGTTGGCCCCTTTGAGCATCAGGACAATGCCACCGACGGCCTCGGACGATGAATCATAGGTCATCGCTCCGTAGCGGATCGCATGTCCGTCCCGCACCGTTGCCACATCGCGCACCAGGATCGGCGCCGAGCCAGCAGAATGTCGGATGACGATCTCTTCGACGTCGGCCGCCGAGCGCGCAATGCCCTCGGTGCGGATGAAGCGCACGCCTGATTCGTGCTCGATGTAGGCGCCGCCGCTGCTGGCGTTGTTCTTTTCCAGGGCCGTGATCACCTGATCGATGTCGATCTGCGAGGAGCGCAACCGGAACGGATCGATGGCGATCTCCAGCTGACGCAGGTATCCGCCGAAACTTGATACGTCGGCCACGCCCGGCGTCCCCAGCAGACGCCGGCGCACGATCCAGTCCTGCAGCGTGCGCAGTGTTGCCAGATCATGCCGGTCCTCAAACCCCGGAGCGGCCCGGAGCACATACTGGTAGATCTCGCCCAGACCCGTGGTCACCGGCGCAAGCATCGGTATGCCGGCACTGGCCGGGATCTCGCGCTGGATCTCCACCAGTCGCTGATCCACCTGCGCGCGCGCCCAGTACACATCGACATCGTCATCAAAGACGATCGTCACGACCGACAGACCGAAGCGGGAGATCGACCGCAGTTCGTGGATGCCTGGAATGGAGGCCATCGTCAGCTCCACCGGGGTGGTGATGAGCTTTTCCACCTCCTGCGGGGCCAGCGCAGGCGCTCGGGTTACGATTTGCACCTGATTATTGGTGATGTCCGGCACGGCATCGATCGGCAGGGACTGCAGCGAGACAATGCCCCAGGCAATGAGGCCGATAACACCCAGACCGATGATCAGCGGATTGCTGATCGAAAACGTAATGATCCGTTGAAACATAGAACCCTCATATAATGATCACAATACTTCGTTGGCCATTGCAGCCAACGAGCGGTGGGGTGTGATCAGCTCAATCGAGGGGGCTGGAAGATCTCCGGCACGGATGCCTGCGGCGTTCCGTTGGTCTTGAGCAGGGGGCTTTGCGGCACGTCAGCCCGGGATGGCCGGAGGTCGATACGTACGGATTCGATCTCCGCAGCCAGAAATGTCGCGCTGCAGCCACCAAGCAATGGCAGCGCTTCGTGCTCGTCGTCAGCGACCTGATCGGATCCGAAGTGGTCGACGAGAAAGTCTATAAACGAGAGATTCGGCTGGCCATGTTCCATGACATGGTGCTGGTAATGGCTTACCAGATTGCCGATCTTGGACAGCTCACTTGGCTCGTAGCTACCCAATAGGGCGGCCATGAGATGTATCGGTAAGAGTATGATGGCAAGTGACTTCATGCGATTCGGCACACAAACCTACGGAATCTCAGGTATGTGGATAACTTATAGAAATATGAATTCCAATTCATTGGTTTCAGCCCCCTGAGTTACGAAGTTTGCCCCCGTGAATCCTCATGGGTAGCTCGCAAACCTACATAGCGGTTGGCGCAAGCGCCATGAGATTCGTCAGTTCTTTGACAGTTGGATTAGCCATTTGCAGTTTTCTGTGTAGTTCGTGTGTCGGCCACAAGCCGGCACCAGTAGAGAGTTTGTCAGAGTTCATGTACAATGAACCTGATGGAATCTCGAGTCTCGACCCGGCACAGGCATCCTACCGCAGCGCGCTCTGGACAACGTCACACTTGTTCAACGGGCTGGTAGAACTTGACTCGGCGCTCCGCATAGCCCCTTGCATAGCAAGGAGTTGGAGTGTTGATGAAAGCGGGAGGCGCTGGACGTTTCGTCTCCGGACGGACGTGCAGTTTCACCCTGATGCATGTTTCGGATCACGACGTACGCGGCTCGTGACCGCTCATGATGTGAAATACAGTCTTGAGCGTATTGTCGATGCCCGCACAAAGTCGACAGGCCTCTGGGCATTTCGGACCACCATCGTCGGTGCTGATGCATTTCATCAGGCCACCCGCGCCGGACGGTCCGGATCCGTTGAAGGCATTACGGTTGTCAATGACTCCGTCATATCGATTCAGCTCACAAAACCATTTGCTCCGTTTCTGGCCGTTCTCACCATGCCATACGGCTCGATTATTCCGAGGGAAGCGATCGAAGCGTATGGGGCCGAGTATGGACGACATCCCGTTGGTACGGGCCCGTTCATGTTCGGTACCTGGAACCAGGACCGAGAGCTCACGCTGAGCCGAAACCCGCAGTATTTCAAACACGATGCCTCAGGACGGCGGTTGCCGTATCTGGAAAAGGTTCGGATTTCGTTTTTGCGGGACCCAAAGAGCGAGTTCCTCGAATTCACCAAGGGTGCATTCGATATGATCAGCTCTGTTGACGAGTCCTTTACGCCGAGTGTCTTTGATCCCCAAGGCCGGTTGCGTCCACCCTATGACCGGTTCCGTGTTCTGCGCACAGCCGCCAACACGATCGAGTATTACGGGATTCTCATGGACACAACCCTGCCGGCAGGGCGTACCTCGCCCCTTGCCACGTCGAAGGCTCTCCGTCAGGCATTGAATCATGCGATCGACCGGCACCGGATCGTTACGTATCTGTTGAATGGACGTGGCATCCCGGCCTATCACGGCGTTTTACCGCCAACGATGCCGGGGTTCAACGATTCCATTCGCGGATATCGCTATGATCCCGAGCGTGCTCGTCGACTTCTAGCAGAAGCAGGGTATCCCGATGGCAGGGGGCTTCCAAAGCTCCTTTTGCAGCTGGGGAACAGCCAGCGCACCGCCTCGATCGCCGAGGCCGTGCAGGCGCAGTTGAAAGAGGTCGGTATCGACGTCGAACTGCGTCAGGTTGATTTTCCGCAGCACCTTTCGATGGTTCGCGCCGGTGAGCTGGCGCTCTGGAGGACGAGTTGGATCGGAGACTATCCCGATCCCGAGAACTTCATGGCGCTGTTCATTTCGTCGACCATCGCCCCGAAAGGTCCCAACACGACACGCATCAACCGTAGCGATCTTGATTCGCTTTACGATGCCGCGCTGTTGCCAACGTTGGATGATGCAGCCCGACGGAACCTGTATTCTCAGATGGAACGGATCGTGATCGATGAAGCCCCCTGGGTCTTCCTCTACTATCACGTCGTTCTGCGCGTTTTTCAGCCCCATGTCAAGGGGCTCACACTCGACGGTTCGGACCGTCTGATCCTTGAACGGGTCAGCAAATCGGACCGCGAGATTGTTTCACCCTGAAGTTTGAAGGAGGCATGTATATGATGAATCTGCCTGGCATGTCGCTCCTTTCGATCCTTCTTACCGCGGTATTCTCACTGTGCTTCGTCACGCCTGAGCTTGCTACTGCTTCACCGACGCCAGCGGCGTCGAAGGTTTCCAAACCAGCGGCACGCAAAGTCTCACGCAAGAAGCGCTCACGTCGATCAAAGTGCTCTCCAGCTGCCCGCGCAGCCGGAAAGCGTCAGGCGATCGATCTTATCCGTACGCAAAGTCCGGAGCTGTGCCGTCTGACCGGCATCAGGATGGCTCCGGGCGACTCGATCATCAACACCACGGAGATTCTCCAGAACGATGGAGAACTCACCGAAGGTCTAACCGGCGACAATCTCCCGTACGAAGAAGGGGAGATCATCGCTGAACTTGAGCAGGAAGACGACGTTACGCCAGACCTTGAGGCGTTTCGCTCGCTCTGGCTGACGATGATCGATGAGAAGGATGGAGGCGCAGCCTCGGAAGGGGCACTCCCGAAGCAGAAATTGGCCGACCTCGTGATGGAATGGCTGGGCACCCGCTACCACTTTGGTGGCATGGCCCGCACGGGGATCGACTGTTCAGCTTTCACACAGATGTTGTTCTCATCTGCACTGAACGTCACGCTGCCACGTACCTCGGTCGCTCAAGCGACGCTTGGAAAGTCAGTTGGACGTCGATCAGATCTCCAGTTCGGTGATCTGGTCTTTTTCCGCACACGCTCACGTCGGGGTATCTCGCACGTCGGCATGTATCTCGGCGACAACCTGTTTGCTCACTCTTCGTCTCGCTACGGCGTCACGATCTCCTCGCTCGAGTCGACCTACTACTCGAAGCGCCTGGTCGCTGCCCGCCGCATCGGTGATGAAGACATCGCACGTCTGGCCGGCTCGGCCCAAACGCCGAACGTGAACTGATCGTTGCCCTCGCGCTAATCCAACACTGTAAAGAACAATTTGAAAGAGCGCCGAGAGAGAATGGGCGCAAATTCAGAGAGCTTCTCGTACCCGGGTGCGAGAAGCTCTTTATTTTTTGGGTAGTGTCTGTCTGTATTCCAGTTTGGATTCCTGCTCTCGCAGGATTGACGATCAGTACCCAGTACCCAGTACCCAGTACCCAGTCCCCAGTACCCAGTACCCAGTCCCCAGTACCCAGTACCCAGTACCCAGTACCCAGTACCCAGTACCCAGTACCCAGTACCCAGTACCCAGTACCCAGTACCCAGTACTTCAGTCTCTCTGCGCCTCAATTGCTCTTCTGAGCGCTTCCGTTAAGTGCTCATACTGCTCTTTGAGATGGTCCGGCATGGCATCGTGTTGGCGCTTGACGGCGTCCATGTCTCCGCGGACGAGGGGGCCGGTGATGGGGAAGGGGGCGTTGGACTTCATTGCCGAGGTGGCGTTCTCCAGCGTCTGGCGCATGATGGGCGCGAGGAACGCTTCGGCCGGAATGCCAACGTCCTCGGCCAGACGTCTTGCGAGGTCGTAAGAGGCATAGGTGAAGTTCGAGGCTGCCACGGCCGCAGCGTGGTAGCGGCGTTTCGACACGGGGTCGGACTTGGGGAGACGGAACGGGAAGCCCCCTACGAGGTGAACAAACTCCTCGGTCAGTGGCCAGGCGAGGTCGTCGCATTCGACGCCCCATCCAATGCCGTTGATCTGGCTGGGGTCGCCGCTGGAAAACGTCTGGAAGGGATGTGCCGCTGCGACGAGCGCACCATGCTGCGTAAGGGGCTCAAGGATATCAGTTCCAAGAGACCCATTGACGTGCAGCACGAGCGACCCGATGAGCACCTCCGAATGGTGCTTCGCAAGCATCGCAACGACCTCTGTCAGTACCGAGTCCCACGTGGCCAGAACGATGACGTCGGAACGCTCGATGACGGCCGATACCGGATCGGCTAGAAATGTCCGCGACCCAACGATCGTAGCATGCTGCGACCCCATCGGGTCATTCTGTACTTCCGTGCCTCGGTACCTAGCAACAGCATTGCCCACCTTCCCATTTCCGATGATCGTCATGGAGTTGATCATGCTGCCACTTCAGGAAAGGGGCTCAAGGGTGTAGGAGTCTTTGCCGTCCTTCATCGACCATCCAAGGGCCGTTAGCTCGCCGCGAAGCCGGTCGGCCTCTGACCAGTTCTTGGCCGAGCGCGTAGCCCAGCGCTCCTCTGCCAGTGAACGCACGGCATCTGGCACGTCGATGGCCGGACGCGGTGAAAATGTCCACACCGCCAGTACCTCGTTCACGTGTCGGAGAGCACCGAGGACCTCCCCGGCCTTTGTGAAATCTGTGCGCGCATCGGCGTTACGAGCACAGTACTCGTACATACGAGCAAGGGCCTGCGGTACGTTCAGATCATCGGCAAAGGCAGCGGCCACCTCTTCCGGCATGGAGCTATGCACGCCCCCTGCATTTGCCGTCCCGACGATGTCGATGAGGTCCCAGATGAGGTTCTGAATGCGCTGACGTGATGTTGATGCCGCACGAAGATTTTCAAACGTGAAGTTCAGGACCGAGCGGTAATGAGCGGCCATGAGCGCATAGCGAATGTCGATCGCCTCATAGCCCATGCTCATCAGATCCCGTATGGTGTAGAAGTTCCCAAGCGACTTCGACATCTTCTTGCCTTCCACTTCGAGAAACTCGTTGTGCATCCAGAAGCGCGACTGTTCGGCGACGTGATATCCGGCGCAGCACTGCGCAAGCTCGTCCTCGTGGTGTGGGAAGCGCAGGTCCACTCCTCCGGTATGAATGTCAAATGGCAGGGGGCCGAGCAGCTCCTTCGACATCGCCGAGCACTCGATGTGCCAGCCCGGACGGCCCGGCAGCGACTCTCCGTCGAGTTCAAAGTCCCAATACGGTTCCGCGTCTTTGCGCCCCTTCCAGAGAACAAAATCGCTGACCGATTCCCGATCATACTCGTCAGCGTCGATGCGCACGCCTTCGCGGAAGTTCTCGGCATCGATGGTGAAGAGCCGGCCGTAGGCAAAGGCCTTCGAATAGGATCGGACGTTGAAGTACACGGAACCTTCTGAGGCATAGCCATAGCCCGATCGCACAATATCACGTATCAGTTCCTGCATCTCCACGATGTAGTCCGTTGCACGCGGCATCGCCGCAAAATGGTCCAGCCGAATACCGAGCGACTCAAGGTCACGCTTGAATTCGTTTTCAAACACCGTTGTGAACGCCCGCAGGTTCGCCCGAGCATCGTCCGTCTGAACACCCATCTCCTGCCGCCACTTGGCAGATCCCACCGCACTGTCGCGGATAGTCTTGTCGTCAATGTCCGTTACGTTCATCACCCAGCGGACCTCAAAGCCCCCTACCGCGCGCAGCACCCGCTGCAAAACATCGGCAAACGTAAAGGCCCTCATGTTTCCCAGGTGCGCCACGTCATAGACGGTCGGCCCGCACGAATACATCCGCACGATTCCGTCTGAAGGGGGCGTAAATGGTTCGACGCTTCGCGAAAGAGTGTTGTAGAGATGCATGGAAGAAATTACGGAGTTACGAGTGACGAGTGACGATCGCATACTAGCCCACGGCTTCAGCCGTGGGCTGTTATGCGAAACAATACCGATTCAACCCACGACGTCCCGCGGCGTCCCACGGCGTCCCACGATGTCCCACGGCTGAAGCCGTGGGCTGTTATGTGGAAACAATATCGATTCAACCCACGACGTCCCACGGCGTCCCACGGCGTCCCACGGCTGAAGCCGTGGGCTGTTATGCGGAAACAAAACCGATTCAAC
>CANHFG010000065.1 GCA_947459875.1 Ignavibacteria bacterium
GCGATATCGCCAAACTTGGCATTTGCAACCACTGGCGGTGAAAGATCGCCGGTAGGCAGAACGGCACGAATGTCGACTGCCGGCGTTGATGGAGACCAGTGGACGAAACGAAGCTTCGTTATTCCGGCCTTCGTCTCGACATCATCGGTAAGAACCTTACTCGTGTACTCTCCCGAAGCATCAGCACCAATAAGGAAGGTGTACTTTCCTCCCTTTTCGAGTGGAAATCCACAGCTCACGTCAGCGTAGATCGGGGCCGGAGCGCCTGATGCCTTCGCCTTCATCTGAACAGCTGCGCCACCAGGAACCTCTTTGTAGACTGATGCAAGCTGGAAGCCAATCTCGGTGATCTGAGGCTCGTCGGCCTGGGCAACGATGACATCGACCTTGGTAGATGTGCTGACGCCATTGATCAGGCGCAGGCTGCTTGTTGCCGATCCACCAGCCGGGTCGACAGCGATAAGACGGTCACCCCCCTGAACAGTACCGTCAACATTACGGAAGACGAAGAGCATCTCACGAACCGGCTTGTCATCAGGCACGTTATAGAATGCCTTGATGTTGTCGATCTTGAGCGTATACGTCCCGTCACCATTGTTGGTGAGCTTCATCTCGGGAAAGTTCTTCAGGTCGTTCCAACCGTACTTCTCGTAGTACTTCGTTGATGGGTCCTGAGCGATCTGCGCTTCGCGACATCCGGTATAGGCCCAGATCTCCGAAACGTCAACCATTGGCGTCTTGCCATCTTTTTCGTCGAGGGCAGGACGATAGGTGATCGTGACTCCGCCTGTCTCGATCGGGCGAGCAGGATCGGTTTCGACCACCTTCTGAGCAAAGACCGACGTAGCCAGCATGAAGGCTGACACGACGGTGAGAAGAAGATTCTTCATCGTAACTCCTGGTGTGAAAATGTTGGTTTAGAAAAGGTGAAGTGAATTCGCGTGTTCATGGGTTTTGAACGCAGAGCGTATTGGCATTCATTTCGATATCGGGGATCTTGAAGATCAGCGCTGCATCGTTCCATGGACGTTGTTTCAGGTTTCGACGCTGACGCTTGCGCTCAAGAAAGATGTCGCCCTCAAAGGCCAGTTCGAGATTCCGTTCCCGGCGAATGGCGTTCAGCAATGCATTGCCCGTAAGGGTTGTTGGCTGTTCTTTCAGACCGGCACGCAGGCGGATGGTGTTTAGGTCCGCGATGGCCTCGGCTGCGTTGCCCTGCTGCGCCCGACACTCCGCCCGTGTCAGATACAGCTCAGCCAGCCGCACGATCGGCGTATTCATGGCAATCCGATCCCACTTTGCCACATACAGTCGATTATTCCGGTACACGTACAGTGAAAGGCGCTTGTCGGTGGTGTCGGTGTAAATGGCGTTTACGAACTCCGTTCCCGCCCAGTACCGTGGCAGAGAATTGTCAGCCTGCCGGAAATCCCACACGATCGATCCGGCGTTGTCAACCGGCGTATTGACGATCTCGAACACGGCCTCCGACGTGCCGTTTGATGCAACGACATCGCCCACACCAGGGTTGAGCTTGAACGCTCCGCTTGCGATCACTTCCGTGCAGAACCCCTCAGCTTTGGCCCATTCGCCCATATGGAAGTACACCCGGGCAAGCATCGCCTTTGCAGCAAGCGACCCTATGTACGGCGCATCCTTGGCAGGCAACAGCGTTGCGGCCTGTGTCAGGTCGGCAATGACCTGGTCATAGCACTCCTTGAGTGTTGCCCTGGCCTTCACCGTGCCGATGTCGCCCAGCGTCGGTTCCGTTCTGATGATCACGCCGGGATGAGAGTTATCAGATGTAGACCCCCACGGTTGCGCGAAGTACATGCACAAGGCCCAGAGGGAAGCACCACGCAGCCCAAGGGCACGACCGCGCAGAAGGTCCTTTTGCTTTGGATCGGCGAACTCAACGGTCTCCAATGCCAGCAGGACATTGTTTGCGCGATTGATCACGCCGTACCCATCGCCCCACATGGAGCGTCCTTCGGGGTTGAAGATGTTGAGATTGTAGGAGAGAATCTGGAGACGTCCGAAGTCGGCACCGACGTTTGACTCGACGTTGTTCGACCAGAGTTCACCGATGGACATCGTGTTGCCACCATAGAACGCTCCGGATGAGAATTGGTCAGCCGCGCCGGTGAGTGCAGCGACGATGCCGCTCGGAGTGGAAAGAGCAACATCATTTGAAATATCAAGGGGCGGAGTCTGATCCAGCATTGAGTCGCATCCCAACGACAGGATGGCAAGCCCCATAACGAAGCCAGAACGTAGCGAGGAGATGATGTGTGTCTTCATGATCAGAATCCCGCATTGATGCCGATGACGAGTTGCCGTGCCTGAGGGGGCGTGAGATATGTAACGCCTGCACCGAGATTCCTGCCTTGCGCACCATCCTGATCGCGCATGATCTCCGGATCCCAGCCCGGATAGTTGGTCCACGTGATCAGGTTCTGACCGGTCGCATACACACGGAGGCTCGACAGTCCGGCCATTTCGAGGTAGTCACCCGGAATGGTGTAGCCCAACGTAAGCTGACGCAGCCGAACAAACGACCCATCGTAGATGAAGCGGTCGGTGTTGATGTCATAGTTCTCCGTCAGAGACAGACGGGGCACATCGGTCACGTCACCCTCATTCTGCCAGCGCTTCTCGGTGAGGTCCTTCGTTTGATTGAAGTTCGACGCGAGGTTGCCAACCTGCCGCTTGCCAGCGTCATCGTAGATCTGATTGCCAAACTGGTAATAGATCATGGCGGTCAGGTCAAAGCCCTTCCAATTGATCGTGTTTGTGAACGAACCGAACCACGTCGGATACGGATTGCCCAGCGCAACACGGTCATTGAGAT
Organism: Ignavibacteria bacterium; assembly: GCA_947459875.1. Lineage (GTDB taxonomy): Bacteria > Bacteroidota > Ignavibacteria > Kapaibacteriales > Kapaibacteriaceae > UBA10438. The sequence goes on from CANHFG010000065.1 coordinate 2,852, forward strand.
CATACTGGTCCGTGATACGTCCATTAAGGTTGTAGAACAGCTGCGAGCCCCCTACGATCACGATGGTTGTGTCGTAGAACTGATTCCAGCGCGGATCATTCCTATCCGTAATGAAGTTGACAGAGTTGCCAGATCTGCGGCGCTGCACAACCACCGAGTCCGTGCGCGACTGTACGCCGGCAGAGCGGTTAATGAAGAAGGTTCCGACAGGATATCCCACAAGGATTCGAGTTTCACCCGGACCACCGATCGCGTCAGGGGGCAACTCTGCATTGTCGATCACCTTATTCGTGTTGTGCGCCACCGACAGATCCATGCGCCAGGTGAGTTCTCCTGAGCTGATCGGATAGCCGCTAAGGACGACTTCAACCCCGGTGTTTTCGAAGGAGCCGACGTTCTTCAGGATCGAAGAAAATCCGGTCGATGCCGGAACAGCGACGTTCAGAAGGACATTGGAGGTGAGCTTGTGATACCATGACACGGTGGCCTGAAGCCGACCGTTAAAGAAACCGGCCTCCGTTGTGATATCGATCTGACGCGTCTGTTCCCATCCGAGAAGAGGATTGGAAAGGCGCTCAGGACGGATACCCGCCGTCCCACCATAGTCGGCACCGGCCTTGTACGTGCCCTGCCACTGATAATCGTCGATCCCATCGGCATTGCCCGTCAGACCGACGCTGGCACGAAGCTTCAACAGTGAGATGGATTCAACATCCTTGAGGAAGTCCTCGTTCGAAAGGATCCAGCCGGCTCCGATCGACGGGAAGAAGCCGTACCGGTTCTCACTGCCGAATCTGGACGAGCCATCCACGCGACCCGTCAAGCTCACGTAGTACTTGTCGAGATAATTGAAATTCCAACGGGTGATGTAGGATAGAAACGTGAATGCCGTCTCGAACGAGTATGCATCCCGGACCACGGCTGAAGTGGGATTACGGAATGCAGGGTTCGGGAAGTTGCGTCCACGCAATCCTGTCACGAGCTGACCCGACGTCTGCGTCTCCGTTGCAAGAATGGCATTGAGCTTCAGGCCATCCATAATGCTGTTATCGTACGACAGCGTTGCATTCAGGATGACGTTATTGACGCCGACTTTTCGGGCTTCTGCTTCGGCCTCTGACTGAACGATCAGCGACGTGTAGCGTCGATCCGTGAAATTCAGAAGATCAAAGCCCCCTTGCAGACGAAGTGCAAAGTGCTCAGGCAACGCGATCTGGGCATAGAGATTGGTCAGCAGCCGCGTTTCACTGTTTTCGAAGGTATTCTCGTTGAGCTGTGCAACGGGGTTGTACATCGCATACCACGGACGTTGCGGCTCGAAGTACGTTCCATCGGCATTGTACACGGGGAAGTATGGCAGCGCTGAACTTTGTGCCGCGCCGATCCCACCGGCCCAGGCCGAAGGGACCCGATTGTTCAGCGTGAAATTGAGGTTTGTACTAAGGCCGAGGGACACTTTGTCGGTGGCTTTGAAGTCGACGTTTGCGCGACCATTAATGCGCTCAAAGGTGTTGCCGACCGCGAACGAGGACTCATTGCGATAGCCAAGACTCGTGAAAAACGTCACGGCATTTGTACCACCGGAGGCCGTGATCGCCGCATCGGTGATCTGCCCCTGCTGCAGGGTCAGCCCCAGCCAGTCGGTGTTGGCAAACTGATCCGGCGAGAGTCCGCCGGGAAGGGGCTTGGCGGTGAACCGCGCTGTCGGACGCAGGATCGATAGAGCAACGGAATCCTGTCGATTGGCCTCGGCCCACATGCTGCGAAACTCATCGCCGTTAAGCATACGCGGCCGGTTCGTCTCGGTGCTTTGTCCACGGAAGTAGCTCACGTTGAACCGCGTGGCCCCTGAAGCCCCCTTCTTGGTGGTGATCAGCACCACCCCGTTCGAACCGCGCGAGCCATAAATCGCGGCAGCATCGGCATCCTTGAGGATCTCGATCGATTCAATGTCATTGGGATTGATCGATGCCAGTGCATTCGTCTGTGTTGCCAGCCGGTCTTTACCACCGAAGTCGCCCTGTGTGACCGGGATACCATCGATCACGTACAGCGGCTCGCCGGAGGCCGTCAGCGATCCGACCCCGCGAACGCGAATCGTCATCGCGCTGCCGGCCATGCCGTTGGAGTTGATCACCTGCACACCCGGGGCACGGCCAACAATGGCGTTCTCGAAATTGCCATAGGTGTTCTGAGCGATCTCTCGTGAATCGATCTGTGCCACGGATCCCGTCAGCTCAACCCGCTGCTTTGTGCCGTAGCCCACCACCACGGCCTCTTTGAGCTTTAGGTGATCCGTTTCCAACACAATGCGAAGGGGCTCACCAAGGTCCGCCGCACGTACGTCGACCTCTCTGGACTTATACCCAACCATGCTGACGTTTAGCTTGACGTCGGTTGCTGAGGTAATGGTGATTGAAAACAAGCCCTTGCTCTTGGTGTATGCACCAAGCCGCGTGTTTGCCACGCGGATCGTCGCTCCAACAAGAGGCGATCCGTCGCGATCCGTCACAGTGCCGCTAAGCGTCAGTTGCTGGGCAACTGCGCTCATGGTCAGACAAAAAATGTAGGGTAGGAGTAGCAGTATTCTCATGCGCTCGCACTCCGTGCGTCATGTTGAACATTCGAACCGGAAAACCCGTAATAGGCGATGTAGATGTAGCATACCACCGGGATGAGGTACGACATCGTCAGTCCACCCGTACTGTCGGCAATAAAGCCCTGCACCTGAGGAATCACGGCCCCTCCGAGGATGGCTGCGATGAGCCAGCTCGATCCGCGGTTGGTCATTACCCCGACATCCTTGATCGCCAGCGTGAAGATGGTGGCAAACATGATGCTGTTGAACAGTCCGCAGCCGACAAGGATCATCGCGGATGTTGCACCGCTGGTGAGAGTTGTTCCAAGTGTCAGCAGAACGTTCACGCTGGACATCACGCCGAGCAGCAATCCCGGACGCAAGAGCGTAAGCAGGTACGAGCCTACAAAGCGCCCGATCATCGCGCCTCCCCAATAGTACGTGACGTACGTGGTTGCGGACTGCTCGGTCATCCCTGGGATCTTCTCCATAAAGTAGTTGACCATAAACGAGCCGATGGCCACCTCAGCGCCTACGTAGGCGAAAATCGCCCACATGCCCTTGAACAGATGCGGCACCTTCAACGGGGCCCATAGAGACACCGCCCTTTCCTGCTCACCCTCAACGTCGCCGATCACGGGAAGCTTCAGAAAACCGACAATGACGGCCAGTACTGCAAGCATTGCTGTCAGCACGATGTAGGGCATCTGCACTGCCGCGGCCTGTTGCGTCTTGTATGCTGCGAGTGCCTCCGGTGCCAGCGTTGCAGTCTGATCAGCCGTCAGAACCGATGCTCCGAGGATCAAAAGTCCACCAAGCCATGGAGCGATCGTCGTCCCAACGGAATTAAATGCCTGCGACAGAACAAGACGAGCCGAGCTGCTTTGTGGGGGCCCAAGCACGGCCACGTATGGGTTCATGGCCGTCTGCAGCAGAGCAAAGCCTGATGCCAGCGTGAACAGTCCGACGAGAAACAGCGGATAGGACTGCTGGATCGATGCAGGATAGAACAGCGCCGCTCCAAGGGTCGACACACCGAGCCCAACAACGATCGACCGCTGATATCCAAGCCGTGAGATCAGACTTGACGATGGGAAAGCGATCACGAAGTAGGCCGTAAAGAAGCAGAACTGGATCAGTGCCGCCTGCGTGTACGACAGGTCAAAGACGCTCTTCATGTGCGGCACGAGGATGTCGTTCAGACAGGTGATGAAGCCTATCATGAAAAACAGAACACCCATGGCCGCAAATGGACCTCGGTAGCTGTTATTGCTCATTGCGTGTTACCCCAGATTTACGCTAGCGCAAAAGTACTTTCACCACGTGTTATCACACGGTAAAAAGATACCCACAGCCGAATTACCACCGGAAACCGGGATTAGTTCCCCCGAACTGGGATAATTTTGAACGTTCCTCACCACTGGGAGTTGAATCATGTTCTTTCAGCAGATCTATGAAACCGGTCTGGCTCATGCCTCCTACATGGTGGGCTGCCAGAAGACCGGGGAATGCCTTGTCATAGACGCCAAGCGGGATGTGGATACCTACCTCGAGATCACCAAGCGCGAGGGTCTGCGCATCACGCACCTGGCCGAAACGCACATCCATGCTGACTTTCTCAGTGGCACCCGGGAGCTGGCCGCCATTACAGGTGCGCCGATGTTCCTGAGCGATGAAGGGGGCTCGGAGTGGCAGTATGAGTTTCCCCACCACGGGGTGAAGCATGGCGACGTTTTCATGGTTGGCAATATCAAGATGCAGGTCGTGCATACACCGGGCCATACCCCCGAGCACATCTGCTTTCTGGCTACCGACACACCGGCCATCGCCGATCAGCCGATCATGATCTTTTCGGGGGACTTCGTCTTCGTGGGCGACGTGGGGCGTCCGGACCTGCTGGAAAAGGCCGCCGGATACCGCGGCACGATGGAGGTAGGCGCACGGCAGCTGTGGGAGTCGCTGAAGCTGTTCAAGGCGCTGCCCGACCATATCCAGGTGCACCCGGCACATGGTGCCGGATCGGCCTGCGGCAAGGCCCTCGGGGCTATTCCCTCCTCCACCGTCGGCTACGAAAAGCTCGTGAACTGGGCCCTGCGCCACACCGACGAAGAGGCCTTCGTCAGCGAGCTGCTGTCGGGTCAGCCGGAGCCCCCTCGCTACTTCGCCATGATGAAGAAGCTCAACAAGGTACCTCGCCCCCTACTGACAGAGGTCCCGAAACTCGACGTGCTTTCCATGGAACAGCTCTCAAAGGCCGTCAGCGCGCGCGAGATGATCGTTGATGCCCGCTCAAAGGTATCCTTCGCCGGTGGGCATCTTCCGGGATCGATCAACATCCAGAACAACAAGTCGTTCTCCACCTGGGCCGGTTGGATGGTTCCCTATGATGCCCCCTTCATTGTGATCGCTCCTGAGGAACAGCTTGAAGAGATCACCCGCAAGCTCATGCGCATCGGTCTCGACAACATCGCCGGCACGTATCCGAATGTGACCGACTGGCAGGGGGCTGGAAACGATCTGGTCGAATTGCCGCAGATGCATCTGGATGATCTTCAGAAAGTTTACGATGACCCTTCGGTAACGGTTATCGACATTCGCGGGTATTCCGAGCATACTGCCGGCCACATCCCGGGCGCTCGTCATATCCACGGCGGCTACCTGCGCGATCATCTGACGGAGATCCCGCGCGACACGACCGTCGTCATCGCCTGTCAGGGCGGCGACCGGTCGAGTATCGCCTCTAGCTACCTTATGCGCGAGGGCTTCGAGAACATCCGCAATTTCCCACAGGGTTTCGGTGGCTGGAAATCATCCGGCGCGCCGGTCGAACAAGGACAATCAGCATGATCAACGAGATTCTGCCCGACGCGCTCAAGGCCCGTCTTGCGAGCAACGAAAACGTCATCCTTCTCGATGTGCGTCAGCCCGAGGAGCATGCAGAGAAGAACATCCCGAATTCGATGCTCATCCCCCTGGGCGAACTGCCCATGCGGCTGGCTGAACTCGAGCAGCTGCGCGATAAGGAGTTCATCGTGTACTGCCGCTCGGGCAACCGCAGCGGTCAGGCCTGCATGTTCCTGCAGATGCAGGGCTTTGCAAACCCCGTGAATCTTCGCGGCGGAATGCTGGCCTGGTAGAATCCCCCGCATGGTCCTTCTGTCGGTCATCGCTGTCGTCATCGGCGTGTCTCTGGGCCTGATCGGTGCCGGCGGAGCTATCGTTGCTGTACCGGCGCTGGTGTATATCGGCGGGATCGACCCCCGACTGGCCAGCGGATATGCGCTATTCATGGTGGCCGTTGCCTCGTCGATCGTCAGCATAGAGCACCTGCGTCAGCGTCGTGTGCACCTGCCCTCGGTGCTGGCCTTCGGTAGTACAACGATCATTTCGATCCTGCTGGTGCGTCGCTACGTTGCGCCACATGTGCCGCCAACACCTCAGATGCTGGCCTTCGGAGCCGTGCTTTTACTTGCAGCCATCCGCATGCTGCGTCCTGGCAAGCCCCCTGATGAAAAGCAGCAGCATCCGACGTATCTGGCCGGTTACGGACTCATCATCGGGGCCATCAGCGGCATCCTCGGTGTGGGAGGGGGCTTTTTGGTGACGCCGGCGCTGGTGCTCTGGGCCGGACTCGACATGAAGCGGGCCGTGGCAACCTCGCTCGTGCTGATCGCGATCAACTCGGCCATCGGTGTGGTGGCCGATCTCTGGGGAGGCGTTCAGTATGACTGGGCACTGGTGCTGACGTTCACGGGGCTCACCACGCTGGGCATTATCAGTGGTATGCTTGCCTCCCGACGCATCGATGGTTCGATACTTCGTCAGGGCTTCGGGTGGGCTGTTCTGACCATCGGCATTGCAGTTCTCGTCAAAGAACTGTCTACCTTGCTTTAGTCGCGCTTCTTCCTGAACAGGAAGCTGATCGGCACACCTTCGAAGTCGTGAATGTTCCGCAGCTGACGTTCAATGAAGCGCTTGTACGCCTCCGGTAGCAGCTCGGGGAAGTTCAGAAAGAAGGCAAACAACGGCGGCTCCGTACCCACCTGCGTAACGTAGTTGATGCGCAGGTCTCGACCCTTCACACTTGGAGGGGGCGTGCGTTCGAGCATGGCTATGAGTTCCTCGTTGAGCTCGTGCGTCGGGATGCGTACACCCCGACGTTGCTGGATCAGCTTGGCCATCTCAATGACCTTGGTGATGCGCTGCTTGGTGACGGCCGAGATCGTAACGATCGGTACGTAGTCCAGCGTGCGTAGCTCCTCACGGATCTTCTGCATGAACAGGTCAGCCGTCTTGGTGTCCTTTTCGATCAGATCCCACTTATTCAGAGCGATGATGATGCCTTTGCGGGCCTGCTCAACTTCGTTGATGATGCGCTTGTCCTGTGCCTCAAGACCCTGCACGGCGTCGATCACGACCACGGCCACATCGCATCGGTCGATCGCACGCGACGTGCGCATGGTGCTGTAGAGCTCGACGCTTTCCTTGATCTGACTGCGGCGACGAAGTCCGGCGGTGTCGATCAGCACGATCTGCTCACCGTAATAGGTCAGCACACTGTCAATGGCATCCCGCGTGGTGCCGGCAACCGGCGTCACCACCATACGGTCCTTACCAAGCAGCGCATTCGTCAATGAACTCTTACCGACATTCGGACGCCCCACCACGGCGATCTTCAGTCGCGTGTCTTCCTGGTCATTGCCCTGATCAAGATGTTCGATAACGGCATCGAGAAAGTCGCCCGTGCTTCGGCCATTGAGTGCCGAGATCGGATACGGATCACCAAGCCCCAACGAATAAAACTCCGCGGAGTTCATGTCTGCCATGGCATTGTCGCACTTATTCACCACCAGAACCACCGGCTTCTTCGACGAACGAAGCATACCTCCGATGGTCTCGTCAATGGGTGTAATCCCGTCCCGACCATCCACGGCGAAGATTATTACGTCGGCTTCTTCAATGGCAAGCATCGCCTGCTCACGGATGGCCTTCTCAAACACGTCTTCACTCTGCGGAACTATGCCCCCGGTGTCGACGATGTCAAAGTGCTTTCCACCCCAATCAGCCCTCGCATACAGTCGGTCCCGCGTCACCCCGGGCTCGCCTTCCACAATGGCGTGCCGCTCCTCGATGATGCGGTTAAACAACGTGGACTTGCCGACGTTTGGTCGGCCGACGATAGCTACAAGACCCATAACCGGCAAGTTACGGAGTTACAAAGTGACGAGTGACCAATGACGTGTAGGGGCGAGACGCAGTCTCGCCCGTTGACCGCCTAACCTGTGGTATCAGGATGCCAATTGTTTCGGCGACTGATTACGAGCAGGGCCTATTCGTGATTATGTATCGCCCATCGCGCACCCACGGCTAAAGTCGTGGACTAATGTGCGATGAAACGCAGTGCGTCAATAAACCAAAAACCCCACACCGGCGCGAGGCGCAATGGCGTCATCCTGAGGAGCCGAAGGCGCCGAAGGACCGCACTAGGAAATGAGTGACGAGTGACGAAGTGACGAGTTCACATCGCTCGAGCCCTTGCGACAAACATTGAGTCGATTCGTCGCCTTCTATAACTTTGATTGCATTCACTGCGGCATCTCCGGTAGGACCCCTGGTGAAGTGCTGCGCTAACACGGTATCGAAATGCAAGCCGTAACAATGCCCACCTCGAGATCAAACACACCGTTCTTTCACCTCACCAGCTGGGGACAATCTCTCCGGTCTAACGGGGTTAGAGCGCCGCTGCGCCTTGAGTTGCCGTGATTCTGGAGTGCGGATCAACTTGCCACGGTTTGCCTTAGCGAGCATGTGTTTGGGGTCGCATAACTCACCAGCTATCTTTACTTCTCCTTACTCTCATCAACATGCAGACCGCTGTGCCCTCCAGATTAACGGTCTGTCATTCATCCACATGTGGTCGGTTATGATTCACAATGGTGTCACGGTGTCTCTGAGGCGTACCACAGCGATTTCGGTCGGAGTGCTGCTTCAGCTGGCTGTTGTTATGGCGGGGATCGAGGAATCAGTACGCGTTGAACCGGCAATATTGAAAACGCTGGATTCTATTGCTCCCAATGCGCGCTTGATCTTCCTGGCAAAACGAGGGCAAGAAATTGTATTGTTAGGTGATGATCTCAATATGAGTTTGTATGGACTCGACGAATCCTATACCACCCAGTGGTCTTGGACGCCAAAGTCTTCGAAAATCCGATATGCTGGCATTGCTGGTGTCCAGATGTTTGAGGAGGGCTTTGGCGAATGCCTTGTGGGCAACAGAGCCGTACCCAGGGACGTCTACAGATATTCCTTTGTTAATGGCAGGACACGTGATTCAACACTCTTGTCTCTTCCTAAACCTGCTAATCACATCATTGAGAATATTGATGCCAAAGGTCGTCTAGTTGCTTTTACTGCCCTTGTTCAGACGCTAACCTCGGATACGTTGTTCGCGTACGTCGTTGATACCGTGTCAGGTTGGCATAGCGTGTGGAAGGTGCCCGTCTCGGCTGATGTTTCACGTATCAACGAATCAGCCATTCGAATTGTCGATACAACAGTTGTAGTGTACTGGCAAGAGCAGGTCAATGTCAAGGACTATCGCACCCGAATCCTCGTTAGGGGGATACATTCACAGGTTGAGCTTCAGTCCGTGATATTGAGCGACGTGGGCGATCATAAGTATCAGGCTCGATTGATTGCAGTTGACGATGCCGATACAAGCATCGCGATCTTGGCGCAGGTTACAAACAGAGATGAACCAAGATTTGGCATCCAGTATTGGAAGTTATGCGTTCTTTCCGGCGAACTCACGTCAAACAGCGAGTTTCTTCCGAAACATACCTACCTTTCAATTAGTGATGCGACGATCACAAGAAGTCGGGATGTGATTGCTGTTGGAAGTATTATCGATGTAGATCCAACGACTCTGCAGCTGATACAATCAACATCTCGCGGTTTCTTGTGCCAGTACGATTCTGTCTCAACCATGAAGCGATTACTTAGCATGCAGGATCAGAGACCATCTAGTATTAGCTCAGTATTCCAAGATCATGACGAGCTGCTCATAGTTGGGCAAGGGGTAGATCGATCTCATTATATCGCGAGGATTGATGAGGATCGCATCACCAGCGTGAGTCAAAGCCAAGTAGTCGATCACAAAGTGCTGCAGCATCTTGGATGGTACAACATCTCTGGACAATCATTACTTCGCCCAGATGGCGGTGCGGTTATTGAGTTGCTGCAATGTTCACCCGGATGTTTCCATTCGAAACTACTGTGGCAACAGTAGCAGCAGCCATCATGTTGAGTCCAGGTTTCATTCGAGCCCAGTCACAAACGAGAAATGA
>CANHFG010000066.1 GCA_947459875.1 Ignavibacteria bacterium
AGACAGGCGACAGGCTCATGTTCATGTGACCATGGCGTGTGAACATCGAATCACGATGCCACTTTTCCGCCGAGTAGATGATGACATCGCCCCCTGCCACACCCTCAAGTGAGGCGTCGTTACGGCGGAGATCGATCGTGCGCTGATCACCGTTGCTCGACAGGATCATGAGCTTCTGCCAGCCTTCAGTGGACTCATCGAAGCGCTTGGGAAGGGGCAATTGGGCCAGCGAATCCATCGAATGCACGCGGATGACCGTGTTGACGCGCTGAAGAGACGTGCTGCCAAAGATCAGTGCCTGCTGCATGTCCAGCAGGATGGTCTCTATGGCCAACGAATCCGTCAGAGGTTCGCGCAGTGCCGCCGCCGCAATACTATCGACGTCGTACCTGGATATCTCGTCAAGTGGGTTGCGCCGATGCAGGACATTGAACGTTGCAACCCTTGCACGGATGTTACCCGGATCGATCTCCAGTGACCGATCGATGGAGCTCGCAGCTGAATCAGCCGCACCCTTGGCGTTGTGGATCAGCCCCTTGAGCAGCCACATTGACGCGTCTTCCTGCATGACCGTAAGAGCCGAGCGCGTAAGAAGGAGAGCCGTGTCAAGAGACTGTGCTCCGTAGGCCGCCCAGGCAGCCTGTCTCAGACCTCCGGCGCTTAGCGAGTCCGATGCCACTGCCTGACGCAGCATGCGGATAATGCGCGGGTCGCGCTGAAAGGTCGTATCGATCGCAGCCGTGTTGCGGGTAAGGATCTCGAAAGGGGCATACTGTTTCGTTACCGTCTGTGGCTCGGATGAGAATGTGGCACCCGCAAGGATCGAACCCGATTCGTCGGCAACACGGAGTGCAAACGACAGAAAAGGCATCACATCGCGCCCGATGCGCACGTGGATCTTGTTCCACCCCTGCCAGAGAGTGCATGCAGCAACGGTCGAGCCGCTGCGCGCAAAAACGTCATCATCAAAACCTATCAGCAGCGAGTCGTTCACAAAGAACCGTGCCGCCCCGCTCACACCCAGCTCAAGTCTGACCTTGCGGGTGGTGGGCACGTACACGTACGTGCGCGCCACGAATACGCAAGGAACATCAGGCGCGTGATCGGTCAGGTTCACCCACCCGAGCAGGTCAGCCCCCCGGTAGGGATGCCATCGCGTGACACCACCCCAGAGGTTCTCAAAGGTGCTCGAAGTGTCACGGGGGTCCTCCGGAGGCGTCCGACGAAGGACGCCACTACCGCCCACGTTGGCAAAGGGCCCAATGACCGACCATGCCGGGGCCGACTCCGCCGATCGTTCCGGGAGCGACTGGGCGCGGAGCCCACAAGTGACCCCAAGTGCAAGAAGTGCGATGCTCCAGAAGAGCGGACGAACACTACCCATGACCGATACTGTGAAATGACCGTACACGGCGGACGTCGAACGTGCGAAGGCGTTTCCTACATTGCGTTGCATACTCACAAACTACCAAATGCCATGCTTACGGTTTCTTCAATCCTCGTGCCGACAGACTTCTCGGAAAACGCGCAGAAAGCGCTTGCACTGGCCAAGGAGCTCGCCCGCGGCACCAACGCCACTCTGCATATCGTCCACGTTGTTGAACCTGTGGTCTACCCCGCAGACTGGAGCTATGCTCAGGTGGGATTTGCCGACCTTGAGCGCGAGCTTGAGGTCAATACGCAGAAGGAGCTCAACACGCTGGCAGACCTGCTCCAAAAGGAGGGGTACAAGGTTGAGTCGAAGGTTCTGCGCGGACGTGCCAGCGACGAGATCTGTGCGTACGCAAAGGACCATGGCGTGAGCATTATTGCCATCGGGACACATGGAAGAGGCGGGCTGGAACACTTCCTTTTTGGAAGCACAACCGAGCGTGTTCTGCGCAAGGCACCGTGTCCGGTTCTCTCCGTACGTCTCGACCAATAGCATGCCGATCGTCAAAACTTCGAAGCTCATCACCATCGAGCGTCACATCGCCGAGGAAGGGGCGATGCACCCTGAAGCCACGGGTGAGTTTTCGCATCTACTGCGCGACTTCACGCTGGCCATGCGGATCCTTGCTCGCGATGTGCGCAGAGCGGGATTGAACGACGTTCTCGGCACTACGGACGGCTCCAACGTGCATGGTGAACAGGTCAAGCGTCTGGACCTTCACGCTAACGATATCATCTTCCGCGCCATGGATCACGGAGGCCACCTCTGCGTAATGGCCTCGGAAGAGTCGAACGGACTGATCCGCATTCCCAATGAGTACCGACGCGGCAAGTACGTGCTCGTGTTCGATCCGCTTGATGGTTCGTCGAATATCGACGTGAACGTTACCATCGGAACAATCTTCTCGATCTACAAGCGGGTCGACCCGACACTAACTACCGATGGCGAGCTTGAGGACTGCCTTCAGCATGGCTATAAGCAGGTAGCCGCCGGTTACTGCATGTATGGCTCCAGCACACAGCTTGTCTATACCAGCGGCAATGGCGTCGACGTGTTTACGTTCGACCCCACGATTGGCGAGTTTCTGCTGACGTATGAAAAGATCAAGATCCCGCAGCGCGGCAAGATCTACTCCGTCAACTCCGGCAATGCCCACATCTGGCCTCAGGGCATTCGCGACTATGTCTCGTGGTTGCTACGTCCTTCCAGCGACGGCCTCCGACCCTATTCGCTGCGGTATGTCGGCACGATGGTAGCCGATGTACATCGGACGCTGCATTATGGTGGGATCTTTCTTTATCCCGGTGATGCGCGCATGCCCGACGGAAAGCTCAGACTCGTCTATGAGGTCAACCCGATGGCCTTCCTCGTTGAACAGGCTGGTGGACGCGCTACTGACGGCGTCAACCGTCTGCTCGATGTAAAACCAACATCACTGCATCAGCGCATTCCTTGCTTTATGGGCAGTGCGGACGATGTCCTCGATGTTGAAAGGTTTCTGCAAGACGCTGTGCAGTCTTGATCTGATCGCACCACATTTTCCACGGAGAGATGATGTCAACCCGACGTGCCTTCCTCACCAGCGCTGCCACGGGCGCAGCCGTTCTTGCAGCAGGAGCCCCCTCACTGCATGCCATTGGATCACTACCAGCATTAGCGCCGGGTAAGCATGAACTTCCGCCACTGCCATATGCGCCCGATGCGCTTGAGCCGTTCATCGATGCGCAGACCATGCAGATTCATCACGGCAAGCATCACCTTGCCTACGTCAACGGTCTGAACAAAGCCGAAGAGGAGCTTGCCAAGGCTCGAGCGGCCGACGACTTTGCACTCATTCAGCACTGGTCCAAGCAGGCGGCCTTTCACGGAGGCGGACACTGGCTGCACTCGATGTTCTGGAAGGTCATGGGCAAACCCGGAGCGCAGGGAGGGGGCGAACCCACCGGCGAACTTCTGGCGGCGATCACCGACGGCTTTGGTTCCTTCGCATCATTCAAGAAACAGTTCTCAGCTGCGGCCGCAGCCGTTGAAGGTAGTGGATGGGCCCTGCTGCACTATCGACACGATGATGGACGGCTGATCATCATGCAGGCCGAGAATCAGCACAAGCTCACATCGTGGGGAGCAACGCCGATCCTTGGGATCGATGTTTGGGAACATGCCTACTACTTGAAGTACCAGAACAAACGCCCCGACTACGTAGCTGCATGGTGGAACGTGGTGAACTGGACGGCCGTGGCCGGCAATCTTGCCTCGCTGAAACGCTAATCTCATCTGCTTACGGTACGATATATTTTGGTGTCGATGTGGAAAACTTCTTGTTTCGGCGTCTTTTCGCGGTAACTTGCATGACCGTGAGGCAGGCGCGACGGCCTACCGGGGAATTCGGGTCGAGATAAATCAGTGATTCAACACCGAATTCGTCCAATCGTTGCGCAAAGGGTCGATGTATGAATATCTATGTAGGCAACTTGCCTTACTCGATGAATGACGATGAGCTTCGGGCTTCATTCTCCGAGTTCGGCGCCGTGCAGTCCGCTTCCGTTGTGAAGGACAAGTTCACGGGGCGTTCACGCGGGTTCGGTTTTGTCGAAATGCCGGACAGTGCCGCTGGCAATCAGGCGATCGAGGCGATGAATGGCCGCAATCTCGGCGGACGTCCTCTCGTGGTAAACGAAGCACGTCCTCGTGATGAGCGTCCAATGCGGAACGACCGCGGTCCTCGTCACTGATCCACAACCTCTGGATCATTAGCTGCAACGGCCACCCAATCGGGTGGCCGTTCGTATTTTCGCCCAGCCCGCCCCCTACCATCGCGGTATGAGGGCGGTCTTTTTCCCACTATGACGTCTGTACCGTATGCAAATCTTCGATACGATCTCGGGCATGGGCCACGAGCAAGTGGTTCTCTGCTCCGACACCGTCACGGGCCTTCGCGCTATCATCGGCATTCACAACACCTCCCTCGGCCCTTCCCTGGGCGGAACCCGGTTCTGGAAGTATGATTCGGACGAGGCAGCGATCACGGATGTGCTGCGTCTGTCCCGCGGCATGACCTACAAGGCTGCCGTCAGCGGTGTTAATCTGGGCGGTGGCAAGGCAGTGATCATCGGAGATCCGCGCACCGACAAGAGCGAGGGACTATTCCGCGCCTTCGGACGCATGGTCGAGAGTCTGCGCGGTCGTTACATCACGGCCGAAGATGTGGGAACCAGCGTGCGGGACATGGAGTGGATCCGCATGGAGACGAAGTACGTTACCGGCATCGGTGGACCGGGAGGATCGGGAGACCCGAGTCCCGTAACGGCCCTCGGCGTCTACTCCGGCATGCGTGCCTCTGCAAAAGCTACGTGGGGCAGTGACTCTCTGGCCGGCAAGACGGTTGTCGTTCAGGGGGCTGGTAACGTTGCCACGTACCTTGTAGACCACCTGGTCAAGGATGGCGCAAAGGTGCTGGTTTCCGATATATACGCGGACAAAGTCAATGCCCTTGCCGCGCGTGCCGGAGCTGAGGTCATCTCGCCGGATGCGGTCTATACGACGCCATGTGATGTGTTTTCGCCGAACGCACTGGGGGCGATCCTCAACGATGAAACGATTCCGAATCTGACGTGTTCTATCATCTGCGGTGGCGCAAACAACCAGCTGAAGGATGAACACAAGCATGCTGAAATGCTCCGTAGCAAAGGCATTCTATATGCGCCGGACTATGTCGTCAACTCCGGTGGACTGATGAACGTGGCCTCCGAAGTTGAAGGCTACGATCGCGCAAAGGTTATGCGCCAGGCCGAAGGTGTCTACGATATCACTGCGAACATCATCCGCATCGCGTCAGAGCGGAACATGCTCACGATCGAAGCGTCAAATGCGATCGCCGAAGAACGTCTTCGTCAGGTCCGTCACGTCCATGGTTCGTATGTTGGCAGTCCCACGATTCGTGGCGTTTAACCCGTCGGAGCCCAATTGACAGACTCATCTCAGCAGGACGATTTTCCCGTTAGCCGCAAAACGACGGTAAGGGGCTCACGGCACCTGTCCCGCGAAAAGGTTCTGCAGATCCTTGCAGCCATCGACGGCGGCGACGTCGAACGTGACATGGCGTTTCGTCATGTCTTTTATCGGCAGTTTACGTTCGATGCCAAGGACGCTCCAGACGGAACGCGCATTCTTCATCCTGATGAAGTGCACGAGCTCGAGGCAGACGTACCGATCACGTGGAGTAACGACGATATCGAATACGCCCGCACCGTGATCACGGCGGCCGAATCTGGCAAGGAATCGAGCACGGAGCTGATCCGCAAACACGCCCAGAACTGGGACTTTGAACGGATCGCCTCCCTCGATATCATCCTCATGCGCCTGGCTGTGGCCGAGCTCACCACGTGCCAGGAGATCCCCGTAAAGGTCACGATGAATGAAGTCATCGAGCTGGCGAAGCGCTACTCGACGGACAAGAGCGGAACGTTCATCAACGGCATCCTCGATGCTATCATCGAAGAGTTGAAATCAACTGACTCCATCAAAAAGACTGGAAGGGGCTTGAAGCCCTGAACCGGAGGGACACCATGAACCGTCCATCATTGCTGCGCATTGCGCTGCCGATCGCTCTCGCGTTCGTTTTTCTCGCTCCGAGCGCAACGGCTCAGCGCATCACCTGGATCAAAACCCTGATGGGTCCAAGCTATGACGTGGTCGATGCCATGCATGTCGCACCCGATGGCAGCTGCAACGTGATCGGAACGTTCTCGGATTCGATAAGTACTGGAGGTATCGTCCTCCAAGCGATCGGCAACTACGACATTTTTACAGCCCGCTTCAACAACAAGGGTAACGTCACGGCCTCGAGCCACGGTGGTTTTGACTTTGACGAGGCCGGTACGGTGATCGCCGACAACAAGGGCAACGTCTACATCTCCGGCTCCTTCATCGATCAGGCCGTCGTTGCAGGCGAACAGATCGAGACCTTTGATGCCTTCAGTGCAGACATGTTCGTGGCCAAGATCAGTAGCCAGGGTATCCTGCAATGGGTCAAGGTCTTCGGTTCCGAGGACTATGACGAAGGAGCCCCTTCACTGGCCGTTGACTCTACAGGCAACATCTACGTTGGCGGGGGTACTGGGGCTGATGGAAAGTTCGGCACGAAGACCTATCGCTCCGCAGGCAAGCTCGATGCCTTTGTCGCGAAGCTGAATCCTGCCGGTGAAGTTCTTTGGGTGCAGGGCTTTGGGTCGGCAGATAATGACCTTGTGCTGCAACTGCAGGTCTCCCCGACAGGTGATAGGGTTTATGCTGTTGGCACGTTCATCGGTTCGGTAAACTTCGGTAGCATGAACATCGAGAGCTTTGCCGGTAAGAGTGACTTCTTTATCCGATCGATCAATGCCGCCGGGCAAGCTCAGTGGACCAAGCGCATTGGATCCAGTGAGGCAGATATCACGATCGGCACGGGAATGACACGTGAGGGCTCTTTGCTGCTTACCGGTCCGATGAGGCTCACAACGACGTTCGACACGCAGACGCTAAAAGCCAACGGGGAGAATGCACCCGATGTGTTCGTCGCCCGGGTTAAACAGGATGGTGGTTTTGATCTGCTGCGTCGATACGGCGACATTTTCGAGGAGATCTCCACGAGCATCGTTGCCGATGCGAAGGGCAACATGATCGTTGGTGGCTCATTCGACAGCACCACGATCATGGGCACGTTTCAAGAGGAGTCAAAGGGGGCGAATGACGGGTTCGTCATGCGCCTTCTGTCAAACGGTGATATTGACTGGATCCGGACGTTTGGTGGACCCTACGAGGACTTCGTGAACGCCGTCGGTATCGATGCAAAGGGCATCCCTTACATGGCAGGTACGTTCGACACGTATGCCTTCTTCGACGATCAGCGCATCAATGGTAGCCGGTTCGATGATTCATTCGTAGCCGCCCTGGACTGCGGACCAAGCACCCAGCTGCGCCCCCTGGCCGCGGAAATGAAGCTCTGCGAAGGAATGGACAAGGCGATCACCGCCCGTGGCGGGTATCCGTCATACGAGTGGTTCGTGAACGACACCAAGGAAGCCGAGACGCGGGCAACGTTCAGCACAAAGAATCTCAAGACGGGCACCTACACGGTGTACTGCCGTATCCGCGGCTTTGATGAGTGCATCAAGAACTCGGACACAATCCGCGTAGTGGTCACACCGGGACTTGTGGTACCGTCGATCACCCGAGCCGGTGACGAACTTACGTGCAGTGCCGATGGTGTGAACTATCAGTGGTATCGTGAAGGCGTCAAGATTTCCGGAGCGACATCTCGCTCGGTAAAGATCCAGGGCGACGGGACGTACCGGGTGATGATCTCTGATACTTCAGGGTGCGAGCAATGGTCTACACCTTTCGTTGTCGGCTCGACCAGCGTGAACGACCTTATCCAAGGTTCAACGATCTCCGTGTTTCCAAATCCTACATCCGGCCAGGTCACGATCACCGGTGCTGAGGGCGTCGAGGTCACCGTCCTCGATCTCCTCGGTCGTACCGTGGCATTTCTGCCTTCGGCCTCGATGACCGAGCAGCTGCAGATCGACGGTGCGCCGGGCGCCTATGTTGTCAGCATGCGCTATGCAGGGCGCAGAGAGTCACTTCTGATCCATAAGCGGTAGCGGACCCTGTCTAACATCGATGATGTAGGCAATCACAACCGGAATGAATTCAAGTGCAAGAGCAACGGGGTGTTCAATCCACACGCCGTTGCTCTTGTACGTTTGTAGCACAACGCCGTAGAATGACATGGTCACGGACCAGACAAGCGTGGATCGCAACGGGGCCCAGGGAAGCAGCAATACACTGGGAATGAGATACCACGGATGAACCACCGGCGAGAAGACGGCCAGCGACATCAGCACGAGCGCTACTGCGTGGTACGGGCGGGAGTAGTGACGAAGCACAACCAACGTCGATGCGACAATGAACAGTATCAGCAGGCTCACCCGTGCGGCTGAAGGTTCGAGAACGCTGGCAATGAGTGTATACGCCCCGGAGTTCGCCTGCCATGAAGACGTGAAGACGCCCAGCGAGCCGATCACGTGGTCGCCGATGAAGGGGGCGAACACCGCCGCGATCACCACGGCAGCCGAGCAAAGCAGTGCCGCTATCTGTCGGAGGTTCAGGCCGAAGCATAGTGCCGGAACGAGAAGGACAGGCAGATACTTGATGCTGATCGCCAGTGCGATGATGCCGCCAGCGCCGACGAGCTTGTTGCCCGAACGAAGCTGAATGGCCATGACGCTCAAGAGTGCCATCAGCAGATCGAGATGTGCATCAACCCATCCGTGCAGAAGCACAAGAGGTGAGAGTCCTGCAAGGATCAACCACGGGCGCTGATTGTGAGTCGACAGAAGCCACACGCCCCCTGCCGTCAGAAGACAGAGAATCCAGAAGACGAACTTCCAACGTCGGGAATCGCCCCCTGAGACACCAGAGGCAAGGGCAAAGACGACCTGTGCACCGGGCGGATAGACAGTGCGCATGTCTGCATACGGAAGCACGGTCGGGAGGCTGACGTCGCCGTTGGAAAAGGCAAACAGAGCGAGCGCGGGATCCATTGGAACCGTCTGGTATGGACTGACGCGATGGACCGAGAGATTTCCGTCCCATTGATACCGCAGCATGTCGTCGGAGAACTGCCCATAGGGCAGCATGGTCATGGCTGTGACAGCCGCGGCGACAATAGCAGCCCTTCGCATAAGTGCGCGGCAGGCGTTCATACGAACACGAACAAGATGCAGGGCAAACAATGACCATCCTGTTGCGACGATCCACCAGCAATGCACGGAGTCGAGCGGTATTCGACCGGTATGCTTTGCGCTCAGTAGAACCATGCCGACAACAATGACGACGAGTCCGACGTTAGCGGCGGAGGGCGAATCGAGCAATCGTCGTAAGGATCTTGTAACCGGCACGGACCGAACCTACGACAGTTCCGGAGATCTTGGACTGACCGATGCGACGTCTGTAGCGCACTGGTATCTCCAGGAAAGAGATGCCGTGCATGGCAATCTTGATCTGCATCTCAACGGTCCAACCCCACGTGCGGTCCTGCATTTCCAAACGTTCCAGAACATCCCACCGTACGGCACGCAGCGGGCCAAGATCGGTATAGTGAACTCCCCAGATCAGACTGATCAGTCGCGTAGAGAGCCAGTTTCCGAATCGTTGCTGTGGCGTCAGCGATCCGGCATCGGCGAGCCCCGTTGTCCTGCTGCCTAGACACATCCCCACGTCGGATGTGCGCATAATGTCGAGGATCGCACGCGCATCATCAGGATGATCCGAAGCGTCGGCATCGAGAAAAAGAACGAATGACGAGTGACGATTAATACTAGCCCCGGGCCTTGGCCCGGGGGAAAGAACGAATGACGAGTGACGTGTGTCAATACTAGCCCCGGGCCTTGGCCCGGGGGACTCGCGCAGGGCCTCGATTCCGCGCAGGCAGGCCGCACCGTATCCGCGTTGAGGTTCATATACCACCGTGGCGCCGTGTAAACGTGCGATCTCAGCCGTGCGATCGGACGATCCGTTGTCAACCACGATCATGTGGTCAACAACATCTCGGACCGAATCGATGACGATGCCGATCGACTGCTCTTCGTTCAATGCCGGGATGATTACGGCTACCATGCAAGCCCCTTTGTAGGGATGCAATATGGGGCTCGGCGCTCCCGAACAACCATGGCAAATGCTTCGGCGGGGGTACGGGGAACTCCATACGGAAGATTCAGTTCTCGTAGGGGCCTCGGCATGGCGCGAAGCTATCGCATGGAGGTGCTACAGTTAGGGCCACCTGTCCACAATGGAAATTGCAGATACGTGCCGATTCATGCTTGCGCGAATGAAGCTCTAGCTCGCGATGGTATACCGGGCGTTGTAGGAGGTAAGCTCCTGGCACTTCCACCCGTTACGACGGGCCCTGGTGTTGAGTACATCGCGTGCATCGTCAAGGGAGATGTTCATTGCGCGAGCAACGGCATCGGCCTCAAACGAATTCGCATCATCACTCAGAGAGCGGACCGCTTCATCTAACCGGGAATCAAAATGACGCTCGAGTCTGAGTCCGATCAACAGCGTTGCCACCGAAGCACCAATCATGACAAAGCCAAGCCAGAGGTTTCCAGCGGCTACGTCATCATTGTCACCAATGTTTGCACCCAGCGCAAAGACAAAGCCAAACACGGCGAACATCAGAAGGAATGCTGAAAGCATGAGAATAAGGCGGTGCGTCATGTGGGCGAAAATACTGCCTATTTTCGAGCCGTCCGTACCAGGGAGAACACCGTGAACGAAAAGATCGATCATCTTCGAGCACTGAAAGCCGAGGCCCTCTTAGGGGGCGGGCAGAAGCGTATTGAGGCACAACACGCGAAGGGTAAGCTTACGGCTCGGGAGCGTCTGGATGTGCTCCTTGATGAGGGGTCGTTCTCGGAAATGGACATGCTTGCGCGTCACCGTTCGACGAAGTTCGGTCTGGAACTGCAGCGTCCGCTGGGTGACGGTGTGGTCACTGGTACTGGCACGATCCACGGTCGGACGGTTTGCGTGTTCTCGCAGGACTTCACCACATTCGGAGGATCACTGGGCGAAGTGCACGCAGAGAAGATCTGCAAGCTGCTGGACCTTGCGATGAAGATCGGCGCGCCGGTAATTGGCCTCAATGACTCAGGCGGAGCACGGATTCAGGAAGGCGTCGTGGCCCTTGGCGGCTATGCAGACATCTTCCTGCGCAACACCATGGCCAGCGGCGTCGTGCCGCAGCTGAGCGTGATCCTGGGTCCGTGTGCGGGCGGTGCGGTGTATTCACCGGCTCTGACGGACTTCGTGTTTATGACGAAGGGGACGTCGTACATGTTTGTTACCGGACCCGAAGTGGTCAAGACCGTAACACACGAAGAGGTGACGTTCGAGGAACTTGGTGGAGCCGACACGCATGCCTCGCGCAGCGGCGTGGCGCACTTTGCCTTTGATAACGAAGTCGAGACGCTGCTTGCCGTGCGCAAGATGATGTCGTTTGTGCCACTGAACAATCGTGAGAAGCCCCCTGTCAGGTCGACCAATGACGCGGCAGATCGTGTCTGCGAACGCCTGCGGCACGTCATCCCGGCCAATCCTAACCAGCCCTATGACATGAAAGACGTCATCCGAGAAGTGGTCGATGAGGCCGACTTCTTCGAGGTGCATGCCGACTATGCAACCAACATCATCTGCGGATTCGCCACGCTTGATGGTCACCCCATAGGTATCGTTGCCAACCAGCCGGCTTCACTGGCCGGCGTGCTCGACATCAACAGCTCGGTGAAGGGGGCTCGTTTCGTCCGCTTCTGCGATGCCTTCAACATTCCGCTCGTGGTGTTCGAGGACGTACCCGGCTTTCTGCCAGGCACAGACCAGGAGTGGCGCGGCATCATCCGTCATGGAGCTAAACTTCTCTATGCCTTCTGCGAAGCCACCGTCCCGAAGATGACCGTGATCACACGCAAGGCCTATGGCGGCGCGTATGACGTGATGAACTCCAAGC
Organism: Ignavibacteria bacterium; assembly: GCA_947459875.1. Classification (GTDB taxonomy): domain Bacteria; phylum Bacteroidota; class Ignavibacteria; order Kapaibacteriales; family Kapaibacteriaceae; genus UBA10438. The sequence goes on from CANHFG010000066.1 coordinate 11,985, forward strand.
ACATCAGGGGCGACTATAACATCGCGTGGCCGACGGCCGAGATCGCCGTCATGGGGGCAAAGGGGGCTGTGGAGATCCTCTATCGTAAAGAGATTGATAAAGCAGACGATAAAGCAGCACGCATGCAGGAGCTGCAGGATCAGTACAACGAAGAATTTGCAAACCCCTACGAAGCCGCCGAACGCGGCTATGTGGATGACGTGATCGAACCCCAACAGACACGTCACGAACTCATTAAGGCCCTGCGCCGCTTGCGCACAAAGAGCGACACGAACCCGTGGAAGAAGCACGGGAATATTCCCTTGTAAGCAGGTTTCGGGTTTCAGGTTTCAGGTTTCAGGTTTTGGGTGCAACAACCTGCACGAGTAGCTACTCGGCGTACCTCATCGGTCTAAAGACACTACCGGGCGGAATTTGGAGTCGTAGTGCAATCCGTGTGGTACACAACCGACGGTTCGCCATGTCCAGTTCCGACCAACCCCTGACTACCTTTGGGTATAAATGTCGTATGTAATCATGATCGCATCCCTTGTCCTGATTGCGGCACGGCTGTGTGCCGCGGTCAACGAGGGAGAGCGAAATACTATACCTCTCTACGA
>CANHFG010000067.1 GCA_947459875.1 Ignavibacteria bacterium
ATCTGACATACAGCCACAATGACAGCGCAGACGGGGGCATGGATTTCCTGCGGCCAGGGGAAGAGGACAGAGAGCATCATGAGTGTTACGGCAAGACCGGAGATGATCTCCAGAATTCCGCGGAGGCGACCTGAGGGAACGCGCAGGATGTTCATAGCCATGATGCTGCTTAGACCAAGGTTGATGCCGATGAATGCCATCGACAAGGCAACATGCATGATGATCTGGGCTGTGACCAGATATTCGGCCATTTCCCGGTCAGCCATTCGCAGAGCCGACAAGCCCAGGATGAAGATCCCGCAGGCAAGAAACACTCCCTGGGCTGCTTTGGCCTTATTCGCACCGAAGTAGCGTCCGGCCATATAGCAGGCATAGACACAGGCAACACCCACACTCGAGAAGATGCGCTCAAACGGTCGGGCGGAGAACCCATCGCCGCCAGAAAGCGCTACCTGCGTCAAGGCAGCTACAAGTGCCGTGGCCACAAAGATCCTCAGCCAGGGGTTGATGCTTTGTGACTGTGTCAGCATGCGCCACACTCCCCCTTGGCCGTCGATGATGACTCAACCTGAACGGTGATGTGGCTAAGACCATACCTGTCATGCAGTGCCGCTCGGACCGACGAGACCACGTCATCAGTCGGAAAATCACTCACCACATGCAACGAAGCCGAATACTCCTTCATGCCCAGCTGCCAAACGTGAACATCGTGCACATCGATAATGCCGGTGAGTTCGGCAACAACCTGACGCATCTCGATGGGTGAGATCTGCGAGGGGGCGGACTCCATCAGAATCACCGCTGCCTGACGGATCACTCGCACGGCACCTCTCGTGATCATGATCGCAATGGCGATCGATATCAACGGGTCGATGAGTTCCCACCCCGTCAGCTTGATGACAACAGCAGCGATGATCACGCCCAGACTTGAGAGCAGGTCGGTGATGACATGCAGATACGCACTGCGTGTGGTGATATGCTCGGAACGATGCAGAAAGAACGCGCTGATGGCATTGGCAACGAATCCGACGATCGCAACGTAGAGCATCAGCTCAGAGTCTACATGGCTGTGTTCATCACCCAACATGCGGCGCACAGCTTCGATCACGATGTAGATGCAGATGCCGATAAGGAGAAAGCCATTGGTGAGCGCAGCCAGGATCTCAACACGGCGCAGACCGAACGTATAGCGCACGTCGTGCTGGCCCCGTGCCTTTGCCGCAAACCGCAGTCCGAAGTAGGCGATCAGCAGCGAAGCCAGATCAACCAGAACATGTCCGGCATCCGACAGCAGGGCAAGGCTGCCCGAAAGGAAGCCCCCAACAACCTGCGTGAGAAAGACCACGGACGTCAGTGTGACCGCGATCCTCAGGGGGCGAATGTCCGCGTGATCATGAACGTGGTGGTGATGATGTCCATGGTGGTCGTGTCCATGGTGGTCATGCGAATGCTCGTGGCGCATATAAAAACAGCGTGCGTCGTTGAGGGTTGACGTATTGGTTGAATCAGAAAAGCATAGTGATGATCGCGTCCCAGTAACAGATCACCAGCACGGCGGGTGCGGCAAACAGCATGGAATCGAACCGGTCGAAAACACCGCCATGACCCGGAAGCACACCGCTCGAGTCCTTTACGACGGCATCACGCTTCAGCAGCGATTCGGCAAGGTCTCCGATGGGGCCGACAATACCGACAACCACACCGCAGGTGATGGCCATATCCAGAGGAAACGTCGGGATGAGCAGCTTTGTCATGCCAACGAATGCGGCTGTGGAGCCGACGACGCCGCCGATAGCCCCCTCCCATGACTTCTTGGGACTGACCCGAGGGAAGAGTTTATGCTTGCCAATGGAAAGCCCGACGAAGTACGCGGCAGTGTCGGCCAGCCAAACAGACACAAAAAGCGTCATCATCAGTGACGCGCCCGTTTCACCCCAGGTACCCCAGAGAAACAACCGGTCGATGTGCCGCAGGGCAAACAGACTCGCCATGCTCAATCCGATATAGAACACCCCGAACGCCGTCAGCGCCGTATTCAGCATGGCGTTCTCACGCGCACGGAAGAGCTCCGCAGCCAGAGTGATGAGTGTTCCGAGGAGCATAAACAGGCATAGGTAGCCGCCGATCAACAAGATCCCCACGCCCTCAAATATGTGCGAGTCGGACGAATGATCCTCCGAGCCTGACGCGAACATCCAGCCCGACCAGAGAAGGATGATCGCTGCCCACACAAGGCCGACGCTCTGGTTCGGACTGGCATGTTTTGACTCTGCCAGATGATAGAACTCCCGAAGAGCCTGAAGGGCAATCAGCGTTATGGCAGCAGTGAAGAACCAGCCGCCCAGATAGACAACGCCAACAGCCAGAGGGATGCCCACGGCGGCCACGGCAATGCGTTTTGTGAGATTCGTCATAATGCGAAGCTACGTAGTTTCGTGGGCCATGAACGTATACGACATCAACGACACCGGCGCACCAAATGTGCTGCTGACAGGCGAAGCAGACTTCTTGCAGGAGTTTGCCGGCATTCTCTCACGCAAGGGTGTGGCCTTCTCGATCCTGCCGGCGCTCGATCTTCTCGACGAACTCGAGTCAGAGAGCGACTTTGATGGCGTTGGCAAGCAGCTCTCCGAGGAATACGGACCCTACGCAGACCGCCTGGTCTTTGATCTGCATCCCGAAGGGGGCATCTTTACGCATATCGTCGACCTGTCAGTGACAAGCCCCGCAGAGCATCGCCTGACCATCGACTATGCGGCAACGTTCAACCCCAAGGCGACAGTCATCGTGAACGTGCTGACCGCAACCGCTACCGAGATTGGGATGATGACCGAGACCGGCAATCGCGTCATCGGGGTGGCACTTGTGCCAAGCGTGATGTCGACCATGACGACAATGGACATGGCAGCAGGACTCAACACCGAGGCCCGTCACATCGACAGTGCCAAGGGGCTCCTGCGACAACTCGGATACACGGTCGAAGTTGTGCAGGACCGCGTCGGCCTTGTACAGATGCGCGTGCTGGCCATGCTTATCAATGAAGCTGCTTTCGCCGTTATGGAAGGTCTGGCAACGCCCGAAGACATCGACAAGGCCATGATGCTCGGTGTGAATTACCCCAAGGGTCTTCTGGCATGGGCCGATGAGATCGGCATTGCCATCGTAACGCTGATCCTTGACGGCCTGCGTCGCGAGTACGAACAGGAACGCTATCGTCCCTGTGTTCTGCTCAAGCAGATGATGCGCGCCGGGTGGACAGGTAAGGCGGCCGGACGGGGCTTCTACACCTACAAGCAGCCCTTGTAATGAGGATCCACGTCTTCCTCGACTTCGACGGCACCATCAGCATGGATGATGTCGGCGATGAGCTTGTTTCGACCTTCGGGGATTTCTCCACCCATAGCCTGCTTCTTGACGGTCAGATTTCGGTGGCCGAATACTACCATCGGGCAGCTGCAAGCTTCTCTGCCGAAACAACACCGGAGGCCGTGACAGCCTTTGCGCTTTCGCAGCCGCTCGACCCCGGCATCGGCCCTTTGGTGCGGTGGTGCCGCGAACACGAAATGCCTGTTAAAGTGGTCAGCGATGGCTTCGACGTCTACATCCGCCCCCTACTTGCCCAGTCGGGCATCATCAATGACGTTGCGATCCATTGCAATCAGCTCAAGTTTGAAGGGGGCAGGTGGACTCCAACGTTTCCCGCAGCCAGCGAGTCGTGCTCGTGCTTCTGCGCCTCCTGCAAACGCAACGTAGTCCTGCAATACGTAGCCGACGATGACATTGTTGTCTACGCCGGTGATGGAAGGTCCGATGCCTGCGCCGTGCGGTTTGCCGACATCGTCTTTGCCAAGGGGACTCTGGCCGCCGCCTGCACCGCTGAAGGAATACCGCACCACACGTATCGCTCGCTCACCGAAGTACTGATCATCCTGCAGCGGCGTCTGGCCGACAAGGACTTCCCGCCTCGCCGTCAGGCAGTTCTAGCCCGTAAGCGGGCGTTTGAGTCGGAATAGCTTAAACCGAAAGGCACAAACGCGGGTCTTGGCCCACGTTCACTTTCTGGAGACAACCATGACTGGCCCACTTCTTATCGTTCTTTGCCTTCTTGCGCTCTGTTTTCCCGCACAGGCCCAGCAACAAGGCGCCAAACGGCAGGAAGCCGTGAAGGAACTGCGCACGGAGCTTCGCCAGTGGTTCATGAGCGATGTGCTTCCGACAATGAGTCGCATGCACAGCGAGTATGATGCATCGCTTTCTCGCGAGGACCTAGCCACACTCGCACGTCTGCGCGTCGATGCCAAGCGTCTGCGCAATCAGGTGCGCACCGACATCAAGTCACTCAAGGATGACTTTGAACGCGGCGGACGTGCCGAACTGCGCAATCGCCTGAAGGCACTCCGCGAGAAGCACCGTGATGAGTACATGCGTATCGTCGAGCAGGTCAAACCCATCGCCAAACGCTCCCGCACAAAGCTGCGCGAACTCTTTGACGCGAACGAAGAAAAGATCGAACAATGGCGTGCTCAGTCCCGCAAGATTATCGGTGACTGGAAAGATGATCACGACGAACTCGGCCTCAACGACCGCGGCATAGGTCGGCTGCCGCTGCTGGGCTCCAAAGATCCCCGCAAATCCACCCTTCGGTTTATCCTATGGGATGGAACGGTGGAGGAGAGTGACGGAGTGACGGAGTGACGGAGTGACGAGTGACGAGTGACGAGTGACGAGTGACGAGTGACGAGTGACGAGTGACGAGTGACGAGTGACGAGTGACGAGTGACGGAGTGACGAGTGACGAGTGACCTCCTCACACCTCAAACCTCTAGCCATATCTCCATCTCACGCTCTTTTCGATGGCGACGATCACATAGGTAACAACGCTCATTGCCAGGATCGTCGCCCACGAGGATACTCCCAAGGGGGCGGTCTGAAACGTAGAGTTGAAGAACGGCATGTAGGTAAATGCCATCTGAAGTACCGTCATCAGAGTAGCCCCATACACCACCGTCATGTTCTCGGTGATGGGAGCCCCCACGGGTGAGACGAGGGTGCGGCAGTTGAACAGATAGAACATCTGAATGAAGACAAACGCATTGGCAGCAGCGGTCTGGGCCACGGGCAGGGGGCTTCCGGAGGCGAGCTCCCAAAGGTAGATTCCGAAACCGGCCGACAGAAGCAACGTTGTCATCAGCCCCGTTCTCATGAGAATATCTCGCGAGAACAATGGTGCATCCGAGCGTCTGGGCTGACGTTGCATGATGTCCGGAGGCATGGGCTCAAAGGCAAGAGGCAGACCGAGGATAACCGCCGTGGTCATGTTGATCCACAGGATATGGATCGGCAGGATCGGAAGCGCAACGCCCATTGCCACCGCGGCTAGGATCACCAGACCCTCAGCAGCATTGGTTGGAACGGTCCAGATGATAAACTTCATGAGGTTTTCATAGACCGTCCGGCCCTCTTCGACGGCGGCCACGATCGTGGTGAAGTTGTCATCCGTTAGAACGATATCCGAGGCGTCCTTCGCCACATCGGTGCCACTGCGCCCCATTGCAATGCCGACGTTTGCCGTGCGCAGCGCTGGAGCATCATTAACGCCGTCACCGGTCATGGCAACCACATGCCCCCTTCGCTGAAGGGCATGCACCAGACGTAGCTTCTGTTCAGGCGTAACGCGGGCGAAGACGTTGAACTCTTCTGCCACAGCCTCCATCTGCTGATCCGAAAGACCTTCGAGCTCACGTCCGGTGCGGACGAGCTCGCTTGGGTGACCCGATGCATGCACGATCCCGAGTTCACGCGCGATCGCAACGGCCGTGATGGCATGATCGCCGGTGATCATCTTGACGCCGACGCCGGCCTGCTGGCACTCGGCCACGGATGCGCGAACTTCAGCACGGGGAGGGTCTACCATACCGACGATACCCGTAAGCACGCAGCCGCTCATCACGTCATTGGCGGTGATCTCCTCTGGATTGCCGTCGATCTCCTTCATCGCACAGGCCAGAACGCGCAGCCCCTCGGCGCTCATGGTCTCGACGTGGCCGGTGATGGACTGGGTATCGACATGTGTCGTTTGTCCATCGCGCAGAAGCATACGGTCGCACTTCGGGAGCAGCGACTCGAGGCTTCCCTTGATGTAGATCCGTGATGTGGTCGGAGATATGCGATGCAGGGTGGCCATGTACTGCACGTCGCTCGAGAACGGAATGACATCCACGAGTGGCATCAGTTCCTGTTCTACGTCGCGATGGATCGAGGCCTTCATCCCGGCTACTACAAGGGCCGCCTCTGTCGGATCACCTACAGCATGCCAAGCCCCCTGATCGTGCTGTACGACAGCGGTAGAACAGAGTACCCCGGCGCGAAGCGTTTCATGCAGTGCCACATCACGTCCGATGTGTGTGACCCGCGTATGCCCTGCGTCATTATCTCGTAGGAGAACGTCACCCTCCGGACGGTAGCCCGTTCCCTGAAAAACATATTCGTCCGACGCTGTGGTCAGCGCCACAACGGTCATCTGATTCTCCGTCAACGTTCCGGTCTTGTCGCTGCATATCACCGTTGTTGACCCGAGCGTTTCCACGACCGGCAGACTGCGCACGATGGCCCGACGTTTGGCCATCCGATTGACGCCGATGGCGAGGATGATCGTGACCGCGGCCGGCAGACCTTCAGGGATGGCCCCAACGGCAAGTGCCACGGCGGCCATGAGCATGTCGACCGGGGCTTCGCCGCGCATGACGCCCATGGCAAAGGTTCCTGCCGCCAGCACGAGAATGGCCACAAGAATGATGTTGCTGAAACGCGCGATCTGCACGGTAAGGGGCGTCTGCAGCGTCGGCGCCGACGTCAGCAGCGCCGAGATCGTACCTACCTCGGTCGAGGTACCCGTGGCAACAACGAGTCCCATGGCGGCACCGCGCGTGACCACCGTGGAGGCATACGCCATACTGCCACGGTCGGCCAGCACGGCGCCGGCGTCGACCGGGCCGGATTGCTTTTCGCTGGGCACGCTCTCGCCCGTCAGTGCTGCTTCGGCGATGGCCAGATCCTTTACCCAGGTTAGTCGCAGATCGGCCGGCACGCGGTCTCCGCTCTCCAGCACAACGAGGTCTCCGGGTACCAGCTCGTCCATGGCAACATGACGCCGGACGCCGCCGCGGATGACGGTTGCCGTGCCGACAACCGAGTTGGCCAGACGGGCCAGAGAGGAGATGGCTTTCCCCTCCTGGATGAAGCCGATGATGGCGTTCAGCAGAACAACGCCGAAGATGACGGAGGTGTCACTGATCCCACCGATGATGGCCGTTACGACGCCGGCGGCGATCAGGATGTAGACAAGGGGCGCATGAAACTGCCGAAGGAACCTCAGCAGTGGATGCTCGGCGCGACCTTTGGGAAGGACGTTACGTCCGAACCGTGCGACACGATCGATAATCTCTTCGTCGCGTAATCCATTTGTGCGGGACGTATCGAGGGCTGCCTCGGTTGCTTCAATCGAGGATGAATGCCACTGTAGGTGCATGTGAATTCAATCAGAGGATAATGGTCACGTATGGGTCGACCGTTTCTAACAGTGACCCGCCGGCCACGCTGACGCGCAGCGCCTCGATATCGTGGTAGAGTACCGTGTCTTCTTCGCGGAATGGGACAATTTTTCGGATTGTCTCCACCGCCAGCTCAACATGTTTAGAGCTCGTCAAGGGGCGAAGCAGGTCAATTCCACGCGCTGCGCAGAGCATTTCAATGGCGATCACCGTCTCGACGTTACGCATCACGTCCCACAGCTTGCGTGCGGCAATGCTACCCATGGAATTGTGGTCTTCCTGATTGGCCGACGTCGGAATACTGTCGACACTCGCCGGATGCGCCAGCACCTTATTCTCGCTCACAAGCGCAGCGGCCGTGTACTGCGCGATCATCATGCCGGAGTTCAAGCCCCCTTCACGCGTGAGAAATCGTGGCAGACCGCCCAGCGCATTATTCACAAGACGCTCCGTGCGGCGCTCGGATATGCTCGCAAGCTCAGCTATGGCAATGGCCAGAAAATCAAGGACGAGGGCAAGGGGCTGACCATGAAAGTTGCCACCCTGAATATGCGTGTCATCGTCGGCGAAGATGAGCGGATTATCCGTCGCGCTGTTCATCTCCCGCTCGATCACTCCTGCGGCATACTCGATCGTATCGCGCGAGGCCCCGTGCACCTGCGGCATGCATCGCAGACTGTAGGCGTCCTGCACCTTCCCGTCGCCGGTTCGATGTGATTCACGGATCTTACTTCCGTGTACAAGCGTGCGAAGATTGCCGGCAACCAGGCGCTGACCCGGGTGCGGACGCACGGCATGAAGACGGTCATCAAAGGCCGCATCAGTGCCGCGCAGCGCATCAAGGGACATGGCTCCGGAAAGATCCGCCATGCGCGCAAGACGTCGTGCCCGCGCCACCGACAGCGCCCCAAATGCACACATCATCTGCGTGCCGTTGATCAATGCCAGACCTTCCTTTGCAGCAAGACGCACCGGTTCGATACCACGACTGCGCAACACGTCCGCACTCGGCTTGCGAACTCCATCAACGAGGCACTCGCCCCTTCCGATCAGACACAGCGCAAGGTGAGAAAGGGGCGCAAGATCACCACTGGACCCAACAGACCCCTGACTCGGGATGTACGGAACAACTCCAGCGTTGACCATTGAGACCATCACATCGAGCGTCGACTCTCTGATGCCCGAATAGCCCTTAGCCAGGGCATTGATGCGCAGCACCATCATCGCCCGCACCACAGGGGTGGGAAGGGGCTCACCCGTTCCCGCCGAATGCGAGATGATCAGGTTCTCCTGCAACCGCTCGACGTCTTCGCGCGAGATGGCAACGTTGGCAAACTCACCAAAGCCAGTCGTCATGCCATAGATGACGCGACCTTCATCGATCCACCGGTCAACAGCCGCACGTGCTGCCCGCACACGCTCACGCGCTTCAGGCGTAACGGCAATGCTCACCGATGCGTCATTCGCTATGCGCTCGAGATCATCGATCGTGAGCGTTGTGCCGTCGAGATTGATGGACATTGGTTGCTTTCATTCCCCCGGGCCAAGGCCCAGGGCGAATATTGATCGATTGTAACTCGTCACTTGTCACTTGTCACTTGTCACTTGTCACTCGTCACTTGTCACTCGTCACTTGTCACTCGTCACTTGTCACTCGTCACTTGTCACTTAACAAATGAGCTCCACGCATACTCGCTCGGCACCTTGCGTCCTTGCTGGGCGAGTTCGATCAGATAATCGGCCGTTGTTTTGAGCACCCACTGGAAGTTGTCCTCTTGAACCGACGTGCGTTCGGCATCCGGTGCGGGGTTCATGTAGTCGATGGCATAGGGGATTCCGTCGCGCACGGCAAACTCGATCGTATTGAACTCATAGCCCAGCATCGTGCAGATCCTGATGCAGTATTCTTCAAGTCGAGTGAGCATTTCAGGCGTTGGCGCAAAGCCAGCCTGATAGCGCAGATGATGCGGGTTACGGGGCTCGTACGGCATGATGCGTACGTACTTCTTGCCGATGCAGTAGCAGCGATAATACTCCGTGAACTCAATGCCTTCCTGCAGGGTCATCACGATGTCCTGCGTTTCGGAATAGGCCGTAAAGAACTCATCGATCGATTCAACCTTGTATACGTGCTTCCAGCCCCCTCCATCGAATGGCTTCAGATAGGCCGGGAAACCTACGTGGTCGAAGATCTCCTGCCAGTTCAGCGGATACAGAAGGTTCCGGAAGGACTCGGCAGTGGTATCCGGCGGATGGTTCTTGCTCGGAATCAACGCCGTGCGCGGCACCGGAATGCCCACCTTATCAGCCAGCGCATAGTTAAAGAACTTGTCGTCGGCCGACCACCAGAAAGGGTTGTTGACCACGCGTACGCCATTCAGGGCGGCCAGCTTCAGCATCGCTCGGTAGTACGGCACGTCCTGCGAGATGCGGTCAAGGATCACATCATACTCGAAGAGCGACTCCAACGTCACCGCCCCGATCTTGACGAATTCCGCGGCCACTCCGGCGTGGCGGGCATTGATCTCCTCGACCAGTGCCGGAGGAAATGACTGTTCCATGCCGAACAAGAGTCCGATCTTTCTCATGGGGCTTTTCTTTCGTGAGAGGTGAGGTTGCAAAAATAGCCGTCAGGAGGTGCCGAACGGACCGGAGCTAAAGTGGGTAAGCTCCTGTTGCTAAAATAGACTTCCGCACGCAAAACACTCATGTCAATACATTTCAACAACTTATGCTGCTCCGATCTAAATTAGATGCGTCATGTCTGTAAATTGCAGCGGTACGCATGGACCCGCTCAACCATATCATCCGAATTCCGGCACCGGCGTTCGACTCCGATCTTACGCTCCGTATCGTGGAATTGGAGCGCCTGAAAAGTCGGGTGCTTGGGGGGTCAACTCACCCTGGTGTGTTCTTCCAGATCAAGTTTGTTTTCCATCTGCTCGAAAGCCTGGGGTCTGCGCGCATCGAGGGCAACCGAACCACGATAGACGAACTGGTACAAGCAACAGTTGCCGGCATGCGAGATACCACAGAGCAGCTTCGCGAGATCAGCAACATTGAAGACGCAATGAGTTGGATCGAACGGGTGTTCACGGAAAACCCATCGACTCCCATCAACGATTCGTTTCTCAAAGAGCTTCATCGGATTACGGTAAAGAATCTTCGACCACCCACAGAGGGTGGCGAAGGGGATGTGAAACCCGGGGCGTTTCGATCGAATTCCGTTAGGATTGCCGGCGCAAAGCACCGCCCGCCAACACCGTTCGAGCTCCCGAAAGCGATCGAATCGCTGATACGGTTCATAAATGAAGCGACCGACCCACGTTTCGACCTGCTGCGAATCGCCATTGCACATCACCAGTTTGAATTCATCCACCCATTCCGGAACGGCAACGGACGTGTTGGTCGACTTCTCACGTATGCGATGCTGGTACGTTCCGGCTTTCGCGTGGATAGGGGCCGAATCCTGAACCCAACAGCTGTCTTCTGTCGCGACCTCAAGGCCTATCTGGAGGCACTGGCCCGAGCTGACTCCGGTAGCGACGAGGACATTCTTCACTGGTGCCAATTCGTCCTCACCGGCCTGCACCGCGAGATCACATTAATCGATCGACTATTGGATGACGGCTACCTAATTCCAAAGATCCTCCTTCCGACGATAGCAGAGTCCGTGTCACGGCGGAGCATTTCGAAAGAAGAAGGTGATCTGCTCATGATCATCTCCAAGGAGCAGATCGTGGATGCACAGACATTCAGAAGCTATTTCCCCGGACGCTCTCCGAGCTCAATTTCACAGATCATCTCGAAATACAAACGACGTGAGCTTATCGCCCCCTACCCGAACGCCAACTCACGACAGTACTGCGTGAACTTTGCTGGCAAAGACCTTCTGCACTCTCTCATTCAGATACTTGACAAGGCGGGATTTCTACCGGTTGGCAAGGCGTGACTGGTCACCGGGCGAGACTGCGTCTCGCCCCTACTCGTCGCAGGTCACTGGTTGTGGGGTCGCAGCATGCTGCGACCCTACTCTTCAATGGTCACAGACGGGCGAGACTGCGTCTCGCCCCTACTCGTCGCAGGTCACTGGTTGTGGGGTCGCAGCATGCTGCGACCCTACTCTTCAATGGTCACAGGCGGGCGAGACTGCGTCTCGCCCCTACGTGTACTTCCGTAATTCCGTAATTCCGTACTTCCGTACTTCCGTACTTCCGTACTTCCGTACTTCAGTAATCGACCTCAAACCCTCGTTCTTCGCTGTATACTCCGCAGGGGGCTTGTCCGCCTAGCCAGTGGCCGAGGTTCACGTACAGGCCGTTACCGATAGGGGTGACTTCGGCCACGTGACGGTGTCCCATGACCACAATGTCGTAGCCCTCGGCAATGCGGGCTTCGGCAAACTCCCGCAGACCATCGCGCGGGCCGTACTCACGTGTACCGGTGAAATCGCGGCTGCCGTGCGAGGTGCGTGATGCGAGCGAAATGCCCAGGTCCGGATGGATCTTCCGGTATAACCATTGTGCAAATCGGTTACGCAAGACGGAACGCAGAACAAGGTAGCCGGTGTCGTTGTGTGCCTTGCCATCGCCGTGGGCGATATAGAATCGCTTCGATCCGATCGTCGCCGATACGTCGCCCAGGATCACCGGGATCTTGAGCTCCTGTTCGAAGTAGCGATAATGACCGAAGTCGTGGTTTCCCATCAGATACAGGACTTCAACGCCGGCGTCCTTCAGCTCGTGAAGTGCCGCTAGCGTGCGCACGAAGCGCGACGGGACCACGGTGCCGTAATCAAACCAGTAGTCGAACAGATCACCGACGACAACCACATGCGAGGATGTCTGCATGGCCATGCGAAG
>CANHFG010000068.1 GCA_947459875.1 Ignavibacteria bacterium
GCAGTTCACTCGCTCATCGTCGTACGTGTCGGGTCGCGACGCCGGCTCCTGCGCCGCGGCTGGCGACTTCGACGGTGATGGTGACGTTGACCTCTTTGTTGGTGGTCGCATCGTTCCGGGGAAGTTTCCGCAGCCGGCCCGAAGCGTCCTCTACCGCAATGATCGCGGGGTACTGCGCGAGGTGACCGACATGCTGGCCAGGGGGCTTTCGGATGTCGGAATGACCCGCTCGGCAGTATGGGTGGACATCGACCAGGACCGGGATCTTGACCTAGTCGTGGTTGGTGAATGGATGTCGCCATCCATCTGGCGTAACACCTCCGGTCGGTTTGAGAACGTCTCTGCCAGCGTGCTTCCTCCGGCGCTCAATGGTCTCTGGTCGTGCGTACGTGCGGCCGACATTGACCGCGACGGTGATCAGGATCTGCTGCTGGGGAACATTGGTCTGAACTGTCGGTTCGTGCCCGACCCGAGCAATCCGATACGATGCCGCATGGCTGACGTCGATGACAACGGATCGATGGACCACTTCATTTCGCAGATCATCGATGGCAGGGATATGCCCTTACGGGGTCGTTTTACCCTCCAGCAGCACATCCCCACGCTGATACGATCATTCACGACCTACGACTCGTTCGGTCGCGCGTCCATGACCGATGTGCTCAGCCCCTTTGACACAACGTCCATGCGTATGATACTCATCCACGAGTACGCCTCGGGCGTGCTTGTGAACACCAGCGGCCGCTTTGCCTTCCGGCCATTTCCGGACATGGCGCAGGTAGCTCCGGTTATGGAGATTCTGGCTGAGGACCTCGACGCCGATGGGGACGTTGATCTGACCCTTGTGGGAAACTCCCGCACGGCCGATTCCGATGCCATCGGATATGATGGGGGAATGGGGCTTGTCCTGCGCAATGACCTCGGCGGAGTGCTCACACCGCTCAACGTGCGGCAGAGCGGACTGGTAGCGTACGGCGAGAGCAGAGATGCCGCGATGGTGCGCCTTGCGACCGGAAATCGCGCACTCGTGGTGACGCGGAATTCGGCGCGTGCATTGCTCTTTGCACTTCCCGGCGGCAAGTGAAAAGCCGTAGTTTCGCGTCATGACGCGCATGCTACGAAACTGCCTCTGGCTGGTTGCCCTGCTCGGGGTAACCCTCTCCGCGGACGCTTCTGAGAGCGTCGACGGCACCGAACTTGTTCATGAGTGGAACCGCCTCGTCATCGAGGTCATCATGGAGGACGGTTTCGGTCCGCCCATCGCGGCACGCATCCACGCCTATTCGAATCTTGCCGGCTACGAAGCGGCACGCCACGCCGACCCGTCCTACCGCACCATGGCTGGCATGCTCAACGGCTTCACTGGTGTACCGCAGCCAGCAGCAGATCTCCGCTACGACTGGCGTGTTGCCCTTGTGGCAGCCTATCAGACCTCATGCAGCAAGCTGCTATATCGCATTTCGATCTCTGACAGCCTGGCGGCTGTGCAGTTTGGGCGTTTGGCCAAGGAAGTTCCGGCAGATGTGTTCGAGCGTTCCAAAGCCTACGGGAAAAGCGTCGGCAGCGCGATCAACGTCTACGCCAAGGCCGACGGATACAACCGTACGCAGGGACTGCCCGATTATGAGTGGCCCCGATGCGATTCCTGTTGGGTACCAACGCCCCCGAACTTTGCCAAGCCCCTTTCCCCGTACTGCGGCATGGTGCGCACGATCGTGCTGAAAAGCGCCTCTGAGTTTCCCGTTCCGCCGAGCATCCCATTCAGCAGGAAGCAGGGGTCAGCCTTCCGGAAGGCCGCCGAAGAAGTGTACGAGATATCCAGCTCGCTCACAAAAGAGCAACGGCATATTGCTGAGTTCTGGAACGACAATCCGGTGGTAACGGCCTATCACGGGCATTTTATTTTCAACTCGCGCCAGATATCTCCCGGTGGACACTGGATGAACATCGCCGAACAGGTCATGTCAGAGAAGCGCACGCCAATGGTGGCGTCACTGGAGATATACTCCAAGCTGGCCTTTTCGCTGTTTGATGGTTTCACGGCATGCTGGCAGGAGAAGTTCCGGGGGAATCTTATTCGCCCCGTGACGTACATCAATCAGAACATCGACAAGGCATGGGAACCTTTTCTGCAGACTCCGCCGTTTCCCGAGCACGCCAGTGGGCATTCGACGATCACGGCAGCGGCCGCCGAGGTGCTGACGTCATACTTCGGCGATATGCCGTTTGTTGACAGCACGGAGGCACGCTTCGGGTTCGGCGTCAGGAGCTTTGCGAGCTTCCGCGCCGCAGCCGTTGAGGCCTCGATCAGTCGTCTCTATGGAGGTATCCATTACCGCCGTGGGTGCGACGCCGGTGCAGAACATGGCGCGATGATCGGCAAAGCGGTTCTCGACCGTGTTCGGGTTCGACCATAACAATACCATGTAATGAAGACCACACTGCGGCTTTTCTTGATCCTTGGGGCGGCAATCACAGCGGCCCTGTCTACGTCCTGCGACTCCACTCCGTCGGAGCCGTCCAAACCGGTAGACACGACAAGTTTCCGGTTCTCGAACGTGCAGACCGACAGCATCGTCAAGTGGCTGTATGTGTCTCTTGACAGCATGAAGGTGGTCGACTCGGAGGACTCGCCATGGGATGTGCGCCTCCCTTACATCTACTGTTGCGGCCGTACCAAGGCCATCCCCATCCAGCTCAACTCAGGAACCAATGGCAAGGGAACGGTCACCGGGGCGGTGGTCACGGCGCGATTTGAGACCGTCACGGACATCCCATCCGGTGTGACGCTCCGCACCGACGATACCACGCGTCCTGTGGTTCCATTGGCCGTGCTCGGGGGAGATTCGTTCTTCGTCTACGACATCCGCACGCACACATTGCGTCCGAGTCCAGACAAGACGCTCCTGGTCAAGAGCCTTGGCGGTGCGCTGTACAAATTCTCCGTCACGAGCATCTACAAGGATGCCGAGCCGAATCCCACATTAGACACTCCCATCAGTTTTTACCATTTTCGCATCGCGAAACTGAAGAACTAGGAACAACCATGTACGGAAACATCACCATCGTCGACGTCCCTTCAGGGGGCGAGCAGGTTCAGGACGATCCACAGAAGCTGGCTGAGTTCGAGGCACGCATCGCCCGTGGCGAAAAGATCGAGCCCCACGATTGGATGCCGACCGAGTATCGCCGGCAGCTCATACGGATGATCGAGCAGCATGCACACTCGGAGATCATCGGCGCTCTGCCCGAAGGCACATGGATCACGCGTGCTCCGGGCTTCAAGCGCAAGATCGCGCTCATGGCAAAGGTGCAGGACGAAGTCGGACACGCCCAGCTTCTCTACAGCGCCGCCGAGACGCTCGGTAAGCCCCGTGAAAAGATGATCGACGACTTGCTCACGGGCAAGTCCAAGTATTCGAACGTCTTTAACTACCCGGCCATGACATGGGCCGATACGGCCGTGATCGCATGGCTGATCGACGCGTCGGCGATCATCAATCAGGTGGCCAACTCAAAGGGTTCCTACGCCCCCTACTGTCGCGCACTTGACCGCATCTGCAAGGAAGAATCGTTCCACCTCAAGTACGGATACGATAACGTGGTGGCTCTGGCCACAGGCACAGCCGTGCAGCGAGAGATGCTTCAGGAAGCTCTTAACCGCTGGTGGCGGCCGATCATGCACTTCTTTGGTCCGCCGGACGTGGCCAGCCAGCATACCGAAAAGCTCATGCGCTGGAAGGTGAAAATGGCCACGAACGACGACATGCGCCAGCAGTTCTTCAATCAGTACGTGCCTAAGATTCTCGAACTTGGATTGACGATTCCGGATCCTGAGCTCAAGAAGGACCCAGAGACCGGCAAGTGGTCGTACGGCGATCCTGACTGGGACGAATTCAAGCGCGTCATCAATGGTCACGGCCCCTGCAATGCCGAGCGGCTTGCCGTGCGTCGCAAGGCCGAAGAGAATGGCCGCTGGGTGCGCCAGGCACTTGCGCGCGCAGCCGATACGTACGTTGCGCCGCTGTCGTAAACGCCTGAGCGCTCAGCCGTAGAACGATCGCAGATTCTTTATCGAGCCATCGGACAGACGTCCGGTGGCTCGTCTCGTTTCGTGTCGTCACGCGGTAACAATCCCGTAGCTTTGCAGCTTATTGTTTTCGATCACCACGGCAGGACGCATCGTGCCGCCACTTCGGCAAGTACCGCACCCGCAGGATCCCTCAGATACGCTCTCGCAGCTTGAGGCCTTCATCCGCCTTGTGCGCATACTCCGTGACGACTGTCCGTGGGACCGCGAGCAGACGCATGAGAGTATTTCGCATCTGCTGATCGAAGAGGCCTATGAAACGCTGGACGCTATTCAGAGCGGCGATGATGCGGAATTCCGCAAGGAGCTTGGAGATCTGCTGCTACACGTGGTGATGCATGCCGTGATCGCCGAAGGTCGCGGGGCCTTCTCACTGCGCGAGGTTGTAGCCGGAGAGTTCGATAAACTCGTTAACCGTCATCCGCATATTTTCGGCGATGAGCAGACGGATGATCCCGGAAAGGTGCTTCAGAACTGGGAGCGTCTGAAGATGAAAGAGGGCAGAACATCGATACTTGATGGTGTTCCGCGCATGCTTCCGGCCGCCCTGCGTGCCCAGCGTGTGCAGGAAAAGGCCGCCAATGTGGGCTTTGACTGGCACGATCGACGTGACGTATGGGCAAAGGTCCACGAGGAGATCGGCGAGCTGCAGCAGGAGCTGGAGTCGGGCGATGACAAGGCTGCATCAAGAGAGTTCGGCGACGTACTTTTTGCCCTCATCAATGCCGCGCGGCACGAGGGAATCATCGCCGAGGAAGCACTGCAAGGAACGACCAATACCTTCATGCGTCGGTTCCAGCACATTGAGAAACGTGCGGCTGAAGACGGTCGCGAGTTGCGCGACATGACGCTTGCCGAGATGGATGCCTACTGGAATGAGGCCAAGGGGCTTGAACGATGATGTTGCGACTGTTTGCAGGTACTCTCCTCTGTCTTATCCTGATCGCTTCCACATCATGCACCCGCAAGGAGGAACCGGTTGCTGACGGCTCCGCAGCCGACTCCGCAAAAGGCGCCCCACCCCCTGATAAGCTCAGCTCCGAGGGCGTTGATACAACGCGCATGACGCTTACCGATAGCAGTATTGTTGTGAAGTCCGACACCTATCCCAAGCCAGGTGGACGTGTCATCAACGTCCTGGTGACCGGTGTCGATGCCCGCCTCGGAGAGCGCAGTGGCAGGGCTGATGCCAACCACCTTGTGCGTTTCTTTCTCGACTCCGGCTGCGTCGAGATCATTGCCATACCCAGAGGTACGCCGGCCGACGCCGGGTTCCCCGACACGTCGAACTTCAACATGATCGCCAACGTGCGGACGGCCAAAGGACAGTCAGGATATTTCAAGGCCGTTGCGGAGATCGCCGGCGTGTCCAAGGTTGACTACTGGGTGGAGTTCGGTTTCTCGCAGGCGCTCGGATTGCTGGAGCTGATGGGATATCGTGACAATGCGCAGCAGACGCTCAGAGTGCTCCGGTCGCGCAAGGCCTACGCTACGGGCGATTATCAGCGGTCGTACAACCAGGGACAGTTTATCCGTCAGGTCATGCTCCGGACGTTCGACAACACGGATGACATTCTCGGTCAGCTCGCCATGCGGGCTGCGTTGGCCCTGGTGGAAACAAATCTTACCTACGACGCTACCCAGTCAATCGTCGAGCAGCTGCGCCAGCGGGGCTTTTCCTCGCAGAGCAAGGACCGCGTCTGGGTTCGCGTAAAGCCCGATGACATTCAGCAGTTCCAGGTTTTCGACTTCGATAGTGCGAAGGTTGGCGAAATGGATCGGCAGATCTCGCACCGCGTCGATCGTACAATCCCCGACTCGGCGCGCGTGACGCCGGTGGACGTCGAGGCCCGTCTTGCACGCATGGTCGCCCGTGCCGTGGCCGACAGTGCCAAACGTCCGGTTGGTGTGATGCAGGCACTGCAGGGGGCTTACCAGCAACGTGCCTGGATGCAGATCAGCAATCGTGCCGCGCGCAGGATGTATCGCGACAGGATCTGCTCGCTGATGATCTATGCCTACCGACGCGTCGGCCGTGAAGCCGATGCCAAGCGTGCCGAGCAGTTCCTCGAGCTCGACCGTTCCGTTAACGCAGGTATGAAAGCGGATTAAGCCGTCGGCTGCCGTTCCAGATCTCGAAATGCATCACCTCGCCGTCGGCATTGGTGCTGCTCGATCCCAGGCGTGAGCCGGCCTGCACGGTTGATCCGCCCGAGACGTTCACGCCGCTCAGGTTCGCGTACACGGTGCGGAATCCGTTGAGGTGATCGACGATCACCAGCGAGCCATATCCCGGAAGCCATGTGACGGTACTGACGCGTCCGGATGCAACGGCCTCGACGCCGGAGCCGGCCTTTGAACGAATGTCGATGCCAGGATTCTCAAGGGTAGTGCCGGTTTCGGGATTACGATACATGCCATAGCCCTGAGCGATACTTCGCGACGAGGTTGGCCACGGAAGCGACCGACGCGAAAAGATGCCACGCTCGGGCAGGAGGCCGGCATCGGCCGTCGATTGTTGCGGCTGCGAGGAGCCCCCTTTCGGACGGGACCTGCTGCCACTGCGTGCCTGTGCGCGGCGACGTTCCTCGTCTTTGCGCACCTGACTCTGGATGAGGGCGGCAATGCGGCGCGCGCTTGCCTGCTTCTTTCGCAGTTCTTCGACCAGTTCGGCCTTTGATCGGGCCATTTTCTGCAGATCTTTTTCGCCCGAGCGGATCGTCCGGTCGACCTTGACGCGTTGCGACTGATTGTCGGCAAGCCGCTGTTCGCGTTCAGCAGCAAGAGCTCCGACCTGTTGAGCCTGCGTCTGCAGCGAGTCGGCGATCATCGTCATACGGTCACGGAACTCGCGCACCGCTCCGGTGGTGCGCTGATAGGCCAGCGCGGTCAGACGTGATGTCTGAGGTCGACCCTGACGTCGCTGCCGTGAGGCACGAACGGCATGGGTGACGGCGCGCCATCGCTGCTCTGAACTACGAATCGATGACTTGGTTTGATCGACCACCTGCTGGAGCGATACGATAGAATCCTGCAGTACGCGCAGTTCGGATTCAAGACGGACGATCTCGCGACGCAGCTGCAGACGCTGACGCTGTGAGGTCTTCAGCGACCGACGCGCCTGACTCTCCTGTGTGGTTAGCTGCCGAATCCGAGCACGGGTCTGTTCGATGGACTGACGCAGCTGACGCAACTCGTCCTTCTTCCCGTTCGCCGGTGACTGCGCCTCCGCGATAGACGCCAGCAGCGCGGCCAGAAGGCCGATGCAGACAATCCATCGCAGGAGCATCAGTAAGCCTCCGTACGCACCCGTTCGATGTGTGCACCGAGTGCACCCAGCTTGTGCTCGAGGCCTTCGTATCCGCGGTCAAGATGATACACCCGCAGGATCTCGGTCTCGCCGTCGGCGATAAGCCCGGCCATCACCAGGCTGACGCTTGCACGCAGGTCGCTCGACATGACAGTAGCGCCGGTCAAGCGGGCGCCACCCTTGACCACGCAGTAGCCCTCTCCGGTCTCGATGTCGGCCCCGAGGCGCTGCAGTTCCGGAACGTAGCCGAAGCGCGTTGGATAGATCGTATCCTTGATCCGTGAAGCTCCATTGGCCGTCAGCATGTAGGCAGCCCACTGCGCCTGCGTATCGGTGGGGAAGCCCGGATAGATCGCAGCGGTGATATCCTCCGCCTCGGGAGTGCCATTCATGCGCACGCGCATGGTTGAGCCATTGATGTCGATGGTGCAACCGGAATCTTCCATCGACTGCGTGACGGCTGATAGATGCGACGCATCAACATTCGTAAGCGTCACATCGCCACGCGTCATCGCTGCCGCCAGCATGAAGGTTGCCGCTTCGATGCGATCGGGTATTGTAGCCTCGGTTACCGGATGAAGTTCATCCACTCCGTCGATCTCGAGAGTTGTGGTGCCGATGCCTTGAATGCGCGCGCCCATCTTGACGAGCAGATTGGCCACGGCGGTCACTTCCGGTTCGATCGCGACATTTGTCAGCGTGGTATGACCCGATGCGAGAACGGCAGCCGTAAGAATGTTTACAGATGCGCCAACACTGGAAATATCGAAGTGAAAGTGCGTCCCTTTGAGCCGGTCGCACGATGCGTTGATGTAGCCACCGCTGAGGTCGATCGTTGCGCCAAGCTTTTCCAGACCTTTAAGGTGCAGATCGACCGGACGCGGGCCGAAGTTGCAGCCACCCGGAAGTGAGACGCGCGCTTTGCCAAAGCGAGCCACGAGCGGCCCCAGCACGTAGATCGACGCGCGCATCTGCTTGACGTGTTCGTAGGGGGCTTCATGGCTGGTGATGTTGGACGCATCCAGTTTCAGAACATCTCCCTCGAGGTGCATGCCCACACCCATGCTCGACAGCAGTCGGCTCATTGTGCCGAGGTCCCTGTTGTTCGGCGTATTGGTCAGCGTGAGCGTTCCGGAGGTCAGCAGGCAGGTTGGCATCAGCGCCAGCGATGCATTTTTTGCACCCGATATGGCGACCGATCCTTGAAGGCGAGTGCCCCCTCGCACAATGAACTTATCCATGTGCAAAGATAGAATCATTCTATGGCGTAAATTCGCGTTCCCGTTAGAGGTGCTGTGCCTTAGGCATGGCTGAGATCACACTCTTGGTACCTGATCCGGATAATACCGGCGAAGGGAAACGGCGATCACCCTCATAACGGACGTTACTCTTCTGTTTCATCACTGATGAGGGTCGTCCATGTTCGCAGTCCTTGTCCTGCTCTGCGCAGGTTGTCTTCTTCCTTCAGCAGCCGTTGCGGCTGGAGCTGATTCCACGCTTTCGGCCGATTCACTGCGCATCGTGCAGGGTCGAACACTCGAGGTCTCGAGTTATCGCATCGGAGGCACGGATCCGGTGACGCATACCACAATCACGCGGGAGAACATCCGGCAGTGGCACCTTGGTCAGGACCCGCAGTTTCTGATCGAGCGGGCAACACCGTCGGTGCTGTCCTTTTCGGAGTCCGGTTCCGGCGTGACAAACTACGGTTCGTTCCGCCTGCGGGGCATCGATCAGACACGGGTGAATGTGACCATTGACGGTGTGCCGCTCAATGACATGATCGACCAGGGTGTGTTCTTCTCGAACATCGGAGACCTGGTCAATGGCATGTCGTCGATCCAGGTGCAGCGCGGCGTTGGAATGAGCAGCAACGGCACGGCAGCGTTTGCCGGTGCGGTGAATTTTGAAACACCGGACGTGCTGTCGAAAGCACCGTCGGTGGAAGCAGCGATTGATTATGGCTCGTTCAATCTTCTACGCGGAAGTGCAACGCTGTCTACCGGCCAGCTCAGCAACGGGGTGAGCGTTATGGCCCGGATCACGCGTCTGACCACTGACGGCTTCCGTCGAAACACCGGCACGGAAGCAACATCAATGATGATCTCCGGTTCATGGGTCGGGAAGAACGAATCAGTCCGTGCACTGGCTCTGTGGGGTCGTACAGATAATCAGCTCGGCTACTTCGCCGTTCCCAAGCCCCTTGCCGAGGCGGATCCGAGAACCAATATCAACGATTCTACCGATCGGGATGATTTCGGCCAGTCACTCCTCAAGCTTACCTACGCCCGATCGATCACGAATGACATTACCTGGGAAACATCGATCTATGGTGGACAGGCAGGGGGCGATTACTTCTCCGGTTTCCGTGACAGTGTTGGTACGCTGACGCAGATCAACTACCCGCTGATGAACCGCCACAGCGGGGTGATGTCATCATTGCAGGTCAATGACCTGGCATCAGGGTTGAACGCCACGATCGGAGTGCATGCATATCAGTTCCGCCGACGGAACTGGGAAACGATCATGCCGACAAGCGATGCCCCGTATTACGACGATCGAACCCAGAAGAACGAGCTAAGTGGTTTTGTTCGGGCCGACTACACGCAAGGGGCGTTCACTGCACGTGCCGATGTTCAGGTGCGTCAGGTCGATCTGATCTTTTCGCAAGATCCTCGCACAGGTATTGCTGAGCCCCTTCCTGTTCACAGCTGGTTGTTTGTCAATCCTCGACTTGGCTTGACGTATGATCTTGCCGATGAGTCAGAGCTGTACGCCTCCTACGGTCGCACCAGCCGCGAGCCGACGCGATTTGATCTGCTCGGAGGAACGCAGATCACATCTGCGAACGCCGATGTTCTGCGTAATCCAAATACGGTGCGTCCGGAAGTGGTCGACAATCTCGAGCTCGGATACCGCTATACCGGTGCTGACGTGCAGTTTTCTGCCAACGCCTTCGGCATGTTCATCACCGATGAGATCGCACCCATCGGCCCCTTTATCGAGCAGCAGTTCGTGCAGCTCCGCAAGAACGTGCCATCAAGTCGCCGGCTAGGTATAGAGCTGGAGGCCTCGGCACGGTTGCTGCCTTCGTTGGATGTTTCGGCTTCGGCCACTGCAATGAGCGCAACCATTTCCGAATACCGTCCGGACAACATCGGACGTGACACGGTGTTTACCAATGTGGTGCCTGTGCTGACGCCGGAACTGATGGCTCGACTGTCGGCTACCTGGCATCTGAGTTCTGATCTGTCGGTCACGACCGACGCTCGCTATGTCAGTGAGTCATTTGTGGATCTCAACAATGACCCCGCCATGATTCTGCCAAGCTTCGTGCGCCTTGATATGCAGGTGCGATACGGTTTTGCGAACTACGCTGAGCTTGTTGCATCCTTCAACAATCTCACGGATGCCTTCATCGTAACCAATGGCGGAGCAGGTTCATTCAATGGCGCAGCCGTTCCGAGCTATTTCGTGCAGGCCGGTCGCAACTACATGGTCAGCTTCCGGTGGAAGTTTTGACGTAGCACCAATTCGCGATCCCTTGAACATATATTCGCTGCCATGCAACAACACGTGGTGAAGGTCACAAAACGATGTGCGCACGTCGGTGACCAGGGTCGATGTAAGAGAATGACAACATCGACACATCCGTACTGCGGACCGCATACGCGGCTGCACCTCGGAGTGTCGGTGAAGAAGAGTTCCATTCCCCAGGCTGGTTTGGGGCTCTACGCTGAGCGTACGTTTGAGGTCGACGATCGCATCGTCGAATACACCGGCGAAAAGCTTACAACCGATCAGTACGAGCGTCGCTATAAGAACGATCAGCTTGGCTCCTATGGGCTTGCCCTTTCTGAGAAGTACGTGATCGATGCTCGCCGCACTGATGCCGGAGTGGCCCGCTATGCGTGTGACTATCACGGTTCGGGGAAGAAGCCCAATGCCGAGTACGTCAACTTCGGGGGCCGCGTCTGGATCGTTGCCACACGGCGGATCAAACAAGGGGAGGAGATTCTCACCGATTACGGCGAGGACATGCACCGAGCGCTCGGCCTTTGACTATGTGGGGTGAGTGATGCAGCTGTTCTGCAATCCCGTCCCGGAGTGCTTTTCCCACCTGTATCCTGCCACGCCCCTTGCTGTGCGCGCCCATGGCTGTGCAGATCGTTGACCGTCCGGACAATTTTGGTAATGCCACATGAACCATCACTTCGTGGATGACCATACGGCATTCGGCGTGAGTAATCCGATGTGGGACGTTATCTTTGCGACCACGCGGGCCGTGGCCAAACCGGCAAAGCAATCCACGTCAGGGGGCTTGCCCGACCTCAATAGTGGCGCATTCGACGAATCGTGAAGGGACTCAAAAATGGCACTTTCAACAGCTGCAATTCTGAACGTTGTCAAGGGCGTCGCCCCTGGCTGCACAGCTACGGAACATCATGGAGATCTTACGCTCCAGGTTGGAAAGAGCGAACTGCTCGATGCACTTGCCGAGCTTCGCGATAATCCGTCGACCAAGTTCGATCAATTGCTTGATATCACGGCCATCGACTGGGCCAAGCCCGGTGACCGTTATGAGGTGGTGTACTTCCTGTATTCGATCGCCAATGCAACCCACCTGCGCCTAAAGGTAGCCGTCCGCGAAGACGCTCTTCACGTGCCCACGGCCGTAGGTGTGTATGAGAGCGCCAACTGGTATGAGCGCGAAACGTACGACATGTACGGTATCCTGTTTGACGGTCACCCGGACCTGCGCCGCTTCTTCATGCCGGAAGACTTCATGGATGAAGACGGCACCCAGCTCTACCCGCTCCGCAAGGACTTCCCGCTCATGGGAATCCCCGGTTCACTGCCGCTGCCGCCGAAAGATTAAACGCGCTACGCGCGAGGGAAGCGTAAGCGGAGGGAAGCCGAAGCGGAGGGAAGCCGAAGCGGAGGGAAGCCGAAGCGGAGGGAAGCCGAAGCGGAGGGAAGCCGAA
>CANHFG010000069.1 GCA_947459875.1 Ignavibacteria bacterium
GTTGACATGCAGCCGCTGAGTCTTGATCAGCGTCAGGACCTGATGAACATGGCCCGCGATGTAGAAGCGTACATCAACAATAACCGCTACCTCGACCGGGATTGGGACGGCGAGAAGGTGCCGGTGGACATTACCATCTACGTCAGCGGCCGAAATGGCAACCGCCTCAGCGCGCGTCTGGCAGTGGTGAGCAAGCGCATCATCAACGGTGACGCGTCCTCTGGCTCAGGCCTTCTGCGCATCTTCGACCAGGAGTGGTCATTCGAATGGTCGCTCAATCCCACGCTGGTGTATCAGCCCCTTCGCTACGATGACTTTGCCAGTGTGATCGACTTTTACATGCTGCTGGCCATTGGTCTGGACATGGACACCTACGATGACCTCGGCGGTGATGCTGCCTACAAGGTGGCGCAGCAGATCGCACAGAGCGGCAACGCGCGCGGAATCTCTTCGTTCAGCTCAATGTTCCAGCCCGGCGAGATCTCCCGCATGTCCCTTGTGTCGGAACTCATGGACATGCGCTTCCAGGGCCTGCGTCGGCTGATCTACGATTACCACGATGCCCTTGATACACACGCCACGGACAAGCTGGCGGGCGTGGCCGCTCTTGAGGCAGTGATCCGCGACTTTGCCGAGTTCAAGCGCAAGAAGCTCTCGAACCGCAGCGTACTCATGCAGACCTACTTCGACGCGAAGCAGCTCGAGATCGCCGGCCTGTTTCGCGGTAACAAGAACTCGAGCGTCTGGGCTGACCTGCGCTACCTCGATCCGGGCAACACTCAACAGTACGAGGCCGCCCGCGAAGGTCGCTGAGCATGTCTGAGGTTCAGCGCCGGCACGAGTCGTTCATGCGGCAGGCTCTGGAGCTTGCCCACCAGGCGGCGGCCGAGGGCGACGTGCCCGTTGGCTGCGTGATCGTTTACAACGACGAGGTGATTGGCCGCGGCAGCAATGAGATCCAGCGCAGGGCCGACCCCACACGCCATGCCGAGATCGTAGCCATTGAGCAGGCCGTACGTGTGCGCGGTGAGAAATTCCTCACCGACTGCACGCTGTACGTTACGCTGGAGCCCTGTACGATGTGCGCCGGAGCCATCGTGCTGGCGCGCATTCCGACGGTGGTTTACGGTGCGGCCGACCCAAAGACCGGTGCATGCCGCAGTCTCTTCGAACTCGTCGACGATCCGCGCCTGAACCACAAAGCCGTTGTTCGCAGCGGCATCCTCGAGCAGGAATGCTCATCCGTACTGTCCGACTTCTTTGCCGCACAGCGCACCGCCCCTTCAACGGCACAGACCCATGCCAGCGACATAGCGCCTGCGCCGGGAGGGATACTCTGGCTTGTTCCAACGCCGATCGGCAACCTCGAGGACATGACGCTGCGCTCGGTCAAGACCCTGCGCGAGGCCGATGTGATCGTCTGCGAGGATACACGCAATGCCGGCCCCCTGCTCAAGCGGTATGACGTGCCCCGTAAGCCGCTGCTGAGTTACCACGAACACAACGAACGGGAGCGGGCGCAGGAGATCGTGCAGCGCGTACGCAGCGGACAGAAGGTAGCCCTGATCAGCGATGCCGGCATGCCGGGCATCAGTGATCCCGGGTACAGGGCTGTGCGCGCGTGTGTCGAGTCGGGGTTGACAGTCTGCGCGCTTCCCGGTCCGTCTGCCGGTGTGACCGCCGTGGCGGCCTCGGGCCTTCCGACGGACCGCGTGCTCTTTGCCGGTTTTCTGCCCCAGAAGAAGGGTCGCACGGCAGCCCTGGCAGACCTGACGTCCATCCCTGCAACGATCGTCCTGTACGAGTCGCCGCATCGTCTCCTGACGCTGCTGGAGGAGATCGTGGCCGTTGCCGGACCCGACCGGCCCGTGGTACTGGCCCGGGAGATCAGCAAGCGCTTTGAGGAATATGTACGGGGCTCGGCACGCCACGTGCATGATGTATGTTCGCAGCGAGGCTCGATCAAGGGCGAATGCGTCGTGTTGATCGGTCCGTCATCGGAATCAGGAGAGTGATCGTGTTTGTTTCGTTCGAAGGCATCGACGGTAGCGGTAAGAGCACACAGTTGAACCTGCTACGGGAATGGTTCGAGGCACGTGGCCACAGCGTGATGGTCATCCGTGAGCCCGGTGCCACGCTACTATCCGAGTCGATCCGTGAGATCCTCCTGAGCACCAAGCAGTCGATCACCTCCACCGCCGAGCTCTTGCTCTTCAGCGCTGCGCGCACGCAGTTGGTCGAAAAGGTCATCCAACCGGCACTTACCACCAGTACCGTGATCCTGTGCGACCGGTATGTGGACAGCACAACGGCGTATCAGGGCTATGGCAGGGGGCTCGACCTTGACCGAGTTCAGGCGATCAATGCCATCGCCACGCGGGGCGTAATGCCCAACCTGACCTTCTTTATCGACGTGCGCTATGAACAGGCGCAGCAGCGCATGCAGTTTGCCGAGGGAGGGGGCGAGCCCGACCGCATGGAGCGGGCGGGTGGGGAATTTTTTAACAGAGTCCGCGACGGATATCTGTCGATTGCCGCAACCGAGCCGAAACGATTCGTCGTGATCGACGGTTATCGTGAGCGTGATGCCATCCACCGCGACCTTGTGTCAGAGGTGGAGCGGCGTCTCACCACCCCGTAACAGTGCGGTAACCGCTTGGCGGCTTTCCGTATCTTAGAGGCCAGCTTTTTCACCACGTGAACAACCCCCAGGGATATTCATGCCACGCTCTTGTTTCCGCCCCGGAACCCTTCTGGCAGCGCTCCTTATCATCACGACGGCAGCAGCCGCCCAGGTGCGCATTGATACACGTCAGCTCTTTGTGCCCCTTGCTCCGAATGGCAAGGATGCCACTGTGCAGACGACTGCTAACCTTCAGAAAACGGCGCTTTCTCACGCTGCGGCCCGGGCGATCTTTGAGGCGCAGCCACAGAGCGTGGAACTTTCGAACTTCCCGATCCCCGGAACGAACGGCGCGACCCTGAACCTGCAGCGTACGCGTCCGGTTGTTGACGCTAATTCCGAGATCTACACCCATACGAAGAACGGCAAAGTGCCGGTGAAGGTCCGTCCGGTTGTGTCCTACAAGGGCACGGTGAACGGCAACAGCGAGTCTTTTGTCACGCTTCACTACAGCGAAGGCAACATCACAGGGTTTGTGCAGGAAGCCGACGGTCACCGAATCATGATCGGTCGCGACTACTCGCTGGCGCGCTCTCAATCTGCCACACCACACATGATCGGCACCGAGGCGGCGATCTTCGGCGTCGACCCACTGAGTCGCTTCATATGCGGCAGTGAGAACCTTCCGGTTGATGACGATGCGATGCGCCGTAAGATGGCCATGCCGATCGACCGCAAGAGTGGCGAGGCTGTTCAGGCCGAAGACCTCCGCGAATTCAAGATGGCCGTTGTGCTGCGCGAAGACATCGACAGTGTGATGAAGCGCCGTGGCGACACGGACGAGGAGATCGTACAGTACTTCATCAAGATCATCGCCTCGATGGCCCAGGTCTACGAGCAAGATCTGAACTCCTACCTCTACATGGCCTACTTTGAGAAGTTCACACTCGACGAGCCATCAGGCTACGTATACGATGGACGTGATCCGGGCAGTCTTCTGGAAGAGTTCTCCAGCGATTGGTCCCGTCGAATGAACAACGTCGACCGCACGCTTGCTCACCTCTACGCTCTGATTCGTCCTGTCGGCGGCGGATTCGTTGGGGGTATTGCCTATCTCGATCAGCTCTGTAACAAGAAGAACAGGGGCGGCTACGGGGTTAGCACGGTCTATCTCAATGCCAACAATATTCCCGGTGATCCGAACCGCAACAATGCCTTTGTCTGGGACGTCTTCGTTGCCGCCCACGAGATGGGTCACAACATCGGAGCTCCGCACACGCACAATTGTTACTGGAGCCCGCCGATCGATACCTGCCAGTTGAACTTCAACATAGACCGCACTGACGGATGCTTTGCCGACCCGAGCCTGCGCCGCGTGATCCCGGGAACGATCATGAGCTACTGTCACCTGGTCAATGGCGACCGGACACCGCTGACCTTCGGGCCGCGCGCCGCCGAGCGCATGCGCGGCTGGATCAAGGCGTCTCCGTGCGTGCCCCTTATCACAAGACCGCTGGTGCAGCTAACCGAGCCCCGTGGTACGGATTCCTACCAGCCGGGCGAAAAGATGACCATTCGCTGGAAGTCTGCCCGTGTGTCGAACGTCAACCTCCTGTGGGGTCCGGCCGAGAGCGGCCCCTGGACATCGATCGCCAGTGGTCTGAATGCCGACGACGAACTGTACACATGGACGGTGCCGGCAACGGTTGCGTCGGAGTTCTGGGTGCGCATAGAAGACGCCGCTGATGCGAACGTCAACGACACCTCGCTGGCGAAGTATCGTCTTGCCGTGCCCGTCGTGCTGGATGCCCCAAGGGGCGGCGAGCGGCTCGGTGCCGGTTCGACATTCCAGATCCGCTGGACGCGCGGACAGGGTGTGACCAACGTCAAGATCGAGTTTGCCTCAGACGGCGAGAACTTTGAGACCATCAACGCTTCGCTCAACGCTGCAGCCTTCAACTGGACAGTGCCCACAACTGCCACCACGAAGGCGCGCATCCGCGTATCCGCGCTGAGTTCTCCGTCGACGCCGGCCACAAGTGGTGAGTTTTCGATCGGTACGACACGGTTCGTGCTCGACATTCCGGAGGAGAACGCCAAGCTTTGCCGCAATCAGCCAAATCAGTACCGATGGACGCATGACTTCCTCGAGGCGGTTCGCATTCAGTACTCCACCGACAACGGTGCTAACTGGCGCACGGCCACGCAGCAGGCAACGATCACTCTGTCGCAGTGGCAGATCTTCAGCACAAACGTCAACATGCGCAATGTGCCGGTCGGCACGAAGGTTCGCCTGCGCGTTATCGACGCCGTCAGCGAAGCCGTTCTTGCAACACGCGATAACCTCACGATCGACACCTGCGACAGCATCGTCTCGGTCGATGAGAACGAGCCGCAGCAGGCCCCTTTCAGCATCACCTCGCTGCATCCGAATCCGGCTACTACAACGGTCACCTGTACCATTCAGTCCGATATCGACACGCGAGCGACGTTCCTTCTGGTTGGGACCGATGGCAGTGAGTTCGTGGTTGGACGTCAGGAAGGCCTGCGCACCGGAAGTCAATCCATCGAGCTTCCTCTGACGGGTCTGGCTGCCGGAGCATACCAGCTGGTTGTGCGGCAGGGCACCATGCAGGTCTCTGCTCCGCTGATGATCACACGCTGATCGGAGACGCAACCGTGAGTCTCTTCAACTCGCTCGTCGTCGCCACCCTTCCGATCATTCCGAAGAGTATCGTCAAGTCGGTTGCACAGCGCTACATCGCCGGAGATACTCTGGCCGATGCAGTGCGCGTGACGCAGCAGCTGATGGCAAAGGGCGCGTGCTCGACGATAGACGTTCTCGGCGAGTTCGTCTCATCGCGCGAGCGTGCCGTCACCGAGACAGCTTCTCAGGGGGCTGTTCTTGATGCCATCCGCGATAATGGTCTGAACTCCTACCTGAGCGTAAAGCTGACGTCGCTCGGCCTGGACATCGACCGTGATTTTGCCTACGCCAATCTGCGCGGTCTGGTAGAACGCGCCGCCTCGTACGGCCTCTTTGTCCGGATGGACATGGAGAACACACCGTACACGGATGTGACTCTCGACTTCTACCGTCGGCTGCGTCGTGACGGGTTCGACAATGTCGGCGTGGTCATTCAGGCCTACCTTCACAGGTCACAGGACGATATCCGAGGATTGCTCGACTACTCCCCGTCGGTGCGGCTGTGCAAGGGTATATACGTGGAGGATGCCGCTGTTGCGATCAAGGATCCGGAAGGCATTCGCAGCAACTACCGCACTCTGCTGGGTCTGCTGCTTGCCAGCGACGCCCGCGTGCATATCGCTACACACGACGAGGCCCTGATCGTTGACGCGGAACGTCAGGTTGCGGGGCAACGTCCCACGGGCGACAACGTTGAGTTCCAGATGCTGCTGGGCGTTCGGGAGGACCGACGCGACGCGCTGATCCGCAACGGACATCGCGTGCGGATCTATGTGCCGTTCGGTGATGACTGGTATGGGTACTCCACGCGTCGACTGAAAGAAAATCCACAGGTGGCCGGATACGTGGCCAAGGCCGTTCTGACCGGACGATGATGTTCCGACGCGGTCATCTGTGTCTTCTTGCACTGCTGGCCCCCTGCCTGCTGGTCCTCACGTCGTGCCAGTCTTCCCGAGTTGCCTACGCCGACCAGGTGGTGGTCGGCACGTTCAACATCGAATGGCTCGGCGATGGTCTCGAGGACATGAAGCCGCGGACCGAAGACGATTGTCGACGCATCGCAGATGTGATCGACCGTAGCGGAGCCGACGTATTGGGCGTGCAGGAGATCGAGAATCTCGCATCGCTCAAACGCGTGCTGGCCTTCCTGCCCGATCATGATGGATTCGTGACCGAACTGGACATCAAGCAGAACGTTGGTGTGGTGTTTCGCAAGGACCTTGAGGTGAAGATGCTTGGTACCTACACCCCGCTAACGCTGGACATTCCGAGAATGCGTGCCGGTATGGTGGTCTCCTGCAGGAAAGGGGCTTTTGACTGGATCATGATGGTCGTACACCTGAAGAGCACGTCGAGGGCCGACAGTACCGATGAGCTGCGAGACGAGTCACGCCGTATCCGCAGCAAGCAGGCGGCAATGCTCCGGTCGTGGGCCGACAGCATTGTCAAGACGAGCCAGGAGAACGACGTGATGATCGTCGGCGACCTGAATGACTTCACGGGAAGACGCGAAAATGCTACGCTAACACCGCTGCTCGGTAGCCGCGAAATGACGTTTCTGACGGGCACGTTAAAGTCGTGCCGCAACCCCAACTGGTACGTTATCGATCATGTACTTGCATCACGTTCAGCGATGAACCGGCTGGTTGTTGGTAGTGAACGTGTTGATGATATGCGCTCGTATCTTGATGAGCGCCAGGCCGCGCGCGTCAGCGACCACTGTCCTGTGACGGTCCGGTTTTCGACGCTCGAACCGGACAACGATTAGCCCCCTGCTGATCAGGCGAATACGGTAACCTTGTTGCCGCTGCGCATGCTTACTTCCAGAGCGGCATTGGCATGGGCGATCAGATCATCCCATGTGTCTCGCGGCTCTGCCTGAGCAAGGCCGATCGACGTTGTAAAGGAGAGCCGCTTACCGTTGATCTCCACCGGCGTAGAGGCCACCTCACGTCGCATGGTCTCCGTCCAGTTCTGTGCTTCCTGCAACTTGTATCCGATAAGGCCGAGTGCGATCTGCTCATCGGCGTAACGGGCCACCACGTCATACTCGCGGAGCTGGTCCTTGACAAGGCGAAGCACGTGCAGAAGAGCATGCTGACGCTGCTCAGCAGTGGAACGCGACGGATCGAGATGGAGCATGCACACCGTGAGCGGGATGTTGTAATCGACCGCACGGGCAAACTCTTCGCGGATGCGCATCTCAAAGCCCTGAGCATTGAGTACACCCGTCGAATGATCCAGAAGTGCGGCACCGCGCAGCGTCTCGACCTGATGCTGCTGCTCAAAGTACGTGGCCGCATACTCCGAGAGGGCTTCGGCCAGAGCAATGTCTTGCGACGACAGCGATGCCTCGAGGTTCTCCAGATAGAGACTTCCGAAACACTCCTTGGCCGTGCGCAGTGGCACAGCAACGAACTGTCCGAACTCCAACAGCGGCTCATCACGGAATACGCGCGTTGTGGCATGCTCCTGCGTGCGGACAACACTCGAGGCCGTGGTGATGCACGAGCCGACGGCCGAATCGCTGACGTTGACCACTTGGCCAACATTGCCACGATAGTCGTCATCCATCGCCGAACGGGCATCGGTCAGCGTCCACGCACGACGCGCAGCATCGAAACTCACAAGCCCGATGCGGCTGACGTCCATGCGCTGAATGATGACCGAGAACAGCGCGCGTGCAACATTCTGCACCGACAGAGCCGAGCCGTCGATCGACTGCCGAAGCTCTTCGATCGCCTCAAGCGTCGACGAGGCCTGTAGCAGATCATACTTGGAGGTGTAGGCCGAAACAAGACCGGAGATCAGCTTTGTGAACTGACCGAAGAAACCGACTGTGATATCGGAGTAAGCATCCTCGAGCAACGAGTCGGCACAAAGGATCCCAACGACATTGCCACCGTAATAGACCGGCACGCCGATGAATGAGACCGTTCCGGCAGAGCGTGCATAGTATGGAAGAAGTTCCGTCTCGGCACTTGCGCTGATCTGCGTAATGATCTCGGGTCGACCGTCGCGGGCGATCTGACTCAGCGCATCCATCGCCATCGGAAGCTTCCGCTCGGTAGTGAACTCGGCTTCCGCCTCGGTGATCTTTGCCTCGACCACCAGCTCCTGCCTTTCGCTGTTCACCCACAGGAACGCCGCCGTGCGGGCGTTAGTGGCCGAACGGATCACCATAAGAACACGGTTGAGCAGGTAATCAAACTCCCGTCGGGGCTCTTGCGAGGTGAGGTCCTCATCGGTCTGCTCATTCACGAACGTTGAAAGCGACACCGTCGGTGACCGACGTGATGTCTCACGCACCGGCGCCGGGACGTCCGGCTCGGGCTCGGATACATCGACCTCGATCTCTGCGGAGATGGCCTCCCATGCGGCGGCTTCTTCCTGGGAATCGATCAACTCCTGATCGATCTCCGGTGCTGCCTGTTCAGCCCCTTCATCAGCTACCGTCTCGGCAGGGGGCTCGTAGGCATCACCTTCGTGCGCCTCGACCTCAGGCGATACGTCGTCGGCACGTTCCGGCATTGGCTCCGGAAGTGGATCCGCAGCGCGCGGCGTGCGCAGTGGACGGATGATGACATCATCCGACAGTTGGATCTCGTCGGCTTCACCTCCGGCAAACGGATCGGCATCATTCAGAGGAGCAGCCATTCGCCGCTGTGTGAGCTCATCGATCTGTGCCTGGCGGGCTGCCTGCCGCACGTGGCTGACCAGGGTAGGTACACTTGCCCCGGTGGAAGAACTCTTACGCGTACCGATGATCCGTACACTGGAGTCCGCATCAGTGATAAGCTCCATTCCCGGAACGATGGTTTCTTCTTCGGGAGGCTGCTGCGGTCGGGCCAGACTCTCTTCGAACAACGAGGTCTGACTTTCATCGTAGAACGGTTGCTCCTCAGTTTCGGCCTGTCCGAAGGTGCGCCGGTACTCATCGGAATCGAAGGTCTGCGTGCGCTTCTTTGCATCCTGTACCGTACGCGACATGATGTCGGGGGTCGACGAGGGACGCACCGGCGTGATGATCTGCAGATCCGTCAGTCGCGGCGAGACCATCATGAACAGCGCCACACCGCCGAGGATCGCAATACAGATACCGATGAGCCGCACCGAGACATTGTCGCCCGGCGCAACCACCGCGATCACCAGACCGACGCCAATGGCCATAAAGGCGATGGAGTCGCTTGGCTGAAAGACCTTCCGAAGTTCTGCTTTCTTCCTAGCCATACCCGTTCAGCGTAGCAGTTCGATCGTCGTGATCGATGATTGTGATTGCGAAAGCTCCTGACGCTGTCCGCCCGGCGCACGCACCAGTGCGGTCATCGACATGGAGATGGCATTGCGCTTGGCAAGCGTTATACCTCGATCAACATCAAGTACGGACTTCGACGAACCCGTGATCGACGAGGCCGTCACCGTGATGCTCATCGGGGCGTTTGGCGGCAGTGGCCGAACCTTTACAGCGCCCGCGACCGTTGCTGCGATCACGCCAATGCGCTGACCCCTAACTTCATACACATCACCAAGAGCGTAGGAGGCCTTTGTTGCGACTGTGAAGATCTCGCTCAGGGGGCTGACCTGATCGTTAACCCAGGACGCGTTCGAATCGAGTCCCTGCTCGGGATACGGAACAAACTCCTGCAGCATGAACGCTGCATAGACACCGGTCTTGACCTGTGCCGTAAGCTGCTCGGTCATCTGCGGTGAAAGGGGCTGTCCGGCCAGTGCCGAGATCTTCTTGACGATCGGTGTAACATCGCCCACCTGCTCGACACGTCCGTTGGTGGACATGTACACGATCACATCCTCACCGATGATCGAGGCGAACTGAGGAAACCGTTTGCGGTTGGCTTCGGATGTATCATTGGAGCGATATGACTGCTCCATGAGTGTGACGCCCGCGCGGGTGTTCTTTACCGATCCGGTGACCGCGATCGAGTCGAACCGAACGACCGTCTCGAACGAGCCGTCGGAGCGGACCGCCCTGACGGTACGCGTGTACCAGTGCGTGGATTTCGAATACGTACGCGCCGTATCTGGTCCGCCTTCCGAGATCTGCTCGATGCGGTAATGGAAGACCTCGCCGGCTCGCCAGCGTAGGGTGAATGAGCGAACATTGGCTGATGTGCCGGGCGACTTCTTGGCACCGGAGGTGTCAGCTGCAACGACCTGCGACCGGTCAACCTTCTGTGGATCGCCAGCATCCTGCTGGCACGATGTGAACGTCAGCCACAGACCGACAGCCACCACCACGCCGGAAAGACGCCTCACCACTGATACTGTCGGACGAGCTTCCACGACTGTGTGGAGTTGATATTCTGTGTGAAGATCTCCTTGCCTACCTGACCGCGGAAAACGGCCGCGATGGTTGCATCCAGCGCATTGAGCGTGCCGGAAGTGGACAGCTGGAGTGTGGCGTTGACCACGGCATTGCCTTCCTGCATCTGAACCAGATCCGGGATCTCGAACACGTGCAGAGGCCAGCGCGTGCGGGCCGGAAGGGTATCCGACGTAGCAATCGTAAACACGCCACCATCGTAGGACTTAAAGGTCGACCGTGCCTTGCCTTCATACACCACGCCATCAACGCGAAGACGCATGTTGTGAATCCATGAAGAATCGAAGGCCTTCTTGGTACCAGGTACGATCTGCTTCTGGACGTCACCGAGGTGCATAAGGTTCTCATCCGAGAGCGACTGCAGCCAGATGGTGGAGATGAGCGTATCGAGATCACCGACATTCGTCTGGATGTACTCGCGCCAGAAATCTATCTGATCGCCGGCAACCTTTGTCACCTCGCCATACGGCGAATACGTTAGCTCGTACGAGCGATTAAGCACGCCGACGTAGTTATTGAGGTCCGGAAACGCCTTCGGGGCAAGATCCCTCTGCGAATCGTAGTCGATCACCGAAGGCCCGGTGACGAATTTGTAAACCACCGAATCGGCCGTTACGACTACGCGGGAGACATTGTCCATCGATTCGACACATCGCACCGTGACGTATGTCAGCACTTCGCGCTGATAGGAGCGGACCGAGGAGTCGCTGTGCACGCGCTGAACAGACGTCTTCTCTGTGACCTCGTAACTCTGAGCGATGCCAGAACGATACGATGCCTGAAGACGGAACTCCTTAACCGGAGGGGGCGCAGCTGACGAGGTTTTCTGTGCTGTCGCTGTGGGTGTGACCATCAAGCCAATGCACACGACAATCACTGCCCCACAGAGCATCATTCTTGGTACAAACATGGCGTGAATCTACGGCAAATCGTTCATAAACAGCACGGGGGCGGAACACGTCCACCCCCTGTGAAATGCAGTCTACTGACGAGCCACGCATACGCTGCGTGTAGGCCGTTAGGCGTTGTTGATCAGCTCGCTCTCGGCAAAGAAGAATCCGACCTCGATGCGACCATTTTCAACACTGTCCGAGCCGTGAACGGCGTTCTCGCCCTTGCTCGTAGCATAGGCCTTGCGGATCGTGCCTTCGGCGGCTTCGGCAGGGTCGGTCGAGCCGATCAGCGTCCGCCAGTCTGCAACGGCGTTTTCCTTCTCGAGAGCGATCGGCACGATTGCCCCGCTGGACATGAAGTTCACGAGTTCACCGTAGAATGGGCGCTCCTTGTGAACAGCATAAAATTCGCCCGCAACTGCTGGCGTGATCCGCGTAAGCTTCATTCCCAGGATCCGGAATCCGGCGGCCTGGATCATAGCAACAATGTTGCCGATGTTCTGATTACGGACGGCGTCCGGCTTGAGAATACAGAGGGTGCGTTCCATGGGCAGGTTTGAGGTTTGAGGTGTGGGGTTTGAGGTGTGGGGTTTGAGGTTCTATCTGTCTCGTCACTTGTCACTCGTCACTCGTCATTCGTCACTCGTCACTTGTCACTCGTCACTCGTCACTTGTCACTCGTCACTCGTCACTCGTCATTGTGCAGATCGCAGCATGCTGCGACCCTACTTCTTCTTGGCGACCTTCTTTGCTGCTGGCTTGTGGCCGTCGAGCACCTTCTTCATCGTGATACCGA
>CANHFG010000070.1 GCA_947459875.1 Ignavibacteria bacterium
AACGTTCGCATCCGGACCATCGGCAAGACCAACGCCCTGCCGCGTGGCGTGGAAAAAGTCCTTCAGAGGGCCATCGAGCGGACGTCTGGCAACGACGGGCTGACTCTGACGCTCGCCCTTAGCTATGGGGCTCGATGGGATATCCAGCGCGCCATGCAGGTGATCGCGCTTGACGTTCGGCGCGGCAAGCTCTCTCCGGAAGACCTGACCGAGTCGACCATCTCGGAGTACCTACAGACGTCATACATGCCCGACCCGGACCTGATCATCCGCACGAGCGGCGAGATCCGACTGAGCAATTTTCTTCTCTGGGAAGCCGCCTACGCTGAGCTTTTCGTGACTGATACGCTCTGGCCCGACTTCCGCGATGTTGACCTGTACAACGCACTGCTGGATTTCACGCAGCGGGAGAGGCGTTTCGGTAAGACCTCCGCGCAGCTCAACACAGCGGTAAAGACCAAACCGTCAACCATGGAGCGCCTGCGCAATGCTCTCAAGTAGCCGGCCGGGAAGATTGGCCGAACTGCTTGGTCGCATGCTCTGTGTCCTGACGGCAGTTCTGCTGACGTTCGATACACCCATGGCTTATGGTCAGGGGGCTGCCCAACCACGTTATCCGATCATTGCCGGCATCTCCGTCGACGGCCTCGTCAGCGGTGCAGACATGCAGACGGTCATCTCCTACTCGGGTCTGCGCGTCGGACAGGAGGTACGCCCGGATGACCTCATGACGGCCGTGAAGAATCTCTGGAACCGCCGCACGTTCAAGGACGTCAAGATCGAGCGCGAACGCGAAACGGCGCTCGGTGTGTTTCTGGTCATCCGCGTAAGTCCTATGCCGCGTCTGCGCACGGTGACGATCACCGGCAATGATGAAGTTTCGATCGAAGACATCAATAAGGCGATCGATCGGCGCAACGGAGATATCATCTCTCCTTATGACGAATACCTTCTTCGTGAGGCCGCGCGAAAACTCTACGTCAAGGAAGGCCTTCTCTTTGCCCGCATTGAAACCAAACTCGTTGCTACCGATTCTCTGAATTTTTACGACCTCGAACTGGTGATCAAGGAAGGCGTCGAGTTCAAGGTGCGCTCGATCGTTGTCGACGGTAATGAACGCTACACCGACGCCGAGATCGCTTCTGCGTTCTCCGAGACCAAGACCAAGAGCTGGTATGAGTTCTGGGCCTCGGCGGCGTTCGACCAGTCGAAGTACGATGAAGACAAACTCAAGCTGGCCTTGTGGTTTCGCGAACGGGGCTTGATGGATGCCGAGATCCTGGACGACACGGTGGTCTATGACGAGGCGAATGAAGCGGTCGACATCCGGCTGACAATCAAGGAAGGCAAGCCCGTCTACATCCGCTCGGTGAAGTTCACCGGCAACACGATCTACCCCGAAGCTCTGATGCTTCCGCGCCTTCGCGTCGAGACGGGCGAAGTGTACAACGAGACAAAGTTCTTCCAGAATCTGCAGGTCAACGAGGACCAGTCGGACGTCACGTCGCTGTATGCTGATAACGGTTATCTGGCCTGCAGGATGGAGCCCGAGTTTACCCGGGTCACGGATGACAGCATCGACATCATCATCCGTGTGGTCGAGGGTGAGCAGTACACGATCCGCCGCATAGAGATCAGCGGCAACACCAAGACCCGTGACAAGGTCATCCAGCGAGAACTGTATCTGCGTCCGGGTGATTACTTCAACCGATCGGCGCTGATCCGCAGCGTGCGTGGTCTGGGCGTGCTGAACTTCTTCAACCCTGAGGCGCTCAAGCCGAACGTCCAACCGGTTGACAAGACCAAGGTAGACGTCGTCCTGAAGGTCGAAGAACGATCCACCGATACCTTCAACGCATCCGTCGGTTTTGCCGGGGCGTTCGGTCTGACCGGATCGATCGGTATCACACTGAACAACTTCGATATCAGCGAGCCCTTTTCCGGCGGTGCCGGACAGGTTCTCGGATTTCAGTGGGATTTCGGACAGGCCTCCCGGCTGCAGACCTTTCAGCTGTCGTTCACCGAACCATGGCTCTTCGGCCAGCCAACTTCCATCGGTTTCAACCTCTTCGACACGCAGCAGAACTTCAACTTTGCCATGCGGCGAACCGGCGGACAGATCAATCTTGGCCGACGTTTCCGCTGGCCTGATGATTACTTCCGCGGCGACTGGAGTGTTGCGTTTGAGCGCATTGTATCGAACACCAATACGTTCTTTTCGCGCGAAGGAACGCAGACGGCCATGACCCTCTCGCAGACGATCTCACGCGTGAGTTTCGATAACATCATCTTCCCAACCGCAGGGTCGAGATTCCTGCTTTCAACGCGCGCTACCGCAGGTGCACTCGGTATCGGATCGACCGATTTCGGTAAGGTCGGTATCACGTTCGACATCGTCAACCCTCTACTGACGATCGGCGGAAATACGCGAATGGTGCTCTTTCTTGGCTCCGAGTTGGGATACGTCGATGGATTCAAGGCCGATACGACCATACCGCCCGGTGAACTCTTCTACATGGGAGGTAACGGACTCGGAGGATTTGCCGTCACACCGCTTCGCGGGTACCGTGACAATTCCTTTGCACCCGTGACGGCCGACGGAAGACGACTCCCGCCAGGCGGCCGCCTTCAGGCCCGCTTCGTGACGGAACTCCGCTTTGCTCTGACGCTCAATCCCTTCCCGATCTATTTGCTTAGTTTTGCCGAGGCTGGAAACGTCTGGTCGAGTCTACGAACGGCCGATCCATTCGGTCTGAAACGCTCCGTTGGCTTTGGTCTGCGGATGCTCCTTCAGCCGATCGGACTGCTCGGATTCGACATCGGATACGGATTTGACGACGACCCCGCGACACCCGGAACGAGGTCGGGATGGCAGTTCCACTTCCAGTTCGGACGCTGACGTTTTTTGTTCACAAACCCAACCATGGATTCATTCCACATGATGTTCCGCATGATTGTTCTGCTTGCCATTCTGGCAATTGCTACGCCCCTTTCAGCCCAAGGATTCAAGATCGGTGTCGTTAGCGCCGACGTCATCCTGAAGGAGCTGCCCGATGCGATCAAGGCCAGTAAGTCTATCGAAGAAGCCGGCCTGAAGATCCGCGACACGCTGCAGATGATGCAGAAGGAGTTCGAGACACGCATCGAAAGCTACCGCAAGCAGGAGGCCATGATGACGGCCGAGGCAAAGCGGAAAGAAGAAGAGTCGCTGGCTGCCTATCGTCAGCGTTTCCTCCAGTATCAGGAGGAAAAGCTCGGTCAGGCAGGCGAGATCGCACGTATGCGCGAAGACCTGCTGGCGCCGATCCGCGTGAAGGTCAGTGAGGCAATCACGGCGGTAGCAAAGGAAGAGAAGATCAATCTTGTGCTTGACAAAATGGGCGGGATCGTGCTCTATAGCGAGGACAAGGCTGACATTACGTATAAGGTGCTGGACCGGATGAAGCGCGGTAACTGACCTGCTGGCGCCACCCCTGAAGTAGATCTCGACACTACACCGCACACCACCATTGCCAATGATCCGTTGATCCCCTCGTAAATCGGAGAACACTGCCATATGACGAAGCGGATCATGCCTTTTCTGATCGTTGTTGCGTTCCTGGTGCCATCAGTTCTGATGGCTCAGAAGATCGCCTACGTTTCCACGGACTTTATTCGTTCGCAGTATGAATCGGCGAAGATGGCCGAGGAGCGCCTGTCGTCCTTCGTCGACGAGTGGAAGGCGGACATGGCGCAGAAACAACGCGATATCGATGAGCTCGAAGTTGAGATCCGAAAGAATCGTCTGATCTGGTCCGAGCAGGAACGGCTTGCCAAAGAGAAAGAGATCGACGAGAAACGACGCGAGCGCGATCAGTTCGCGCGCATGAAGTTTGAGCCAGGGGGCGAGTACGACCAGAACGCTGAAGAGCTCATGCAGGCGATCTGGAAGAAGATCTACACGGCTATCCAGAAAGTGGCCGCTACTGACGGCTATGACATTGTCTGGGACAAGAGCGTCCAGCCCCTTGTCTATGTCAATGCCAAATACGACATCACAGCCAAGGTGATGAAGGAGCTGGGTATCGACGCGGGAGACCTGGAGGCCAAGCAGAAAGAGGCCATCGAGGGAGACCCTCGAAACAAGCGTATCGAAGAGCCCCGGAAGAAGAAGTCGCGCAGGACGCCGGCCGCCACGCCGGAGTCGGCGCCATCGACCACTCCCGCACCTGCGCCCACATCGACCGCTCCACCAACTCCCGTACCTGTGCCCGAGCAGTCGACCACACCCGTGGTGATGCCCGACGGCACAATGCCTAACGGACTTCCGCCAACAGGTCAGGTGCCTGGCGGCGGACCCTCCCGAAGCATGCCGCCCCCTTCCGATACCACAAAGAAGCCCGGCGGTGGTCGATGAGAGCGACGTTTCCCATGAGCGTTGCACAGATCGCCGAGTTGCTGGGGCGAACTGCCGCTGGTGATACGTCGGCGATGATCACCGGTGTCAACACCGTCGAACTGGCCGGCCCGGACGAGATCTCCTTTGTTGGATCAGATGCGTTTGTAAAGCACCTGCCGACCTCGAAGGCCGGCTGCCTTATCGTAAGGTCGCAGGACGAACCTGCGCTGCTCTCGAGAGCTTGGATCGTCAGCCCGGCACCATACCAGGACATGGTGGTGCTGATGCGGCTCGTTAACCCGGAATACATGCTCAGTGCCGGCATGCGCCACGCGACGGCTGTCGTCGATTCATCGGCCGTGATCGATGAGACTGCGTCCATCGGACCGGGATGCGTCGTCGCCGCCGGATGCGTGATCGGTCCCGGCACGCAGCTTCTGGCAAACGTGGTTCTTTACCCGAACGTCACCATCGGCACCAACTGCGTGCTGCATGCCAATGTGACGTGTTATCAGGGAACGGTAATGGCCGACCGCTGTGTGGTTCATGCCTGCAGTGTGATCGGCAGTGATGGATTCGGATACGTTGAGCATGACGATAAACATTTTGAGAAGATCCCGCACGTTGGAACGGTTTCGATCGGCAGCGATGTCGAGATCGGCTCCAACGTTTCGATCGACCGTGCTGCAATGGGGCAGACGGTGATCGGTGATCGGGTGAAGATCGACAACCTTGTGCAGCTCGCCCATGGTGTGGTGATCGGTGAGGATACGGCTATTGCCGCGCAGGTTGCTATTGCTGGCGGGACACGTGTCGGACGTCGAAATCGCATCGCCGGTCAGGCCGGTATTGTGGGCCATGTGGTAACGGCAGACGACGTTGTGGTCTATGCTCAATCCGGTGTCGCGCAGTCGATCGAGCGCCCGGGGGCGTATTTCGGATCGCCTGCAAAGGAGCATGCTCTTGCACTTCGAATCGATGTTGCACTCAGGCAGCTACCGGAACTTCTGCGTCAGGTACGCACGCTTACGGCGCAGGTTGAAGAATTGAATCAGGAACGAGGATCATGAGTACTCGACAGCAGACGCTTGGTGCGTCCGTATCAATGTCCGGCGTGGGACTTCATACGGGCAGTCTTACAACAATGACGTTTCATCCGGCATCGGAAAACACCGGGTATCGGTTTCGGCGGATAGACCTTCCGGGAAGCCCTGAGATACCGGCGATCGTCGACAACGTCGTCGAGATCGCACGCGGCACGACGATCGCCGTGGGCGAGGCACGTGTCCACACGGTTGAGCATGTTTTGGCGGCTCTTGTCGGCATGGGCGTTGACAACTGCATCATCGATCTGACGAATAATGAGCCCCCTGTTGGCGATGGATCGTCGATGCCATATGTGGAAATGATCCAGAAGGTGGGCGTGGTCGAGCAACAGGCAACGCGTCATGAGATCGTCCTCGATCAACCGATCCGTTATGTGGATGAAGCACGCGGGACGGAGATCGCGGCTCTGCCAAACGACACGTACCGTGTCACGGTGATGGTGGACTACAAGAATCCGGCTCTGGGAAGTCAGCATACGGGATTGTTCGATCTGGCCACGGAGTTCGTGAGCGAGTTTGCTCCGGCCCGGACGTTCTGTTTCCTTCACGAAGTGGAAGCGCTCTACAAGCAGGGTCTGATCCAGGGCGGCAACCTCGATAATGCCATCGTGATCGTCGACAAAGAGATGTCCGACGAGCAGCTGCGTGCAACGCTTTCGTCCATGGGAGTAACGGGCAATGCCGTGCTTGGCACCAACGGCATTCTGAACAACAATCAGCTTCGCTATCCCAACGAACCGGCGCGGCACAAGCTGCTCGACATGGTAGGGGATCTTGCGCTGGTGGGTGCACGCCTGCGCGCACAGATCCTGGCCGCGCGCCCCGGTCATGCGGCCAACATCGAGTTTGCCCGCAAGGTGCGGCGCATGTATGAGAACAAGCAGCACGTCAAGCGCTACTCGCCGTCAACCATGGAGACGGTGTTTGATATCAACAAGATCCTGACGATGCTTCCTCATCGGTATCCGTTTCTGATGGTTGACAAGATCATCGACTACGCGCCGGACGAGAACCGTATCATCGGAGTGAAGAACATTACGTTCAACGAACCCGAATTCATGGGTCACTTTCCGAATCGTCCGATCTTTCCGGGTGTGCTGATCATGGAAGCCATGGCGCAGACCGGGTGCATGCTGCTGATATCCAAGGGAATCGATCCGGAGAAGAAGCTCGTGGTTTTCACAGGAATGAATAATGTCAAGTTCCGCCGTGAGGTCATTCCCGGCGATCAGCTTGTGATGGAGCTTGAGATGACGCGGTTCCGTTTCAATATCTGTCAGCTTGTTGGTAAAGCATACGTTAACGGACAGCTTGCTGCCGAAGCCGAACTTCAGGCAGCCGTGGTCGATCGGGAGATTGCTTCATGAGTCAGGTTACGATCCATCCATCGTCGATCGTTTCTTCCAAGGCACGCATCGGGAACAACGTCTCGATCGGTCCTT
This sequence comes from Ignavibacteria bacterium, assembly GCA_947459875.1. Classification (GTDB taxonomy): domain Bacteria; phylum Bacteroidota; class Ignavibacteria; order Kapaibacteriales; family Kapaibacteriaceae; genus UBA10438. Next base: position 6,927 of record CANHFG010000070.1, read on the forward strand.
TCTGTGTTGTCGAAGACGACGTTGAGATCGGTGACAATACCGAGCTCATCAGTCACGTTGTCCTCGGTAATGGGGCTCGCATTGGCCGTGAGGTGCGTATCCATCCGAACGCGGTGATCGCCACTGCTCCGCAGGACCTTAAGTATCGCAACGAGCCGACCACGGCGCACATCGGCGACAGGACGGTCATCCGTGAGAGCGTCACTGTCAACCGTGGCACGGTCCACAGCTATCAGACACGCGTCGGCCGCGACTGTCTGCTGATGGCCTATGTGCACGTTGCCCACGATTGCGTTGTGGGCGACCATGTGATCATGGCCAATGGTGTGCAGCTCGGAGGTCATGTTGAAGTAGGCGACTGGGCGATCCTCGGCGGACTCACCGGAGTGCATCAGTTCTGCCGCATCGGATCTCACACGATGATCGGTGCGTGTTCACGCGTGGTCAAAGACGTACCGCCCTTCACACTCAGTGGCAAGGAGCCCCTTTCAATCGAGGGGATCAATGCCGTCGGGCTGCGCCGTAGGGGTTTTGAAGACGCTACCGTGCGCGCCATCGACGACTTCTACACCGTGTTGCTGCGTAGTGGATTCAACACATCAGATGGTCTGCGTGCGTATGAATCGGCCTATCCCGAGATCGACCCGCAGGTCTCGATGTGCATCGATTTCATCCGTCAGTCCAAGCGCGGTATCTACCGCTGATGCTGATGATACGGCGTGCCGTCATGATCGTGGCCATAATGGTCACGTCGTGCTTTGTTGCTGCTCAGGTGCCAGATCCCTTCCCGCAGCCGATCGCTAATCCGCTTGAAGGCCGCATTCAGATCTTCGCCACAACGGCCGATGCACTGCGCTTTGACATCGGCGCGTCGCCGTCGATGTATGCCGTCGATTCGAGTTTCCGCGTCAGAGCAGACTTCTTCACGCTCTCGCGGATGCGTTCGGCCGAGGCCGTGAAGTTTCCGGTGGAGACCATCGATTACTGGTTCGGTCTTAGTGCCTCCTGGAAGCCCGAATCTCTTCCCGTAGCACTGCGCCTGCGCCTTGCACACATTTCGGCGCACTTCGTTGATGGAACGCCATGGCCATTTCGCGCTGACTCGGTGGTGCCCGTCTACAGCCGTGAGTTTGCGGAGCTTCTGATAAGCACCACGCACGGACCGTTGCGGCTCTATGGAGGGTCGACCATTATCTGGTCAGGGCACAATCCAGAGTTTGCCCGCATCATTCCGCAGGCTGGCGTTGAGGTTCGTCAGCAGCTCGACAAAAACACGAGCATGCAGGCGGCCTACGACGGCAAACTCGTTGGCTATCGAGGGGTGTACCTTCCGCAGCACTGCCTGCAGGCCGGCATTGTCTACCGGCATCGCACAGACGTCGAAGGGGGCATCTTCCTCTACCGCTACGAAGGCAGAAGCATCCATGGGCTGCTTGCCGATCAGCGCGATTCCTACTGGGCCATTGGTGTGCGTCTCGGCATGCCTTGAATGGCGCGCCAAGTGGCTATTTTCGCCCCCTGATATTTGATCTTCATCCCCCGAAAAAGGACGCATCTTCATGGGCATTGCCTGCGGCATTGTCGGTCTGCCAAACGTCGGTAAGTCGACGCTTTTCAATGCGCTCACCTCGAATGAGGCCGAAGCCGCCAATTACCCTTTCTGCACGATCGATCCGAACGTAGGCATCGTTAATGTGCCCGATCCGCGTCTTCGTACGTTATCGGACAAGTACGAGACGGATAAGATGGTGCCGACGACCGTGGAGTTTGTCGACATCGCCGGACTGGTCAAGGGGGCTTCGAAAGGCGAGGGTCTTGGCAATCAGTTCCTTGCCAATATTCGTCAGTGCGACGCCGTTGCACATGTGGTCCGGTGTTTCGAAGATGACAACGTGGTGCATGTCCACGGCGGGGTCGACCCGCTCCATGACATCGACATCATCGACACCGAACTGATCCTCAAGGACGTTGAGTCCGTCGATAAGCGCATGGACACGGTCATGAAGAAGGTGCGCGCCAACGACAAGGAAGCCCGTGAAGAGCACGACTTCCTGGCGCTGCTTCGAGAGCATCTCGATGGCGGGAAAACTGCCCGTGCGTTTCAAACCGATGACAAGGGGCATGCATGGATGCATGCTCTGCAGCTGCTGACGGACAAGCCGGTGATGTACGTTGCCAACACCGATGAGAATGGCGTTGCCAACGGGAATCGGTATCTGGATGCCGTCCGCGAGCGCGCTGCTAGCGAGGGGGCTATCGTTGTGCCAATCTGCGCCAAGATCGAGTCGGAGATCGCTCTGCTCGACGATGACGACCGTGCAATGTTCCTTGCCGATCTTGGAATGGCTGAACCCGGACTCGATCGTGTGATCCGTGAGGCGTACCGCCTGCTGGGACTCATTACCTACTTCACGGCCGGCAAGAAGGAATGTCGGGCATGGACGGTGCGCTCCGGCAGCACCGCGCCGCAGGCCGCAGGAGTGATCCACACCGACTTTGAAAAGGGATTTATCCGTGCCGAGGTCATGTCGTACGCCGACTGGGAGCGCCTCGGCAGCGAGCAGTCCGTCAAGGATGCCGGTCTGTACCGTATCGAAGGCAAAGAGTACCTCGTCAAGGATGGCGAAGTGATGTATTTCCGCTTTAACGTCTAAGGTTACCCTCATGGCACTGCTCGGACATGTTGCACGGCTGGTCCTTCATACCGATGATCAGGCCGAGTGCCTGCGAGTTCTCGATGAAGCTGGCTATGAAGACGGTGGGACATCGACCTACGGACACCGCGTGTCCGACGGACAGCTTCTGATGCTTGTTTGTACTGATGAGACTTCCGCTCCGGGCCTGCTGTATGCCGCTGCGTCACTGCAGAGCGTGGCCGACCGGCTGACGGCCGCCGGGGTGTCCTATACAGGCAACAGGCATACAGAGCTGAACATGGAAGGTCCGGGCTTGCTACGTATTCGTGTTGTGTCGGCATCTGCCGACGACATGGAAGATCGCAGCGGACTGGACAATCCCGTGCTCGGCTTTCTCGATTCGATTGTCGTGCCGGTTGCCGATGCCGCTGAGGCCGCCGCATGGGCGCAGCGTTGCGGGTTCTTCATCCTTGAGACATCAGATGTTGGATCGCCCATGGTAGACGTCACCGATGGTCTTCTAAAGCTCTCCTTCAGAGTGCAGCAGCCCGGAGCCCCCTACCTTCATTATACGGCCGATGTCGATTCGGAATGGGGCTCGCACATGACATCCACGCTTGGCGCATCGTGTAGGGTCATCGAGCGTGGTCAGCAGATCGAGCTTGCCCGTATCAACGTTGCCGATGCATTGCAGATCATGGTCACGCCGGATGAATTTTAACCCGTTTCAGGAACCGAAATGACGCCTTCGCTTGTGCTGTTTGATCTCGACGGAACCCTCGTCGACTCACGTCCGGGTATTGTTCATTCACTGCGCATGGCGCTTGAACAGTCAGGCCTTACGTTGCCCGATGATCATGACTTTACGTGGTGTATTGGCGCGTCACTGTGGAAGATCTTCGAGCACTATCTCGAGACCAAGGACCGCACTCGACTTGAAGGCGCGGTTGCGGCCTACCGGCATATCTACCGCGACGGGCCGATGTTCGAATATGACATCTACGATGGCGTCGTATCGACCCTCGCAACACTCAAGGGGCAGGGCGCGCGCGTTGCCATTGCAACAGCGAAGGTGCACGAGTATGCGCGCGAGATCATTTCGGTCTCGGAGTTCGCCATGCATATTGACCACGTGTATGGATCCGAACTTGATGGTCGGAACGTTGAGAAGCAGGACCTGATCCGCATGATACTTCACGAGGAACGTGTACCGGCGCACGAGGTGGTGATGATCGGAGACCGTCATCATGATATCGACGGAGCCCTGGCCAATGGCGTTGCGGCCATTGGCGTGCATTACGGATACGGTTCTGCCGAGGAGCTTGCGCATTCCCATGCCACGGTCGATCATGCTGCACACATCCCATCGGTGATCTCCTCGCTCACAGTCACGCCGCGGTAACATGCATCGGTTGACGCAAGAGGTCAAGGCCGCAGCACTGGAGATCGGATTTGATGCCGTTGCCATTGCTCGTGCCGAGCCCCTTGATGTCGAATTCGAACGCTACCGTGAGTGGATAGACCGTGGCTATCACGGAACCATGTCGTACATGGAGCGCAACCTCGAATCGCGTCATGACGTAACACACATCGTTGAAGGCGCACGGAGCGTGATCGTTCTGGCCAAGAACTACTTCACGCCGCACCAGCACGAGGCGGACGCATGCGGCAAGATTGCGCGCTATGCCTGGGGTGACGACTATCATGTCGTTCTGCCTCCGATGCTCGACCAGCTCTGCCAGAGACTAGAAGTGCTAGATCCCGGGAGCACCTCGCGGCGCTACACCGACACCGGCCCGGTCCTGGAAAAGCAATGGGCCGTGCGCGCGGGTCTTGGATGGCAGGGTAAGAACGGCAATATCCTTCGACGCGACATTGGCAGCTGGTTCTTCATCGCCGTGGTCATCACCACGGCAGAACTCGAGCCTGACGAGCCGATGGAGGATTTCTGCGGCACCTGCACGGCCTGCATCGATGCCTGCCCAACATCAGCGATCGTTGCCAATAGCCTGGTCGATGCAACACGATGCATTTCATACTGGACCATTGAAGCTAAGGCAGAGGTCGAGATCCCACTTCCGATCGCTCAGAATCTCGATGGCTGGCTCTTCGGCTGCGATGTCTGTCAGGACGTCTGCCCCTGGAACCGCTTCCAGACCCAGACCAACGAAACACGTTTCGAACCGCGCCTCGGACAGCTCAGCATCGAACCTGACCAGATACTAACTTTGCAGCCCGCTGAGTTCACGGAACGGTTTCGCCACAGCCCCCTGAAACGTCCCAAGCTCGGCGGACTTCAGCGCAATGCTAAGGCGTTGAAGACAAGTGACGAGTGACGAGTGACAAGTGACAAGTGACGAGTGACGAGTGACGAGTGACAAGTGACAAGTGACAAGTGACAAGTGACAAGTGACGAGTGACAAGTGACGAGTGACAAGTGACGAGTGACAAGTGACAAGTGACGAGTGACAAGTGACAAGTGACGAGTGACAAGTGACAAGTGACGAGTGACGAGTGACAAGTGACAAGTGACGAGTGACGAGTGACGAGTGACAAGTGACGAGTGACGAGTGACGAGTGACGAGTGACAAGTGACGAGTGACAAGTGACAAG
>CANHFG010000071.1 GCA_947459875.1 Ignavibacteria bacterium
AGCTGGGGATGGTGCCGACGCCGACGGTGCAGCTGATGACCGAGCACTCCGATGCCGTTGGTGGTATTGCCATCACCGCATCGCATAACCCGGCGCCGTGGAATGGGCTTAAGTTTCTGGATGCGGGCGGCGTCTTTCTTGATGCAGAGGGCAATCAGCGGCTGTGGGATGCCGTTGATGCCGGACCGGGCGGACTTTGCACGGATCAGCAGTCGGGCTCACTCGAGCTGGTGACGGATGCCATTGAGCAGCACGTCGAGCAGGTGCTGCGTCTTGATGCCGTGTCTGCCCTGCCCCCTGCCACGGGAGAACCGGTGGTTGTTGATGCGGTCAATTGTTCGGGATCGTTCATCGTGCCGATGCTTCTCGAGCGCCTGGGATACCGTCCTGTTCCCCTCTACGCCAACGGGTCGGGAGTGTTTCCGCATACACCCGAGCCCCTTACAGAGAATCTTGGCGAACTTGGCCGTGCGGTCGTTGAACACCATGCTGCCTTTGGTGTTGCGGTCGACCCAGATGCGGACCGGCTTGTACTGTTCGACCGCCATGGAGCGGCGATCGGTGAAGAACGCACGGTGGCTCTGGCGGCGCGTTCCGTTCTTGCCAGCGGGCATCTCGGCCCGGTGGTTGTCAATTACTCCACATCGAAGATGGTCGACGATGTAGCCAGCGTGTATGGTCAGTCCGTAGAGCGTGCACCGGTCGGCGAGATCAACGTCGTGCGGCACATGCAGCGCCTGGCTGCCGTTGTCGGCGGCGAGGGTAGCGGCGGTGTCATCTACCCTGCCTGCCATGCCGGACGTGACAGTATAGTGGGACTAGCCCTGATCTGCTCGCTGATGCGGCGCACGGGCAGACACCTCGATGAGCTTTGCGCCGAGATGCCGCTACGAGTGATGGTCAAGACCAAGTTCGACCTGGCATCGCGGCAGGACATGCAGCGCATCCGCGGTCTGATCCTCGAGCACTTCGCCGATCACGTCGGCGCGACCGATGACGGGATCTACCTTCAGTGGTCTGACTCCTGGGCCCACGTGCGTGCGTCGAACACGGAGCCCATCATGCGCGTCATCGCCGAAGCCCCCTCGCAGGAAGAGGTCAGGGGGCTCATTGATTCGATCACTTCGCTCATCGGTGTGTAAAGCGGCATGACCACGAACGGCATCGCCCATGCACGCAGCGTTCTGTCCAAGTGTCTGCATTCGGCAGTTGGTGCCGATGCAGGGCGCACGGGTGTTGAGGAATACAGCAGCGTTGAGGGCACCTTCCGCGTGCTGCGTCATACGCAGACGCAAAAAGCCCTTGCCATAGTCGACGCCATACCGCCATCGGAAAGTCCGTTCGACGAGGTGCCGCGTGACCGGTTGCGGGCCGTGGCCACGCGCCTGCAGGCCCCTTACTTTATCCTGACGAATTTCCGTCGCGTGGTAAGCTACCGCACCGACGCTGTATTGAAGCGTCTGCCCGACGAGCAGCAGACCGTAGGCTGGCAGAACGCATCGGACGTGCGCACGGTCATCGATGCGGAGGCATCGGGTATGCAGATCGGCATCACCTCGGCTCTGCGTCAGGCCATTCACTGGCTAGACATCGACTCGGCCCTTTCGCCCGAGCAGCGCGTCACCGACGCATCGGCCTTCTTCAGCGAGCGCGTTCTGACGTTGTTTGATGACCTCGTGCAGTGCTGCGAAAGTGGCTCCGAGCAGCGCGACGCGGCATTGCGGCTCGGAACCAGCATCCTTGCCTATGTGCTGATGCACGTGCGTGACCGGGAGAATCTCGACCGGCTGTCACTTCCCTACGGCCTCGGCAGCGCCGAACTGATGACCGACCTTGTCGGGGCATTCTTCCGTCAGGCACGGCGCCGGGGTCATACGATGCTTCCCGACCGGGTCGACGACATCTCGATCGTCGCCGGACGTGAGGGCGTCTTCCGCATGACGTTGTCGGACCTTATCGACTTTCTGCATCGCTTCGATCCGGAACGTCTGTCAGACCATGAACTTCATCGCGCCGTTGATGCCGTTCTGCAGCGATGTGCGCGCATTGCGCGTTCTTCTGTGCCCACGATCGATGCGCTCGATCTTGCCCTGCGGATGGCTTCGCACGTTCGCGGTCCATCGCTCGCTGCTGCCGGCGAGCGCCGTCGGCTTCTGGAGATCGGGCAGACCCAGGGTCTGGCAAGCGTTCGCTACCTTCTCATGTCCAATGATGCCTCCAGCGAGGCCCGTGTGTATGCGCGCACGGCAGAAGACGAACGGGCCATCGTGCTGCGTTCCAGTGGGCGTCTTGGTATTGATGCCGACGTGCAGATCCTGCGCGAAACGCGCTTTGTACGCAGTCCCTGGAGCACCGTCGTGGTCACGTCGACCGACGTTCGGGAACGGCACCGGCTGCGGCTGCTGCTGGAGCGGTTGCCCCTTGACGCGGACGCAACGGTCGTGCTGTTTCTTCCGATCTCGGCGCTCCATGATGAACGCTACGATGCCGTTCGCTCGACGCTGGCAACGCGATTTGCCATTGAATGGCTGGTTGTGAGTGACGCCGAGGCGCTGGCCGAGCCCGACACGGGCGTGTGTTTCATTGTGGCGCGGCATGTCCCGCAGGTAGAGGCGGACCATGCGGCCCGCTGCGTCTACCTGCGACGTCCGATCGCCGCATTCTTCCCTTCGTCAAAGGCCTCGCGGGACCTTGAGCAACACCGTCTGCGCGCGCTCGATACGTTTGTGGCCTATCTCGACGCGTCACGTCAGGGCAAGCTCAACGATGAGGCCGTTGTTCGCATGATCCCGCAGGAGTACCTGCGTCGGCATACCGTCTGGGAAGACTTCCTAGTTCCGCCCGACGTGCTGAGCTCGATCATCAGTAAGACGCTGCCGCACGTGCGGCCTCTGCGTCAGCTGGCCGATGTGGCAGGGGGCTTGCGCACCGGTGCTAACGATGTGTTCGCTCCCGATACGCAGCAGATCGCCTCGGAGGACATTGAGAACATCTACTGGCAGCGCGTGACCGACGACGGAGGCCTTGTCGACAACCTTCTTCTGACCTCGGCAGATGAGATCGAATCGATGCTTGGTCTTCCCCATGCAGACCGGCGCTTTTTGTGCCTGCCGAAGGACCGCATGCAGATGCACGGCAGCAACGTTCTCACGCGCATCGAGCGCGCAGAACGCGATGGTGTGCATCTGCGAGCTACGGTGCGTCATCCCTCGCACTGGTGGCACATTCCGCCCCCTGAGGTGCCGCATCTGGTGGTACCAAAGCAGCAGGCACAGCGTTGGGTGGTAGCCCACAACTGCGTGAGCGCTTACGCCGCCGATGCCTTTGTCTGCATCACGCTGACGCAGCCGCGCATGGCAGAGCGCATCGCGCTGTGGATGAACTCCACCATCGGACTCTTTCTGAGCGAACTGATGCGCCAGGACGCGCATGTGCAGAGTATCACGGTGCGCGACGCGCAGGAGTTTCCGATCGCCAGCGACGCGCTCCTGGAGCGCATCGATCCGCACGCATTCACCGGTCTTGCCCGGCGCAGAGTGTCGACCCTAGCCGATGAGTTCGGTGCGCTGTCGTACGATAGCATACGGCCGGAGACGGTCCTGAGAGACCGTCGTAAACTCGACGCGTTCATCATGACCGATCTGCTTGGTCTGTCGGACGAAGAGCAGCGCTGGGTGTATCGTTTCGCTTATTCATGGTGGTCGCGCGCATCCAACATCCGGCACACAGCCAACGCTCTTTTGTTTGAACTTGAACGGCGCCTGCGCATCAAGCCCCTTCGCTCATGGTACTGGCCACGGATCGATCAGCTACCCGAGAGGAACCGACGTGAGATCGTCCTCGATGCACCTGCTCAGGATGTGACCGTATCGGCAACCATGTTCGGCTGGCAGGTACGCGTGAACATGAACTCGCGCGATGAACTTGTGATCGACACGTCAACTTCCGAGGAGGCCGACTGCATCGGTCTGTTCCTGAGGCTTGGCGTTCGGGCGATGGAGATCCCGTCCGACGCGGTCTTGATCGCCGAGCTGCTGCCGCAGCTGCGCTCGTATGTAGAGCTCATCGACGAGCATCTTCCTCCGATGCTCGTGCCATTTCCCGAGGATATGCGCTCTTCGGTCCGATTCGACATCGCCAGAGCCCTCTGTTCACGCTGATCTCCCGGCGGCATGTCACGTGCAGGGGGCATGCCTGCACGTAGACGCATGATGACGCAATCCCCATCATGGAGTCCGCATGCTCGACCAGCACGAGATCGTCGCCCTTCGACTTATAGCCCGCCTTCACAACGATGATATCCGGCAGCTGTGCCGCGATTGCCATGATCTTGATGATGCCCTGCAGCGCCTGGGACGTCATCCGATGGACCTGCCGGAGAGAGCCGCCGAGCAGATCGAACGCTGCAAACAGCTCGGTGTGGCCGTGCTTGCGTGGCATGACCCGCAGTATCCGACGCGTCTGCTCGACATTGCATCGCCCCCTGCCGTGCTCTTCGTTCGCGGATCACTGCCGGAACCCGCACGGCCCATGCTGGCCATCGTCGGCACACGGTCATGCACGATCCACTATGGCAAGCCGGTCACGGAGGTGCTCGTGGAATCATGGACGCAGCGCGGCGCGGTGATCATCAGCGGCCTTGCCCACGGCATTGACACGGTGGCCCATGAAACCACGGTCCGAATGCGCGGCTCGACGGTGGCCGTGATCGCCAGTGGCATCGATCGTATAACGCCGATCGTAGCGCAGCGTATGGCCGACAGGATCGTTGAAGGGGGCGGATGCATCGTCAGCGAACACCCATGCGGAGTAGCCGCGCTGCCCCCGGCGTTCCCGGCACGAAATCGGATCATCTCCGGCATGAGCGACGCCGTGGTCGTTGTCGAGAGCAAACGTCGCGGCGGAGCCCTCATCACGGCCGACTTTGCGCGGCAGCAGCAGCGTCCGCTCTATGCCGTGCCCGGCCCCATAACATCTTCTCGCAGCGAAGGGTGTAACGCTCTGATCGCCGACGCATCCGCGCGAATGCTCACGTGTGCCGATGACCTCAGGGAGCTTCCGAAGTGGTCGGCGCAGCGGCCTGCATTCGAGAGTATCGACGGCCTCGATACCGGCACGCCACGGCACTTGGATGAGATCGCCATGCACTGGAACTGCTCGGCGAGCGAGACCATGAGACGCCTGCTCGACCTTGAGCTGGAGGGACGTATCACACGACTTCCGGGGAATACGTTTCTGGCACGGGCAACATGATTGTAACTTGTGGTGATGTCGATCACCAGTCGTAAGCGCTCACACGTGGAACTTGCCATAAGTGCCGACGTGTCTTTTCGCTCCAAGACCAACGGTTTGGGGCGTTATGCCTTCGAATACAATGCGCTTCCGGAGATCGACCTGGCCGACGTCGACACATCCGTATCGTTCATGGGCCGCACGCTTCGCCTTCCCTTGCTCATCACCGGGATGACAGGGGGCTACCCGGAAGCCGAAAAGATCAACACTGAACTCGCCGAGGCCTGTGCCGCATTGGGAGTAGCCATGGGCGTGGGATCGATGCGCGCGGCGCTGGAAGACCCATCGCTGGCCTCCTCGTTCCGCTGCGTTCGCCCCTTTGCCGATTCGGTGCCCATCGTTGCCAACATCGGCGCGGTGCAGGCTGCGCGCTGGCTGCGGACGGGTCAGCTCGATACCATGGTGGGTCGTGCGCTCGAGATGACGGGTGCTGCGGCGCTGGCCGTTCACCTGAACCCACTTCAGGAACTTGCGCAGCCCGAGGGCGAACCCGAGTTTCGCGGAGTGCTTCAGACCATTGAGCATCTTGTGCGCACGAGCCCCGTTGCCATCATCGTCAAAGAGGTCGGCGCCGGACTTTCACGACGCGTCGTGGACCGGCTCAGCTCGGTCGGCGTGGAGCATGTCGACGTCGCAGGTGCCGGCGGCACCTCCTGGGCCGGTGTGGAGATCCTGCGTCACGAAGCCCCTTCGCGGGTCGATCACTTGTGGGACGTCGGAATTCCGACGGCCGAATGCATTGTGCAGAGCCGTGACCGTATGTCGACGCTGATCGCCTCCGGCGGTATCGGGTCCGGCACCGAGGTAGCGCTCTGCATCGGACTCGGAGCCAACATTGTCGGAGCGGCCCGACCTGTGCTGCAGGCACAGACTCTGGGCGGTGTCGATGGCATCGTCAACCTTCTCACGTCATGGGAAACCACTCTTCGTCAGTGGATGTTTCTTACCGGCAGCACCGATATCGCGTCGCTGCGTACTGCACCCGTCCTCCAGGTTTCACCGTAATGGCCGCCTATGTCTCTTAACGATTCCCATACCGATACGCTAGCCCCCTACCGGGCGATGATCGAAACATCTCTTTTGCAGGCTCTGGAGGAGTTCCGCGAGCCGCACTGCCTGTATGATCCGGTGCACTACCTCTTCGAGGCAGGCGGCAAGCGCGTCCGCCCCGTACTAACGCTACTGGCCTGCGAGGCCGTTGGTGGCAGGGCCGAGCATGCCGTGCCGGCATCGATCGCTATCGAGCTGCTTCATACATTCACTCTCGTGCATGACGACATCATGGACAGCTCGATGAAGCGTCGCGGACGTGATACGGTTCATCGGAAGTGGAACACCAACACGGCTATTCTCTCGGGCGACGTGATGATGGGTATGGCCATGCGCCTGCTTCTGCGCAGCGCCGAGCACGCGCCGCGTCCGCTTGACGTTGTGGATGCATTTTCAACGGGGCTTATCGACGTCTGCGATGGACAGGCCCTCGACATGGAATTCATGCTTCGCTCGGATGTTGAAGCCGATGAGTACTTCATGATGATCGAGCGCAAAACGGCGCGCCTTCTCGAAACGTCGGTGGCCATTGGCGCAAGTATCGGAGGGTCGGATCCCGACCAGAGGGATGCGCTGCAGCGCTTTGCGCGCGAGATCGGCCTTGCGTTTCAGATGCAGGACGATATTCTGGATGTGTATGGCTCGGAGAAGTTCGGCAAGGCACGCGGCGGAGACATCATCGAAGGCAAGCGCACGTGGCTCATGCTCGAGTGCTGTGACCGCGTAGAGAATAGCCCCCTGGCCACCGAGCGCGACCGTCAGATCACATCCATGTTCAGAGCTGGCAAGCCCCTTACGGCCGAACACGTCGATGAAGTGATCGTCATGCTCGACCGGTATGGTGTGATGGAAGCCGCCACGTCGATCGTTGAACGATACACGCACAGTGCCTATGAGGCACTTCTCAGTCTGCCGGCCAGCGCTTCAAGGGACCGCCTGCATGACCTTGCCTCGTCTTTGATGGAGCGCACGCACTAGGCCGCATTGCGGACGTATTTTTGCGGCCATGAAGATCTCCGTTATCGGTGCCGCGCTTAGCGGCATTGCCGCCGCAGAACTGGCCCACCGCAAGGGTCACGACGTATTCGTCAGCGAAGCCAAGTCCGCCGAAGCCGCCTCGGACGCGCATGCCAGACTTGGCCAGCACGCCATCGCATGCGAGTTTGGTGGACACACCGACCGGGTCTATGATGCAGACCTGATCGTTGTCTCCCCCGGCGTGCCACCCTCGCATGCCGTTCGTGTTGAAGCCGAGCGCCGGGGCATTGAGCTCATCGGTGAACTCGAGTATGCCAGCCGTCAGCTCACTAACCCGATCATTGCCATTACCGGCACCAATGGTAAGACCACGACGACCGCGCTTACGGCATACATTCTGCAGCAGAGCGGACGTGACGCTGTTGCGGCGGGAAACATCGGAACTCCGCTTAGTGCGCTGGTTGATGCCATCACGCCGCAGACCGTAATCGTTGCCGAATGCAGTTCCTATCAGCTCGACACGATCACATCATTCCGTCCGCATGTCAGCATGATCCTGAACATTACGCCGGATCACCTCTCCTATCACGGCACGTTTTCCCAATACGTTGAATCAAAGTGGAAAATTGCTTCGAACCAACAGGCCAATGACATTGTAATTTTGAACGCTGATGATCCGGCAGTCGCGCCGGCAGCATCAGCAGTCCGAAGTTCGGTACGCTTCTTCAGCACCACTCGTGAGGTTGATGGAGCATTCATCCGGGGGGGTGAAATCGTTCTTCGGGATCAGCAGCATACTGAGGAGATCCTTATGTCCTTGAGACGTCTTGGATTGCCAGGAGTTCACAACGCAGCAAACTCCATGGCAGCCACCTTGGCGGCCCGCGCCTTTGAAGTGCGCAATGAGAATATTCGTGATTCGCTGATGTCGTTCAGCGGAGTCGAGCATCGCCTCGAGAATGTACGAATTCATAAAGGGGCCCGTTTTGTGAACGATTCGAAGGCCACCAACGTTAACGCCACGTGGTACGCGCTTTCAAGCTATGACAGACCGATCGTGTGGATCGCCGGCGGCCGTGGGGACAGCAACAACTATGCTGAACTCGACGGGCTGGTAGCCGCCAACGTCAAGTCGATCGTCTGTATCGGCGAAGAAGCGGAAGCCATATTCAACCATTGGTGTACGACCAAGCGCTGTGTAAAGGCCGAAACGATGGAAGATGCCATACGTATCGCCTCCGAGATGGCACTTGCCGACGATGTCGTGCTGTTCTCACCTGCCTGCAAGTCCTTCGACATGTTCGCCAACTACGAAGAACGGGGTCGAGCATTCAAACGCCTTGTAGCCGCACTGTGATCTGCAATGTCACTTCCAGTCATCGAGATCCGTGACCTTCACAAGAGGTATGGCTCGTTCAACGCCGTCAATGGGCTCAACCTGACGGTACAGCAGGGCGATGTGTATGGCTTTCTCGGACCAAACGGTGCGGGAAAGAGTACAACCATCCGCATGATGATGTCGCTGATCGCCCCCTCCTCAGGCTCGATCAAGATCTTTGGAATGGACCTCAATACGCATCGAACGAAGATCCTTGCACGGATCGGTGCGATCGTTGAGCGTCCGGACTTCTACAACTACCTTACGGCACGTCGCAATCTCGAGTTACTCGGCAGACTCAGCGACGCCGATGTTTCGCGGCCCGCGATCATGAAGGTCCTCGGCATGGTCGGACTCGACACTCGCTCCGAGAGCAAGGTGAAGACCTTTTCGCACGGCATGAAGCAGCGACTGGGTATTGCCCAGGCACTTCTGCATTCGCCTGACCTTATCGTGCTGGACGAACCGACCACGGGATTGGATCCGCATGGGATGGTGGACATGCGCGACCTCATCCTTGAACTTGCGGCCGATCACAAGAAGACGATCTTCCTGTCATCCCACATCCTGCCGGAAGTCGAACTAACCGCCAACCGGATGGTGATCATCAACCGGGGTCAGGCAATCATTGAAGGGGCTGTGCAGGACCTGCTCAATGCCGGACGTATGAAGGTAACGATCGAGACTCCGGATGCGGCATTGGCGTTGTCGATCATCAATGCATCGCAACTAGCACAGCATGTTCATTCGTCAACCGATGCAGCGGTCATCATGATGCTCGAGAAGTCGGAGATACCGCATGTGGCGGCCATGCTCAGTTCAGCCGGAGTGGGCCTGCACGGCATCGTACCGGTGCGCTCGCTGGAAGAGTACTTCATCTCGCTCACCAGGGAGGCCGCATGATACTGACCGCTTATCGCGTGGAGATGTCCAAGATCTTCTCCAAGTGGAGAACGTTCATCGGCTTTCTTGCGCTCGCGGTGCTGATCCCGATCGTTGTTGTCGGGATGAGCATGCAGGGCGAACAGTTCTTCAAGTTTGCCACGGCGGGCCTGAAGGACAACTTCGAATTCACGGGTCACCTTCTGAACGGTTACGCCGTTGCCTACATCATCTTTTCCTCGCTCTACCTGCATGTTCCGTTTCTGATCACACTTGTGGCCGGCGAAGTACTGGCCGGTGAGGCCACGGCGGGGACGTATCGTCTGTTGCTGACGCGCCCTCTGTCGCGCGCCACAATGGTCAACGCCAAGTATCTCTCCACGCTCACGTATACGTTTCTTCTCGTGGTCTGCATGGCAGGGCTTTCGCTCGGACTCGGTATTGGCTTTCTCGGCACCGGGGAGGTCTTCATTATCCGTCAGCAGATCACCATCCTGCAGGCCGATGATCTGATGTGGCGCTTCGGCTACGCGTATGCGTGGGCATTCCTGGCCATGGCAACCGTTTCAAGCGTCGCCTTCCTGTGCTCGTCGCTTGTTGAAAACGCCATTGGTCCGATCATGACCACGATGTCGATCATCATCGTCATGACGATCATTTCGGCCATCGACGTTCCTCTTTTTGATTACGTCCGCCCGCTGTTCTTTACGAATCACATGAACAGCTGGAAGTTCTTCTTTGACGATCCGGTGCGATGGGACCGCATTGTGCCGTCCTTCATCACGCTGATGCTGCACATCGTCGGCTGTTTTGCCGCCGCACACCTGATCATCCGCAGAAAGGATATCCTGACGTGATCCGCCCCCTGCTGATAGTGGTGCTCGCTCTTGTGAGCATCGTTCCTGCGACAACGTTTGCATCTGCCGATGCTAAAGCACTGTTGATGTCCATCCGCAAGCGCATGGAAGCCAGCGGTAAGTATTCGGCCGACCTGCGACTGAAGGTCGACATTCCCTTCATCAAGGCCCCGGAGTCGCGTGCTACACTCAGCTTCACGCCGCCCAACACAACCAAGATCACATCGTCCGGCTTTGCGATGATCCCCAAGCAGAGCACAGAGCTCAGCGCTCTGTCCCTGCTGTCGGGCGACTTTGCGGCGATCGACATGGGTACGGAAACATGGAAGGGGCTCACCCTGCGCAAGATCAAGATCATCCCTGCCGATGAGTCCGGCAACGTCGTACTGGCAACGATGTTCGTCGATCCAGCAACCCTGCTCACCCATAAGGTCGTGGCCACCTCCAAGACCGGTGGCTCGGTCACCGCGGAGTTGGTCTACGGCAATCCGAAAGCAGCATCCTTCTGCCTTCCCTCCTACATGAAGCTCATGATGGAGGTGCCCAACTTCGAGATCCCACGCACCATCACGGGCGACTTCAACGAGTCCTCCCAACCCAAGAAACCCGCAGATCCCAACGGCAAGACAAAGGCCACGGTCGAGATCTGGTACGAGAAGTACAGGTTTTAGATGTGAGGTCGATGCCCTGTGTAGGGGCGAGACGCAGTCTCGCCCGTTGCCGTGTGTTGTCTCGCCCGTTGCCGTGTGTTGTCTCGCCCGTTGCCGTGTGTTGTCTCGCCCGTTGCCGTGTGTTGTCTCGCCCGGTGCCGTGTGTTGTCTCGCCCGGTGCCGTGTGTAATCTCGCCCGTTGGTCGTCATTCCCTGCGAAAGCGGGAATCCATCTTCAAACGCATGGATCCCTGCCGTAGCCTGTTGGTTGTCATCGCGAAAGCAGAATAGACTGTGTAGACGTCCCATTCGGACCTCGGCAGACGGCAAAGTACATGCCATTGGGAAGGTCGGCAGCATCGAAGATGGCCGTTGAGGAATATGACCGAACCCGAGCATGCAGCTGGGCTGTGAGATCGCGTACCTCCTCGCCAAGCTGGTTGTACACCTTCAGCGTGAGCGACTGCGGAGCAATAGTCCAGAACCACGTAACAGCGATGGTTGTGCTCACGGAAAACGGATTTGGATAGGGCGGGTAAGCAAAGAAGTCGGCCTGTTCCTCCACTCCGGTGGTGACAGAATCGATAGGGCCATTGTAGAAGTCCCCGCGTTCGTTAGCGATATAGACGTAGTCGTCGGAGCCGAAAACCTTGGTGTTGCGGCATACCCGAACGTTGGCGATGTAGCGCAGATACGGATCAGTAAGTCGATCGCTAAACGTTCTTCCTGTGTCGCGAGAAACATGCACATCCGTCTGACCACGGATGGTGATCAGCGCGTCGTTCACAAAACACGAGAATCCTGCAGAGTCGATATCCTTGCCCTCGCTTGGTCCCAAGTCCCTGAGCAGAGCACTCGAGGCATCCCGCGGCAGCACGATCGCATAGTTCCGCTGTGAACCCATTATACTCACCAGCGATCC
>CANHFG010000072.1 GCA_947459875.1 Ignavibacteria bacterium
CATCCTCTTCGTCGACCTTGAACTTGCGGTAGTCCTTCGGCACGGCTAATCCCCGATCCTCGGCCCAGCCAAGGTAGGTCTTGAGGGTGCTCACGTATTTACCGATGGAGTTGTTGGTAAGACCGCGCTTCTTGATGAGGAATCGCTTGAAGGCATCGTAGAAGTCGTGCGTCAGCACCTCGAAGGTGAGTTTGCCATAGCCCCCTTCAAACTCCCGGAGGATCCTCTGCAGCGTTTTGTATTTGGCAATCGTCCGATCACCACGATCGGTAGCCTTGGCACCGATGAACGCATCGTAGCCAGTCCAGAACGTCAGCTCCTTCGTAGCTAATTCTTGAGCTTCCTCACCGCCCTTGCGTGAGAACTCGCGTCTGAGGTGCTCCACGGCAACCGTATCGACAACGTCGATGGCGGCGATCTCCTGATCGAAGCGTGCCTGCATATCGCGCAGCTTGGCATTGATCTGCGCATAGTTGGTGTCGGTACGGCGGACCTGCTGTCGGAAGTCATCCCAGTCTTCTGGACGGATGGCTAAACCCGTACCGGCGAATATGCGTTGTCCGCCGACATGACCGCTGAAGGTCAGCGTCACGCGTCCGTCCTTACGTGGTCGACCTTTTCGGAGAATGAACCGGCCCATCGCTTCCCCCTAATCGTAGATTTTGGCTTACGTTTTGGCTTACGGTTTTTCGGTTGATCTCGGGATATCACCAGATATCTCGCGATGCCTTCTATTTACGTATCTCCTTGATTTTCATTGTGTTGCTATATCTCAGGAAGCATCCTGATTTTTCCACATATCAATAGGTTCGTTTCCTGCCCCCGCTACATCGAAAAAACGTTAAGCCCTTGTGACTCAAGTAGTTGCAAGGGCTTAGTGCTTTTTGGCTCACTATTTGGCTAGCTTTTTGGCTGCGCATGTTACGATTTGGGCGACCACACAGGGTCGCCCCTACGGGGATCCCTCTGACGTGGGGTGTCCGCGATGAAAATCACGAACTGGAAATGGTCAGGCATGTGTTGTTCGGCCCCAGCTAACAACATCCTGAGTCGGGTGAGCACGAGGCAGGGGGCTTTTCGCCGTACACGGTGATGCTGTAAATGCCTTTGCCGGCAATGTCATCGGACTGCATTTGCGTGACTTCATCCGGTGTGAGGTAGGCCGAGAGAATGTCGGTAGGCAGGCTGACCTGACGCTTCTTCTGGACCGTGACATTGGTAAATCCAACCTGATGCAGAAGCGCCAGGTACGTGTCGAGCTGAATGGCCCCGGAGACACATCCGGCATACATCTCGGCATCGTTGCGCAGCCCGTCCGGAAGCTCGCCCTGAAGGACAACGTCGCTGACGCTGAAGTGACCGCCCGGCTTGAGAATGCGATGCATCTCCTGAAAAGCACGTGCCTTATCAGGCACAAGGTTGAGCACGCAGTTGCTGATCACCACGTCAGCCCGGTTTGCCGCCATCGGGATGTTCTCAATATCGCCTATGCGAAACTCGACGTTGTTGAAACCAAGGGTGTCGGCGTTGTTGCGGGCCTTGTCGATCATCTCGGGCGTCATGTCAATGCCGATGACCTTTCCCGCAGGACCAGTAATGGCGCGCGCAACAAAAGCGTCATTTCCGGCACCGGATCCAAGGTCGACCACGAGATCGCCCTCGCGGATTTGCGCAAACTCGGTCGGCACGCCACAGCCAAGTCCGAGGTCAGCATCGGCAACGTATCCCTTCATCTTCGAGTAGTCCTCGGCGAAGATGGTGTAGTCCACCGTCGAACACCCGCCGACGCCGCAGCATGAGGCCGCGTTCTGTTCTTTTGATTGTCCGGCAATGCCGGCATACGCCGAACGAACGACTTCTTTGATGTCAGTACTTGTTTCCATGTTGCAGATACTTTCGTTGTTGTGATTGACTGGTAAGATAGCCAGGCGTTAGCCGGCGACGATTGAGAGCAATCTTCATTGGTCACTTGTCACTCGTCACTCGTCACTTGTCACTCGTCACTTGTCACTTGTCACTCGTCACTCGTCACTCGTCACTCGTCACTTGTCACTTGTCACTCGTCACTTGTCACTCGTCACTCGTCACTCGTCACTTGTCACTTGTCACTGTGCATAACTCGCCCCCTGCTATGCCGTTGTGACGTATAAATTTGCGATGGTTCAACGGAGAAAATTCTTGAGATGAAAATCTCGCATCGGTGGTTGCAGGAGTTTGTTGCCTTGCCGGCGTCTGAGTGGACGCCTCAGAGGGTACAGAAGGTTTTGACGGACCTTGGGCTGGAGGTTGAGGACATCGTTGATATGTCCTCGGTACTGCAAGGGTTTGTCGTAGGAAGGGTGCTCGACAAGCAGGCGCATCCGAAGGCTGACAAGCTGTCGGTATGCACGGTGGACGTCGGGCAGGCCGAGCCCAAGACCATTGTCTGCGGTGCGCCGAACGTGGCTGCCGGTCAGACCGTTCCCGTGGCCCTCGTCGGTGCGGTTGTGCCGTCTGCCGGATTTGCCATCGAGGAGCGTCCGCTGCGTGGGGTGACCTCGCAGGGGATGATCTGCTCGCAGTCAGAGCTTGGGTTGGGAGACGACCACGACGGTATCTGGGTGCTTGAACTTGATGTTGCGTCGGGAACGCCCCTTGCCAGCGCGCTTGGCATTGATGATGTGACCTACGATGTGGCTATCACGCCGAACCGAGCCGACTGTCTGTCGCACCTGGGTATTGCCCGCGACCTGGCGGCCTCCATGCGAAGCAGGGTCAGCCTGGCCGACGTTTCGTCGCTGAAGGCTCACGTCGATGCGCAGCCAGAGGTGAGGATCGAGATCCGTGATTCTGATCTGTGCCGACGTTTTATGGCACGATGTATCGATGGCGTGCGCGTGGTTGAGTCGCCCACATGGCTGAAAGACCGCCTAACGGCCCTGGGGCTTCGTCCGCGGAATGTGATCGTTGACGTTACTAATTACGTGATGCACGAGTGCGGTCAGCCATTGCATGCCTATGACGCCCGCACGATCACGGACTCTTCGTTTGTCATTCAAACAGCCGGCCAGGCCGGTGTGAACGAGTACACCACGCTTGACGGTAAACAGCGTCGGCTTGACTCGTCGATGCTGCTGATCTGCGATGCTCGGGGCCCGGTGGGCATCGCCGGTGTAATGGGTGGTCAGCACTCGGAGATCACCGACGATACCACCTCGGTTCTGCTTGAGTCGGCCTGGTTCGCCCCTTCATCTATCCGTCGAACCGCCAAGGTCCTGGGGCTGAGCACGGATGCTTCCTATCGCTTCGAACGAGGAGTGGATATCGCTGGCGTGGAATGGGCCCTCGACCGTGCAACGCAGCTGATTCTTGAACTGTCAGGGGGCGAAGCACTCAACCGCGTAGATGCCTACCCCGCGCCGCTGACACCGGCTTCGTTTCGAGTGCGGTTCGAGAGAATGCGCTCTGTTGTGGGCATCGATGTTTCGGATGATTACATCATCGATGTATGCCGCGCCGTCGGCTGTGCTGTTGAGGATGTCGGCAACGGTTCGTGTTTGGTCACAGCACCGTCCTGGCGTATGGACATTGCGGCCGAGATCGATATCGCCGAAGAGGTCATGCGTCTCTATGGCATCGACAATGTTCCGTCGGCCGAGCGGGCGCACATAGCGATCGGTGGCTCAGCGCTGCCGGCAGACCTCCGCAGTGGTGGACCTCACGGACACGCCCAGCGTGTGCGTGTGCGCACGATGCTCACCTCACGAGGGTACACCGACTGTGTTACGAACGTTCTCGGGTCGCCAGAAGACCAGCATGGTGCCGATGGTGTAACACTGGCCAACGCTCTTGGCCGCGAGTTCTCGGTCATGCGCACCTCGCTCATCCCGTCGCTTCTTCGTGTTGCCTCTCGCAACCTGCGTCATGGGGCCAACGGGGTGCGTCTGATGGAGATCGGTTCGGTCTTCAGCCGCGATGCTGGCGGCGAGTTCGGCGTCCGCCAGCAAGAGCTGCTTACGCTCCTCGTTGCCGGAGAGCAGGCGGCGCATTGGAGTGAGAGGGGGCGAGCACTCGACCTCTACGATCTGGTAGCCGACGTGCAGTCACTCTCGGCTGATATCATGATGCGTCCGTCTTCGGAAGAAGTACCGATGTTCACCGTCAACACGCTTATCTGTGAGTGCGCCGGTCGCGCAATCGGATACGTCGGTCAGGTCGACCCTGCTCTGGCATCGAGTTGTGACCTGCAGGCATCAGCGATCGTTGCGGTGATCGATCTGCGCGCCATTGTCGCGTCAGCGCGGCGTTACGTACCCGTGTCGGCATTCCCGATCGTTGAGCGTGATCTTGCCCTGGTGGTAGCCGAAGAGCTCATCTCCGGCGAGCTCACCGCTGCAGCCCTGAGAGTTGGGGGGCCGAACATCCGCACGGCTGAGGTGTTTGATGTCTATCGCGATAAGCTTCTGGGGCCAACGCGCAAGTCGCTGGCCATGCGGATGACCTTTGGCGCGGCCGACCGCACTCTGGTGGATGCCGATGTCGACGCGGCCATCGCAGCCATCACTGCCGAGGTTAACGCGCGATTCGGTGCCGTTCTGCGAGGTCACGAAGCGCCCCTTGCCGTGAAAGAAAGCAATGAACACTCTTCTGCAGGAGCAGCATCATGAGCAGTCTTTTTCAAGCTGAGCCCGAATCCGAGTTCCAGCAACAGGCCGACTCGGCATCAGAGGCCGCTGCGCCGGTGGTGATATCAGCGAACGCGTCCGCCGAGGTCGAACTTGCGCTTCGGAAGTTCTGGGACGTGGTGCGTGCATCGGCCGAGACGATCGTGACGCTGCGTCAGGAAGTGGCGCAGCTTAAAGCTCAGAAGCCCGCCCTGGTAGAGGTCGAGTCGGCCGAGAGTCGTGCTCGCATCCAGGAACTTCAGACGGCTCTTGCCCAGGTGCAGGGGGATCTTTCGGTATCGCAGTCGGCACTTGCCGACTCGCAAGAGATGAGTCAGCTGCTTGAGGCCGACGTGGCCAATTCCATGCGACGTGTTGCCGAGCTTGAGGCGGCGCTTGAGGAAGGACGCTCGGCGCAACTGCAGATGCGCAACGAGGTCAGCCAGACGATGCAGCACCTGGAGATGGATCTGGCAACAGCCAATCACCAGAGGTCGCTGCTGGAGCAGGACCTTGCCGGTATGAGCCTTCGGGTGGCGGAACTCGAGGCCCGGCTTGATGAGAAAAGTGAGCAGCTGACGGACGCCACGGAGATGTCGGTGAAACTGGATATTCTTCAGCGAGAGCGGGAAGAACTCGAGCAGCGCGTTGAGCGACTTCAGCAGCGAGCAGCCGACCTTGAGGGATTGGTCGACGAAAAGAACACCCGCAATGAGGACCTCGGATCTGAGCTGTCTCGGGCTCGTCAGGAAGTCGTGGAATTTGAGCTGCAACTGAGTGCCCGCCAGGCCGAAGTGCAGGAACTGCAGCAGACGCTGACGGAGATCACCGAGCGGCTGCAGGCGATGGAAAGCGAAGCCGTGCGAGCTCTCGACGCAGGTGCCACGGCAGACATTGAGCGGATATCGGATCAGGTGATCGACCTGCAGGAACAGCTTGATCGAGCGATGGCCATCGTGGAACTATATCGGGCGGCCGGACTTCGTCATATAGAAGACCCTGCGCAGCGTGATCAGATGACACTCTTCGCCATGGCCTATGAGGCTCCGATGGCGCCTGCTGAGCCCCCTTCGACGATCGAACCAGCACATTCCGAAGATGCGGATGTGGTGGTCACGCCCGAGGAGCTACTTCTGATGGCCGACCGGCTGGATGAATTGGCCGACCGGGTCGAAGATTTGCTCAGGATTTCCTAACTTCCAGCTCGGAAACAGAAATTTTTTCAATCCGACACCCCATGTCGAAAGCGATCCGAGTCACAATAGCAGGTAAAGACCTTACTCTTCGTGGAGACAACGAAGAGAAGATCAAGCAGTCCGTGCGCGAAGTCAACGTCCAGTTTCAAAATCTTCAGCAGACACTCCGGGAACAATCTACCCCAACACTCACTGTCCTGACCGCCCTGAACATTGCCGAGAGGTATGTCGAGGTCAATGCACAGCGTCAGTCCGACGTGAGATACGTCGCCGAAGAACTGGAATCCATGACCCGCTATCTAGAGCGGGCAGCGCAGCAACCGCTATTGTGAATCGTCCTCAAGGCCTGGTGCGTCGGTAGGAACGCGTAGCCGCATTCCGCTACAGTTTTCGCACGCTTGAAAAAGAATCATACAAATTTTTTCACTCCAGGGAATCAGTCTCTGACCATCAATGGCAGGCCTCACCCGCGCATGCGGAAATGGTCCGGACGCCAGCGGCGCCGGTACGGTTCGACCGTAACCATTCAGTGGAAGTCAGCGATGGCCAGGATGATACCCACCGTGCGGTACTTTTGGTTCTTTTCCCAACCGAACACAACGGATTCGTTCCGATGTAGTGGGATGCGGCTCCTTTATTTATCTCTGCCGACGACTCCCTAGGGGGCTTGCGGCAGGCCGCTCAATGGAGCGGGGAAGGAGTTGTGAACATGATGGACCCAATGATGATGGCCATCATCACAGGGGCGGCCATAGCAGTGGTCGGCTTCCTGGTCAGTTACTTTGCCGGCGCAAAGGTCGCCGCAACAAAGAAAGAAGCCGCTGAGGCGGAAGTTAAGAGCATCCTTCAGGATGCGGAAAAGAAGGCCGAGGCGATCAAGCGCACGAAGATCGACGAGGCTGACGACAAGTTCCGCGAGCTCAAGCGCAAGTATGATTCGGAGCGCGACTCCAAAGAGGCCAAGCTCAAGAATCTCGAGAAGGAGCTGCGCAAAAGGGAAGAGGGGATCGAGCAGAAGCTCGAGGTCATCAACAAGAAGGAAAAGACGCTCTCGGGCATGGAGTCCGACGTCAATCGCAAAGCCTCGGCCATCGATGCCAAGACCAAGCAGATCGACGCACTGCTGGAAGAGCAGAACATCCGTCTTGAGCGTATCACGGGCATGAGCAAGGAGGACGCTAAGAAGTTCCTCGTCGACAATATGGTCAACGACGCCAAGGCCGATGCCGCTCAGCTGGTCAAGGATGTCCGTGATGAAGCAAAGCTCAATGCCCGGAAGGAAGCTCAGCGCATTGTGCTCATGGCAATCCAGCGCACAGCCTCTGACCATTGCGTGGAATCGACCGTGTCCGTGATCAACCTTCAATCAGAAGAGATGAAGGGGCGCATCATCGGTCGTGAGGGACGCAACATCCGTGCCTTTGAAGCGGCAACAGGCGTTGACCTGATCATTGACGATACGCCGGAAGCGGTGGTGATCTCTGGATTTGATCCGTTCCGCCGCGAGGTGGCCCGTGTATCGCTAGAGCGCCTCATGGGCGACGGACGTATCCATCCTGCGCGTATCGAGGAAGTCGTCGACAAGGTGCGTAAGGAACTCGAAGAAGAAGTGGTGCGCGTTGGTGAGAATGCTCTGATGGAGCTGGGCATTCACAACATCCATCCGGAAATGATCCGCTACGTCGGACGCATGAAGTATCGCTCGTCGTACGGTCAGAACCTTCTGGCTCACTCGATCGAGGTGGGCTTCCTTACGGGGATCATGGCCAACGAGCTCGGACTGGATGTCAACCTTGCCAAGCGTGCCGGTCTTCTGCACGACATCGGCAAGGTGATCGACCGCGAACTTGAAGGTCCGCACGCCCTGCTCGGTATGGAACTCGTGAAGAAGTACAAGGAACATCCGCTGGTTGTCAATGCCGTCGGTGCTCACCACGACGACATCGAAATGGAATCACCGATCGCTGTTCTGGTGCAATCGGCCGACTCGATCAGCGGCGCCCGTCCGGGTGCCCGCCGCGAGTCACTGGAGAACTACATCAAGCGCTTGCAGCAGCTTGAAGAGATCGCCACCTCGTTTGACGGTGTCACCAAGACCTTCGCCATCCAGGCGGGCCGCGAAGTACGCGTCATCATCGAGCCGGATCGCATCGACGACCTGCGCGCAGATCAGCTGGCAAATGATATTGCCGGCCGCATCGAAACCGAAATGGAATACCCTGGCCAGATCCGCGTCACCGTGGTGCGCGAACGCCGGTCAGTGGCGATTGCGAAGTAGGTGTGAGGTGTGAGGTGTGAGGTTTTTTGGATTTGAGAATAGCCTCGGGCCTTGGCCCAGGGATTGACGATAAACGAAAAAGAGCTCCTCGCGCGATCGTGCGAGGAGCTCTTGTGTATTGTGGGTGTGGTTGTGGGCGAGACTGGGCGAGACAACTGGGCGAGCACGTAGGCTCGCCCCTACCCGTACTTCCGTACTTCCGTACTTCCGTAATTCCGTAATTCCGTAATTCCGTACTTACTCTTCCTCTTCCTCCTCCACCACCATCGCCATCACGTCGAACCAGAACGCCCCTTCGGTGAGGGCACGCGGATCGATGCGATCGATGGCGCGTTCGAGACGTGAGAGGGCATCTTCTACCTCATTCGTATCGTCGATTTCGAAGGTGCGCCATGCTTCGAGGCATTGCAACAGGTGTCCGACGGAGGAGTTCACGAACTGCTGGGCGTAGTAGCCCCATTCAGCGTCGAGAAGAACCACTGCGCAGTCGGCGCGTTCATCCAAGCAGAGGGCGTCTCCATCTTCGGTCTGGCCGATCTTCCAGAACGATCCGAAGTATTCACGGCTTGATGCGTCATCGACTTCGTCATCGGCCAGTTCGATCAGCTCGGCCAGACGTGTTGGAGGCAGCGAGAACGACAGCTCTGGATCGGCCTTGGCGGGCAGTCCGGCCTTGGTCAGCACGTCCAGTGTCGAGCGTGGTGCGATGAGATCCCGCACTGAATCGGAATCGCAGGAGATCAGCAAGCCCCCAGCCCACGAGCGGGCCAGAACCTGTGCCGCCGGTAGATCGGGCACGGGAAGGTCCGACGCGATGGCACGCAGGAATAGGGCTGACGACAGCGTCATGTGTGCAAGGTAGATGGTATCGATCAGATCGGCGTTGGACTCATCCTGTTCAAGGGCGTCGGCAGCTTCATCGCGAATGGCCGCAAGCTCGTCTATCTGCTCATCGGTAAGTGCCGCAAGGTGATCGGGGTTTTCAAGAATGCCGGGAAGGCCGAGGTCGACAAGTCGTTGGTTCATATTCAAAAGGGGTGGTGTGAGATCGTGAGCGTGGCAAACATACGCCGTCACGGCGTGCCGGTAACCAGGAGCACCACGCCGGAGACGCTGATCACCGCACCGATAATGCTGCGCGCGGGGATCGGCTGACGGTAGAAAAGTCGCATGATGGCCATCACGACGAACGGCACCAATGAGAAGATCGTTTGTGCCACGGCGACGTCCAGACTGCGGGCTGCCACCAGCGAAAGTGTTACGCCAATGATGGGTCCAAAGAGCGTGCCGGTGAGCATCGCCGTCCTCGCATCGGGATGTGCATAGGCATCCTTCAGGGGGCGATGGGGTGCTCGCCGCAGAACATCCACGAGGTACGTTGCACAGAAACCCACGCTCATGCGAAGGAACGTGGCATGAAATGGAGCGATCGATGCGTTGGCTCCGGTCATCCCCTTCTTTGCAAGGACAAGGCCAGCCCCCTGACAGATAGCTCCACCAATCGCCAGAAGGATGCCCAGGGAGTACGAGCCGAAACCTTCGTTCTGGACCTCCTGACGTTCCTGCGACGTATTCATCGCATACATGACCCCAGCGATCGAGAGCATGATGCCGATGGCGTCCGACCATGATAGCGTCTCACCAAGCATTGCCAGTGCAACCACAGCTGATGCTGCCGGAGCTGTCGTGCCGATCACGCTCTGACGCCGTGCGCCCAGAATGCGCAGCGAGGTAAAGCCGAACAGATCGCCGATCGTGAGTCCAATAAAGCCGCTCAGGCCAAGCCACAGCCAGGACTCTGCAGACGTTGTTGCAAGCAGATCCCATGGCCACAGCCCTGCCACAGTCGACGCGATGATAAGCGTAACAACGACCGCTACGCCGAGACGCGCACGGTTCAGTAGTCCCGGATCCATGAGACGAGAGGCCTTGAGAAAGGCCAGCGTACCCACGCTCCATGACAGAAGCGTCCCTGATGCGGCAAGAAGTCCGAGAAACATTGTGGAAGTTACGGCGCTTCGCGCAGGTGTGAGGTGTGGGGTGTGAGGTGTGAGGTGTGGGGTGTGAGGCGTCACTTCGTAATTCTGTAATTCGGTAACTCCGTAAATAAAAAAGCGCCCATGGGGGCGCTTTTTTCATTTACCTGCTCTTCTTCTTGTGGCGGTTCTTACGAAGCCGCTTCTTGCGCTTGTGCGTGGCCATTTTATGGCGCTTGCGCTTTTTACCGCATGGCATGGTGACCTCTGGATGACGTGAGAAAAATTTTGGTTTTCGTTCTTCAGTTTACGTTGTCTTTGACAGCTGTTCGAGCGCCAGAGCAGCACGCTGACCGATAGGCGATTGAGGATCGGCCTGCTGGCAGCGCTTGAACCATGTGACGGCATCTTCCAGGCGCTGCAGTTGCGTGTACATCACAGCGATGTTGAAGAGGGCCGACTGGTTCTTCGGTTCCTTCCTGATGACCCCTTCGAGTTCGGTGATCGCCTGCTGCTGCTGCCCGGTCTGAAACAGGGCATATGCATAATCGATGCGAACCGTTGATGCCGAAGCATCGATCGAATCAAGAAAGCGCCGATAAAGTCGGGACGCTTTGACAAACTGTCCAAGATCGTAGGCAATGTTCGCCGCCGAGATCACCAGCATGCTGTCGAGCGGTCGTGTTCCCAGGGAATCCTCGATCGTCGCGAGCAGCGACGTCAGCTTTTGCTGACGCGCCGATGCCTCGTCGCCTTCCTGTCGCTCGGCCGCCCGTGCTAGTGCTTTTTCCCTCCCGGCATCGATGTTAGCCGATATGGCCATGCGCGAAAGTGCCCACGAGCCGCCACCGACCACAACGATGATGGAAGCAACCAGCCCCCAGGCAATCGATGCTTTCATTGCCGTTACGCCGATGGATGGGAGTCCTGAGAGCCCTTTGTACGGAGCTTCTCGTGAACCTTTTCCTGAAACTCCGAGCTGACCTTGAATGCGGGGATAAACCGTTCTTCAAGGGGCACGGGGTCACCGGTGCGGGGATTGCGTGCCATCCGTGGCTTGCGGCTCTTGACGCTGAACACACCGAAGCCACGCAGCTCGATGCGTTTGCCCTCGGCAAGCGCATCGATGATGCTCAGCAGAAAGCCGTCTACAACGGCTTTGGTCTCAAGCTTGGTCAGACCCGTTTCGCTGGCGATCTTATCGACGATGTCGGCTTTCGTGACGTTCAACGTGGCCTCGTGACGGACAACTCTAAACAATACTCCGAACCGGAAAGCGTGTCAGGAAACCGGGCTGCCGGACCCTTCCTTCGGCGGACGGCAAACATACGAAAGGCCCTTATTCTGCACAACCTTAGCCCCACGCAATGACCCGTCTTTGTATCTTTGCAGCCTGTAAAGCCATGGAGGGAGAGTGAGTTGGTCTGACGAGCTTGTCTCATCGGACATCGAGCACATGCGCCAGATGCTGCGGGGGAGCCAACGGCTACCGCGGCACGTAGCGGCCATTATGGACGGCAACGGTCGCTGGGCCGAGTTGCGGTCCATGCCGCGCTTTGAAGGTCATCGTGCCGGCATGGAAAGCGTCCGTTCGGTCGTCAAGGCCTGTTCGCAGGTGGGCGTCCAGTACCTGACGCTCTATGCCTTCTCGATCGAGAACTGGAAGCGCCCGGCTCCGGAGGTTCGTTTTCTGATGTCGCTTCTCGAATCGTACCTCAAGAAAGAACTCGAGGAGCTGCACGAGAACAACGTTCGCATCCGGACCATCGGCAAGACCAACGCCCTGCCGCGTGGCGTGGAAAAAGTCCTTCAGAGGGCCATCGAGCGGACGTCTGGCAACGACGGGCTGACTCTGACGCTCGCCCTTAGCTATGGGGCTCGATGGGATATCCAGCG
>CANHFG010000073.1 GCA_947459875.1 Ignavibacteria bacterium
CGTCACTCGTCACTCGTCATTGTGCAGATCGCAGCATGCTGCGACCCTACTTCTTCTTGGCGACCTTCTTTGCTGCTGGCTTGTGGCCGTCGAGCACCTTCTTCATCGTGATACCGATGGAGGCGGGTGACTCAACCACGTGGATGCCGCAGGCCTTCATGGCAGCCATCTTGTCGGCGGCGGTTCCCTTGCCCCCTGAGATGATGGCACCGGCATGACCCATGCGGCGTCCAGGAGGGGCTGTTTGGCCGGCAATAAAGCCAACGACCGGCTTGGTCACGTGCTTCTTGATGTATTCGGCGGCTTCTTCTTCGGCGTTGCCACCGATCTCACCGATCATCACGATCGCCTTCGTCTCTGGGTCTTCATTGAAGAGCTTGATCGCATCGATAAACCGAGTACCGATGATCGGGTCACCCCCGATGCCGATGCAGGTTGTCTGACCCAGGCCCACATCCGACAGCTGGCGAACAGCCTCGTAGGTGAGTGTGCCGGAGCGGCTGACCAGTCCTACCGGACCACCGGGCGTGAAGATGAAGCCCGGCATGATGCCGATCTTACACTCACCCGGAGTGATGATTCCAGGACAGTTCGGCCCGATAAGGCGCGACGTCGAGTTATCGAGCGCGGCCTTGACGGGGATCATATCGTTCACCGGAATGCCCTCTGTGATGCAGACCACCACGTCCATGCCGGCCGAGATCGCCTCAAGGATGGCATCAGCGGCCATCGGGGCGGGAACGAAGATGATCGACACGTCGCACCCGGTGGCAGTACGTGCCTCGGCCACGGTGTTGAACACCGGCACGGGGTGCGTGAAGGTGTCATCACCCTTGCCGGAGTACATCGTTCCACCCTTGCCTGGAGTTACGCCCCCAACGACGTTTGTGCCGTAGGCGAGCATCTGGGAGGCGTGAAACGTCCCCTCACCGCCGGTGATGCCCTGAACAATTACTTTCGAATCTTTGTTGACCAAAACGCTCATCGTGTCTTGTCCTGTGTAAAAGAGAGCGCGAATTTACGGAAGAACCACCACACCGAGGGCTGTAAAACCATGGTCGAGATCACACTCACTTACGACGGCGAGCTACGCACGACGGCCGTGCATGGTCCGTCCTCGACGAAGCTCATTACGGATGCACCGGTCGACAATCACGGCCGGGGTGAGAGTTTTTCACCGACGGATCTTCTGGCAACGGCGCTCGGTTCGTGCATGCTGACGTACGTTGGTCTGACGGCCAACAAGCATGGCTGGGATGTTCGCGGCACAACGGTAAAGGTCAAAAAGGAGATGATCGCCGATCCTGTGCGTCGCATTGGGCGCCTGACGGTCAGCATTCATATTCCGCTGGAGCTGACCAACGCCGAGCTGGCCATCATCGAGCAGGCCGTCATCACCTGTCCGGTCAAGGAAAGCATTTCCGAACGCATCGACGTGCCGCTGACGATCACCTGCGCCGAGAGCTACCGCATCCCGGGCTCTCGTTAGTGCCGCATGGGAGGGGGCTTATGCGGAAGCCGCAAGCCCCTTGGCAAGGGACATAAGACGTTCATCGCTGAACATCGGACCTTGCAGCTGCATGCCGATAGGCAGACCCGAAGAGTCGTGGCCAAAGGGCAGACTCAGGGCGGGTATGCCGGCAATGTTAGCCGACACCGTAAAGTAGTCGCTCAACCACATGCTCACGGGGTCGCTCTTTTCTCCAAGCCGGAATGCCGTTGTGGGCGTGGTGGGCAGGGCAAAGGCATCGTAGGATTCAAACGTGCGGTCGTAGGCTTCACGGATCAGACGGCGTGTCTGCTGCGCCTTGGTGTAGTAGGCCTCACCATATCCCTTGGAGAGCGAAAAGGTGCCCAGCATGATGCGCCGCTGAACCTCGGTTCCAAAGCCGGCCGAGCGTGAGGCCGTCGTAATATCTCCGTCCTCGGCTTCGGCCCTGAGCCCGTAGCGCACGCCGTCGAAGCGCGCAAGGTTGCTTGATGCCTCAGCCGTAGCCAGAATGAAATATGTCGGGATCCACAGTTCCGAGTGTGGCAGGTCGACATCATCAACCGTAGCGCCAAGTCCGACGAGACGCTCGCGGAACGCCGCGTAGGCATCGACGATCTCAGGGGCGCAGCCGTCGAGACGCGACAGCGGAAGAGCCGCGATGCGCGGCGCGGCCAGCTCAGCGGCTGATTCGGCGGCATGGTGCACCGAGGTAGCATCCAACGGATCGTGTCCGTCGATAACCCGAAACACCTCCTGCATGTCATCGATCGTGTTGGAGAACAGACCGATCTGATCGAGCGACGACGCAAAGGCCACCAAGCCATAGCGCGAAACACGTCCATAGGTGGGCTTCAGGCCATAGACACCGCAGAATGCTGCCGGCTGACGGATAGAGCCGCCGGTGTCCGAGCCGAGTGCTACATGGCACATGCCGGATGCTACGGCAACGGCCGAGCCGCCCGACGAGCCGCCCGGCACGCGCTCGTGATCGTACGAGTTGCGCACCGGACCGAAGGCCGATGTTTCGTTGGACGACCCCATGGCGAACTCGTCCATGTTGGTCTTGCCGACGAAGATCGCTCCGGCATCCGAGAGACGTTCAATGACGGTAGCGTTGTAGAGGGGACGGAATCCATCGAGCATCTTCGATGCGCAGGTAAGGGGCTGCCCTACCACGCTGATGTTGTCTTTGACGCCAACGATCAGACCCTCGAGCGGACGAGCAAGGCCGGCCGCAAAGCGCTCGTCGCTTGTGGCAGCGGCGCTTCGAGCTCCCTCCGAGTTGACATGCAGGAATGCCCCGAGCTCTGCCTTGGCATTGATCGTATCGAGGGCTTCAGCACAACGCTCCGATGCGCTGGATCTGCCCTCCATGAATGATGAACGGTCGCTGCTGTAGATCATGTCTTCGGTTCCGGTTCAGGGGGCGCCTGTGACGGCGCAATAGACGCATCTGGTCCGTCGTCGGGTCCGGCAAGCTCGCCATCTGGTCCTTCCGCCACCGCTTGCGTAGCCGGAGTGCCATCAGCAGCGGTATCGGCCGGTGCAGAGCCATCGGTGCGAGAGACCGGCACGCCGCCCGCCGGAGGGCGGACCACGACGCCGGGCGCGGTATTGAGGGCTTCCCTCACGGCCGCGTCCGCTGATATATCCCGTATCTGCTGCGTCAGATCCTCCTGTGCCTTTCGGAACTGCCGCAGACCTTTACCCATCTGGCGGGCAAAGTCCGGCAGACTCTTTGGTCCGAACAGCAAGAGGATCGCCAGTATGATGACGAGGAATTCCGCACCACCAACGTCAAACATCGCGTCGTTGTGACTTACTTCGTCGGATTCTGTGGCGTGGATTGATCGTCGCCGTCGCCTGATGCGGCTTTCTTGAACTCCTTCATACCAGAGCCGAGACCCCGCATGAGTTCAGGAATCTTCTTGCCACCGAAGAGCAAAAGAAGAACAAGGACAATGATCGTGATCTCGAGTGGGCCTAACCTTCCCATCGGATGCTCCTGAGTTATGGGTTTTGTCGTGAAGGACGTTGCAAACTTACGCCACGCTAACGTTGCAATGGCGTGCAAGACTCAGGAACACCGTAAGCCCATCGTCCGATCCGAGCAGAAGCTCACAGGCCCGCTCTGGATGTGGCATGAGCCCCATCACATTGCGGGCGGCATTCGTCACCCCGGCAATGTTGTTGAGACTGCCGTTGGGATTCGCCTCATCCGTTACCTGGCCGTCGGGTGTGACGTAGCGGTACAGCACCTGGGCCGAATCCTCCAGCCCCTTGATCACGTCGGCCGAGGCCGTGTAGCGACCTTCTCCGTGTGCCACCGGGACGCGCAGAACCTGCCCCGGCGAGCAGATGTTGGTAAATGGCGTGTCGGTGTTCTCGACGCGCAGAAACACATCCTTGCAGACAAACGACAGGTGCTGATTACGGATCAGTGCACCCGGAAGTAGTCCGGCCTCACATAGGATCTGGAAGCCGTTGCAGATGCCGAAGACAAGTCCGCCGGCGTTGGCAAAACGCACAACCTCGGTCATGATTGGCGAGAATCGCGCAATCGCGCCGGTACGCAGATAATCACCGTAGGAAAAGCCCCCTGGCAGAATGATCACGTCAAGCCCTGAGGGCAGCGCCGTGTCCTTGTGCCACAGTGAGTGTACCGTGTTGCCGGTCAGAGCCGAGGCATGGCGGGCGTCGGCGTCGCAGTTCGACCCGGGAAAGGTCACAACGCCGATGTTCATGCGGCCTCCACAGCAGCGGTCTCGTTGAGCGTGAAGTGGTAGTCCTCCATCACGGGATTGGTCAGCAGCTTGTCACAGGCCTCGCGCAGTTGTGCCGACGCAGCCTCGGCATCTGTAGCCTGGATGCTCAGCTCGATGTGCTTGCCGATGCGCACATCGCTAAACCCCGGCATGTGCAGCGAATGCAGGGCGTTTTCGACGGCCTTGCCCTGTACGTCGAGGATCGCCCGACGAAGGGTCACGGTGATGTTGGCGGTAAATGTTTTCATGGTCGTGCTTAAGGGGCTCTCTGGCCGGTAGGATTTACATGGTGAACGGATCCGGATCTCCCTCGTCAATCGAGTCATCACGATCCGAGCGGTCCCTGACAAAGACAAAGGCGTGCCGCAGAGCACCGCCGATCATATAGAGCATCATGAACGGGAAGAGCGCGGCAAGCTTGGTGACAATGCACAGGACGAAGCCGGCGAAAAATACGGAAAACACAATGGGGCGCTGGCGAAAGGCCTTTATCGACGGACGGGGCAGGTTGTCGTACTTGATCGTACTGACCATGGCCAGCGCCGTGATGATCGATACAGCCGCCAGTGCATGGGGTCTCCACGGCTCAGGCACCTGTGCGTGCCAGATGGCGATGTACGAAATGACCGTAAAGGCACCGGCCGGGATGGGCATTCCGCGGAAGTACAGCTTGTCTTCCATGCTCGTAAGCTGAACGTTGAACCGTGCCAGACGCAGCACGCCGGCAAGGGCAGGTAACGACGCCACGACCAGCGTCCACTGCGTATGCTGCCACGTGCTCGGGTACGTCACGTACAGCAGAATGGTGGGCGCTACGCCAAAGGATACCGCGTCACAGAGCGAGTCGAGTTCCACACCAAACTCCGAGGTGCTGCGCGTCAGACGCGCCACAACTCCGTCGAGCGCATCGAACACTCCGGCCGTAACGATCAGCCATATCGCATCGCTGACGTGGCCTTCAAACGCCGCAACAATGGCGCTAATCCCGCAGAAGAGATTGGCCAGCGTGAAGAGATTCGGAATGACCGATCGGGTGACGCGCATCAGGTCAGTTGCCGTCTGATGAAAGTTTAGCAAGAATATGCCGTGCGCTCACCACCTTATCACCGGGTCGAACGCAGATCTCACTTCCGGCCGGAACCACCACATCCATGCGTGAGCCGAACTTCATCATCCCGAAACGCTCTCCCACACGGGCGACGTCGCCCGGCTTGGTGTCGTAGACAATGCGCCGTGCAAGGAATCCCGTGATCTGCTGGAAGACGATCCGGCCGTGCGGCGTGCGCAGCACGAACTGTGAGCGCTCATTCTCGGAGCTGGATTTCGGGTTGAACGCCATCAAGTATTTACCCGGAATGTATTCGACCGATTCGATCGTTCCGGAAGCCGGATAGCGGTTAACGTGCAGATTCACCGGGGAAAGGAAGATGCTGATCTGTGTGGCCGGCTGCCCAAGCAGCGGGTCGCGGTCCAGAGCTATGACGTTCACCACCTGACCATCAGCCGGTGCCATGATCAGGCGCGAGTCGGCGGCAGCCTCTTTCAAAAGGGGGCGCTCGGCATCCCGAAAGAACCAGAGAGTGAAGGCCCCCAGACCCAGTCCAAGGAGCCCCGTGATGATGCTCAGCAGGCCGCTTAGAGCGACCTGGGAAAGTGCCACCAGGGCGGCACTTATCCCCAAAAGAATAAAGGCGTTGTCGTAACCGTACGGTGTGATGATTCTGAACATTTCTGCGTTGTCTGGTCCTCTGGAGGTTCGTAGATTCGCCCGTCAAAAGTAGCATTTTCGAGCCTCTCGGCACGATTTCTTTCGGAACCCCCATGAAGTTCACCGTCGCACTGCCGGACCTGCAAAGGGCCCTGCAAAAGGTCCTGCCTGCCATTCCCGCTAAGAGCACGATCCCGGTCCTGGAACATCTGCTTGCCGAGCTCAACGGCAGCGAGCTGACCTTTACAGCGACCGATCAGGAGATCACGATCTCTCTGACAACAACCGTTGTTGGGGAGCGCGATGGTTCGCTGCTGATCCCGGCCCGTCAGTTCAATGACCTGATCAAGGAACTCGGTTCATCCGGCTCCATTGAGGTTGCCGCTAACGATCGTAATCAGACGATCTCACTTCGTACGCCGACGGGTTCCTACGAAATGAAGTCGCTTGATGCCGAAGAGTTCCCGTCGATCCCTCCATTCCCCGAAGCACAGCTTGCGAGCCTCCGCAAGGAAGACGTCATGCGCATGGCCAACAAGACCGTGTTTGCCGTGTCGACCGAGGAATACCGCCCCAGCATGACTGGTGTGTTCTTCCAGTTCAAGGGCGATACGGTAACGGCCGTGGCCACCGATGGATTCCGACTCTCCCGCGTGATCGTCGGCGCCGGTGATTCTCCGTTTCCGGACGCACTCGAGGCCATTGTGCCTTCGCGCACGGTGGATCTTCTGCGTCGTATCGAAAGCGACGTCACGATGGAGGTATCACGGACGCATGCGCGCTTCAGCATCGGATCGATGACGATCACAACGCGGGTGATCGATGAGAAGTACCCGCCGTATCAGAACGTCATTCCGGCCGATAACGACAAGTCGCTCATCGTGCACCAGCGCGAAGTGTTAAGCGCCATCAAGCGCGTATCGCTGTTTGCCAATACCAACACCAAGCACGTGCGCTTTGGCATCGAGCCGACAACACTGTCGGTACACTCCGAGGATGAAGATTCAGGCAGCAAGGGCACGGAAAATATTCCCTGCGAGTTTTCCGCTTCGGAGTTCGAGGTCGGATTCAACTATCGCTACCTGGAAGAAGCGATCAAGAATATCAGCGCGGATGACGACCCCGATCTTAACGTCAAGATGACGTTCTCTTCGGCCGTGCGAGCAGTTCTCATCACGCCGGCTGCCGGCGACGATTCCCTGCTGATGCTGGTCATGCCGGTGAAGATCTGACGGGCCTTGATGTGGTGATCCGCAGCATTCATCTGCACAATGTCCGCAATCACGAACAGTCGGAACTTTCCTTCGTGCCGGATGTGAACATCCTTACCGGCGGCAACGGATCGGGAAAGACCTCTGTGCTCGAAGGCATAAGTCTGTGTGCCATTGCCCGCAGCTTCGTACCTGTGAACGATCACGCGCTGATCCGCCACGGCGAAGAAACCTGCACGGCATCGGTGCATGCGGTCTCCGACCTGCAAAGCCCCTACCACGTGGGAGTGACGCTGCAGCGTGGCGTGCGCAAGCGCATCACAACGTCAACGCAGACATCGTGCTCGCCCCGTGACATTATCGGAACATTGCCGATCGTTGTTCTTTCCCCCGATCACAAGGCGATCACGATCGGCGCACCGGCCGAACGACGCGCCTTCATCGATGCCGTGATGGCACAGGCACGTCGTCGGTATACGGAACTTCTGTACGAACATCGTCGACTCTACAAGCACCGCGGAGCGATCCTTACGGCTATCGCCGAGGGTCAGGCCCGCGAGCAGGATCTGGACCTGTGGACCGAGCAGTTCATCACCGTCAGCGCCGAGATCGTTGAGCGTCGGTGGCATTTCCTGAAGGAGATCGCGCCACGAATCTGTTCGACCTACGCCTCGGTGTCAGGGGGCTCAGAAGAGATCGACATCGTTTACCAACCGGATATCGCCGAGCACGTTCCGGATGTTGATGCATCATCGGCTGCGGCTGTTGCCGAAGCCTACCGCGCCGTTGCCGGTAAGCTTCGACGTCGTGAGCTTGCCCGTCAGAGCACCATGTTCGGACCGCAGAAGGACGATGTGGCGCTCTTCATCAACGGTGGTCTCGTCAAGGAGACCGCCTCGCAGGGTCAGCACAAGTCGCTCCTGGTAGCTCTAAAGCTTGCCGAGTCGACGATCCTGCAGGAGCACTGTAACGAGCGACCCGTGGTCCTGCTCGACGATGTATTCAGCGAGCTGGATGCCGACCGTTGCCGGCGCGTGCTGGATCATGTTATCTCGATGAACATGCAGTGTTTCGTGACCACGACCGACGGCCAGCAGGTCCGCAGTGTGATCGACTCTGTTGATCGTTTGTCGCATCGCGACGTAAGCGTACAGATGACGACGATCGCTAATGGCGTCGTCACCGCCTCAGAACGCTCCACGGCGAAGGAGGCAGCATGAACGCCCTGTCCGACCTCCTGAAGAACTTTATTCATTCACGCCATCTCGATGGCGAACTCGACAAAGCACGCATCCCTAAGTATTGGGAAGAGGTCGTAGGCAAGGCTCTTGCGGCCCGCACCGAGATCCGTTCCTTTGAAAGCGGGACGCTGCGTATTCATGTACCGGAAGCCCCCTGGCGTAGCGAATTGAACCTGCGACGCGATGAGCTTCGACGATCTATCAACCACCTGGCTGGAAAGGATCTCGTGCGCGAGATCATCTTCCGCTAAGAACACCGAAAAACACGGAGAGTCAACATGTCTGATGAATCAACAAAACCCGTACAGCCGGGCTATACCGAAGACAGTATCAAGGTCCTTGAAGGCCTTGAAGCCGTTCGCAAACGTCCGGCCATGTACATCGGCGATGTTGGCGAGCGGGGTCTGCACCACCTCATCCAGGAGGTTGTCGACAACTCGATCGACGAAGCGCTTGCCGGCTACTGCCGCAACATCACCATCACGCTCAATGCCGATGGATCATGCTCTGTGGCCGACGATGGCCGGGGCATCCCCGTGGGCCCTCACCCGGTAAAGAAGATCTCCACTCTCGAGGTGGTGATGTGTACGCTGCATGCCGGCGGTAAGTTCGACAAGAACACCTACAAAGTGTCAGGGGGCTTGCACGGCGTGGGCGTAAGCTGCGTGAACGCCCTTTCGACGAAGTTGCTGGTGACGGTGGAGCGCGAAGGAAAGAAGTACGAGCAGACCTACAGCATTGGCGTTCCGCAGGGACCTGTCCAGGAAGTAGGAACATCGGGCCGCACTGGCACGACAGTGCGGTTCTATCCCGACGACACGATCTTCCGCACCGTCGAGTTTCGCTATGAAAAGGTCTCTGAGCGTCTGCGAGAGCTTGCCTTCCTGAATCCGGATGTGACGATCACCCTAGAAGATGAACGCGACGGAAAGAAGGATGTCTTTGCCTACCGCGGTGGCCTGGTCGACTTCGTCCGCCACCTGGATACAAACGCAACGGCCATCACCAAGCCCATCCTCATGAGTGGCACCGTTGCCAACGAATCGGGCGTTGAGACCGTGGTGGATGTCTGCTTTGAGTACAACTCGGGCTACAGTGAGAACCTGCTGTCCTACGTCAACAACATCAACACCGTCGAAGGCGGCACACACGTCTCGGGCTTCCGCAGCGCACTTACGCGCACGCTCAACGCGTATGCGGCAGCCAATAACATGACCAAGAAGGACATCAACCTCACCGGCGAGGACTTCCGTGAAGGCCTCACTGCCGTCATCTCCGTCAAGGTTGCCGAGCCTCAGTTCGAGGGTCAGACCAAGACCAAGCTGGGCAATGGCGAGACCGAGGGCATCGTGCGTTCGATCATCAACGAAGAACTCTCCAAATATCTCGACGCAACGCCGAGTGCCGCAAAGCACATCATCGAGAAGGCCATGCAGGCAGCCGAGGCGCGTGCCGCTGCCCGCAAGGCAAAGGACCTTATCCGTCGTAAGGGGGCTCTTGAGAGCGGCTCTCTTCCGGGCAAGCTGGCCGATTGTTCGCTGCGCACACCAGAGGACACGGAGATCTTCCTCGTCGAAGGTGACTCTGCCGGCGGCTCGGCAAAGCAGGGCCGGGACCGTCGGTTCCAGGCGATCCTGCCCCTGAAGGGCAAGATCCTGAACGTGCATAAGGCCCGCCTGACGAAGGTTCTCGAGAATGAAGAAGTTCGCACCATCTTTACGGCCATCGGCGCCGGATTTGGCGACGACTTTGATGTGGCCAAGGCACGGTACGGCAAGATCATTCTCATGGCCGACGCCGACGTGGATGGATCACACATCCGCACGCTGCTGCTGACGCTGTTCTGGAAGCACATGCCTCAGCTGATCAATGATGGTCGACTCTACATTGCTCAGCCCCCTCTCTACAAGCTCAAGAAGGGCAAGACCGAGATCTATGCCTTCAACGACGCTGAGCGCGATGAAGCCATTGCGCGCATCCGCAAGGAGAAGGCCGACCGTAAGGCCGCAAAGACCGCTGAAACGGCAGCACCGGATGAGGCTGCAGAGCCTACCGTGGAAGAAGGCGCGACGGCCGACGGCATCGTGATCAGCCGATTCAAGGGTCTGGGCGAAATGAACCCAGAACAGCTCTGGGCAACAACGATGAACCCGGAAACGCGCACGCTGCTGCGCGTTTCGATCGAGAATGCCGCCGAAGCCATGCACGTGTTCGAAACCCTTATGGGCGAAGCAGTCGAACCACGCCGTGAGTTTATCGAGCGCAACGCACAGTACGTGAAGAATCTCGACATCTAGATGCAACATGTAGGGGCGAGACGTGTAGGGGCGAGACGTGTAGGGGCGAGACGCGTAGGGGCGAGACGCAGTCTCGCCCGTTACAACACGTAGGGGCGAGACGCAGTCTCGCCCGTTACAACATGTAGGGGCGAGACGCAGTCTCGCCCGTTACAACATGTTTACGATCGTCGTTCTGCCCATCGGCGAGGATTATCTAGAATGTACTCACGGACTCTTTCAAGGTGTTTTGGGCCTCTGATAACCGTCTCGTAGTAATTCCTCTGCCAGACATTCGCGTTTTTGTCACCAGTTAATCGCCGCCACTTTACCGTTACTCGGGACTTGAATCCCGCTACCACGCTTGACAACGACATCGGTCTGTAGCCGCTCGGGTGGTTATTTACTGAGAGTTCTCTGTGCAATCCACTCATGATGTCCTGATGATGCTCAAGCCACACCACCGCATGAATGTGATCTGGCATCACAATGAGAAACTCTTCGCTTACTGCGGCAAAAGGACGAATGGAGGGTAGTAGTAACCACTCGGCTTTCACAATCTGTCCAAGATCAAGGAGATCAATCCCGGAGTTCACCACTCTGGAGAGGATTCTCCTTCGTTGATATGTAGCAAGAGTTATGAAGTAGGCGCTTGAACGAGTGTAATCATAGTCTTTCAGGCGAATCGATTTGCGCTGTGGAAGCCAATCGAGGTTTAAGTCTGACACTGGATTCTCCCGATGTTGTGTTTAAACAACATAGAGCAACACGAGTCCCACAGCGTGACATCCACGGTTTATCGGGCGAGACTGCGTCTCGCCCCTACATGTCTCGCCCCTACACGTTGCTTCGGGCGAGACTGCGTCTCGCCCCTACACGATGCTTCGGGCGAGACTGCGTCTCGCCCCTACACGTTGCTTCGGGCGAGACTGCGTCTCGCCCCTACACGTTGCTTCGGGCGAGACTGCGTCTCGCCCCTACACGTTGCATCGGGCGAGACTGCGTCTCGCCCCTACA
>CANHFG010000074.1 GCA_947459875.1 Ignavibacteria bacterium
GTCTGATTCATGCGTGTGGATCTCATCGCGAAACTAAGTCACTCACCCACTCGGCGATGCGAATGGCTTCTGCCCCTTCAGCAAGGCTGACGGCGACGGGCTGACGCGAAGTGATGCTGTCGAAGAAGGCACGCTGCTCATCAAGGATGGCGTTACCCGGTATGATCTCCGGCTTGTCGTGGACGATCAGGCGATCGCCAAACTGCGTCGTCACGGCGCCAAGTGGAGTCTGGTGCGACGGTTCGATCGCCGATGCATCGATCAGCCGATACAGCTCGGCCGTGCCGGCAGCAAGATCCAGCGACACGTACTGATCTGGCTGGAACACACGCAGCTTCCGCATCGGAGAGGCCGTTATGCGAGATGCCGTTACGTTAGCCACGCAGCCGCTGGCAAATGTCAGGCGCGCATTGCAGATATCGATGGTATCGGTCAGCACCTTCACTCCCGTTGCCTGGATATCCGTCACGGTAGACCCGGTGAGCCAGAGCAGCAGATCGATATCGTGGATCATCAGGTCGTGGATCACGCTCACGTCGATGGCCCGTGGCTTGAAGGGGGCTAGCCGGTGCACCTCAATGAACAACGGACTGACGTTCATCTGACGCAGGATGCGCACGGCCGGGTTGAAACGCTCGACGTGGCCGACTTGAACGACAACGTCACGGGATTCTATGTGGCGCAGCAGCTCGGTGGCTTCTGCATAGGTGGCTGTGGCGGGCTTTTCGACAAAGCAATGCATGCCCCGATCGACCGCGGCCGTGACAGTAGCATAGTGTGTGGTGGTCGGTGAGGCGATGATCACCGCATCGACGTTCGGCATGGCCTCCAGTGATGCGTACCACTGAGCCCCGTACTGAGAGGCGATCTCTTGTCCGCGTTGCTGATCGGGGTCGACAACACCGACAAGTGCTACGTCCTGATGCTGTGTGAGAAGTTTGACGTGGATCGATCCGAGATGTCCGGTTCCGATAACGGAGACGCGCATGGCCATGGGCTCACTGATAGAAGTTGTCAGGACGTTGTGCTTCGCGGGTGGGCGCGTCGGTAGGCGTCTTTAAGGCGCTCGACGCTGACGTGCGTGTAGATCTGCGTTGTTGACAATGAGGAGTGCCCCAGCATGTCGCTCACCGCCGAAAGGTCAGCCCCATTGTCGAGCAGGTGAGTGGCAAACGAATGTCGCAGCACATGCGGACTTTTTCGGCGTGCCTCGGTTACCGGTCCCAGGGCGCGGCGTACGATGCGCCATGCCGACGAACTCGTGAGTCGTCCACCGCGGTCACCCAGAAACAGCGCATGCTCATCGTCCTTTGGGCGCAGTTCAGAGCGGCGAGTCTGGTACTGTTCGATCGAGGCAATGGTCTCGGCCGTCAGAGGCACAATGCGCTGCTTAGCCCCCTTGCCCGTTACGCGCACAGTGCGCGCTACGGCGTCGATCTGGCCGATATTGAGTCCGAGTGCTTCATGAATCCGAAGTCCCGAGCCATACAGCAACTCGCACAGCGCACGGTCGCGCAGACCCTTGACAGTGGTCGTGTCGAACATTTCCCACAGGCGCGCTGCCTCATGCACATTGATGAACGACGGCAGGGGGCGAGCGGTCTTCGGTGAGGCAAGCATGCCGGCAGGATTTCGGTCTATGACGCCGCTGCGCAGAAGGAATCGGAAGAAACTCCGCACGGCAGCCAGTTTCAGACGGATGCTGGTCTTACCCAGCCCTTTGTCATGCAACCACCCGAGAAACGGACGGATGTCTGCCTCGGTGATCTCGGATACCTCAGGCAGGGGGCTGGCAAACTCCGCCAGATACTGGCAGAACTGCGAAAGGGCTGTCTCGTACGTGAGGGTGGTATGCGAGCTGGCGGACTTTTCCACATCGAGTGTGGAAAGGAATGACCGTATAGCGCTCTGCAAATCCATTTGCGCAAACATACAATATATTTGTAAGTCTAAGGATCACACCATGTTGCATATCAGAAACTACATCGGCGGACACTTCCGCGACCCGCATTCCGGTCTGTGGATAGACAACGTGAATCCATCCACAGGCGAGGTGTACTCGCTCATTGCTCGCAGCGACGCCCGAGATGTGGCCGAGGCGGTGCATGCCGCTTCGGCGGCATTCCCTGAATGGTCGGCCATGCCGGCCAAGGGGCGTTCGGAGATCATGATGGAGATCAGCCGCCGCATAAAGGCGCACCTGGAAGATCTTGCACTCGCCGAGACAAACGACCAGGGCAAGCCACTCTGGCTATCCCGGAGTGTGGACATACCCCGGGCGGTCGACAACATGGCGTTCTTCGCTACCGAGATCCTGCACACGCACACCGATGCGCATCAGACGGACGAGCACGTGATCAACTACACGCTGCGACGTCCTCTTGGAGTGGTCGGATGTATCTCTCCGTGGAACCTTCCGCTGTATCTGTTCACATGGAAGATCGCCCCGGCGCTGGCTGCGGGCAATACGGTTGTGGCAAAGCCCAGCGAGCTCACGCCAATGACGGCATTTCTGCTGTCGCAGATCTGTATTGATGCCGGTCTGCCGGAAGGCGTGCTGAACATCGTCCACGGCTACGGCCCCGAGTGTGGACAGGCCATCGTGGAGCACCCCGAAGTCAAGGCTATCTCGTTCACCGGGGGCACTGCCACCGGGCGTCGCATCGCAGCCACCGCTGCGCCCATGTTCAAGAAGATGTCTCTGGAACTCGGTGGGAAGAACCCGACCATTGTCTTTGATGACGTCGATGTAGCAGCAACAGCGCGGAGCGTGGCGCGGGCGGCCTTCACCAATCAGGGTGAGATCTGTCTATGCGGCTCGAGGATCTTTGTGCAACGGGGAATCCTTGAGGAGTTTCAGCGTGCGCTGATCACGGAAACCGAGCGATTTTTGGTTGGCGACCCACTTGAAAAGGACACTCGCACCGGCGCGGTGGCCAGCAAGGATCATATGGAAAAGATCCTTGGCTACATAGACCTGGCGCTCGAAGAAGGGGGCACGATTCTTGCTGGGGGGAGGCGCGCGTCGCTTCCGGGACGCTGTCAGAACGGGTTCTTTGTGGAGCCGACACTTATCGGCGGACTTCCGCAGCAGTGCAGGGTCAACCGCGAGGAGATCTTCGGTCCGGTAGCAACCATCATCCCATTCGAGAGTGAAGACGATGCGATCAGCATGGCCAACGACACCGAATATGGATTGGCGGCCAGCATCTGGACGTCTAACGTGCACCGTGCACATCGGACGGCGCATCGTCTTGAATCGGGCATCGTGTGGGTGAATACCTGGCTGATGCGTGACCTTCGGACGCCGTTCGGAGGAATGAAACAAAGTGGTGTAGGCCGCGAAGGGGGAACCGAGGCTCTGCGCTTTTTTACGGAACCAAAGAACATCTGTCTTCAGATCGGCCAGTAAACACAGCATACCGAGGCATGGAAAAGATCGTTATCAACTCAGAGCGGGCTCCTGAGCCCGTCGGCGCATACCCGCACGCACGCCGTGTGGGCAACCTCATCTACCTCAGCGGAGTCGGCCCGCGCGAGCGCGGCACCAAGGTCATCCCGGGCGTTACGCTCGGAGCCGACGGATCGATCGTTGACTACGACATTGAAGCTCAGACCCTGAGCGTCTTTCGTAACATCCGGTACATTCTTGAAGACGCCG
Source organism: Ignavibacteria bacterium (assembly GCA_947459875.1). Taxonomy (GTDB): domain Bacteria; phylum Bacteroidota; class Ignavibacteria; order Kapaibacteriales; family Kapaibacteriaceae; genus UBA10438. The sequence continues at coordinate 3,662 of CANHFG010000074.1, forward strand.
GCTCGGCCTGGGAGCAGATCTTCGACGTCCAGGTGTATCTGACGAATATGAAGGCGGACTTTCCGACCTTCAACAGACTGTATGCCGAGCACTTTGCCGGCGTTGATGCATGCCGCACCACGATCGAGATCGGTGCGCTGCCAACGCCGATTGCCGTTGAACTCAAGGTGGTGGCCACGATATGAACCGTCGCCATCTGCTGCTGCTTGCCATCGGACTGTGCCTGGCGGCGATTGCCGCACGTGCACAGCCCAAGATCGCCTACATCCTTCCAGATATCGGAGCGCCGGGCAAGGGCATGGCGATCGAGATTCTTGCAGCGAGCGACGCCAACGGTGCGTTCGGTGTAGACGGCGTCTATTTCAACAATCCCGGAGACCAGGTTCGCGTGGTGTGTCAGCGGCCAGCTGATGCTGCCAAGCTGATCTTCGGACCCGTCAACGTAAGCTGGAACGGCCGGCTGGTTTCGACGGTGGCCTTTGTCAGCCCGGACGTTGTGCCGAATGATCACGAATGGACAAGGCTGCGTTCGGAGTTTCGCATTCCGATCCAGGTGCTGGTTAATAACGTCGCCTCGACGGTTGATACGTTTTACATCGTAAGGCCATGGCCGCTGGGCGACGTCTCAAAGATCAACGAGTTTATCATTGGTCAGGGGTCTCTCGGGATGCGCTCACGTCGCGGTGCGATGATCGTTGATTCGCTGAGGCTCGCCCCCGCGCAGTATCAGGTGTCGATTGCGGATTCTGATCCCGGCACGCCCGGCAATCAGGGATACCTGCCGTTTACGCTTTACTCCATTGGCCCAATCCGCGGAACGAAGGTGGCCGACACCATTGCGACGGAGATCTCCGTCAGCGCCAGTGGTGTGCGTGGCGGACCCGGCGGTGGTGGCGGTGGAGGTTCCTACGTCAACTTCAACCTCAACGGTCAGAGTGGTACCGACGGCGGAGATGGATTCTCCGGTGGCGGCCCCGGAGGGTCGAATTTCGGGAGGTCGAAGCGCAAACCAGGCGTCGGCAGCGGAGCCGAGCTGCCTGCCAGCGCCGCCAATACGGCAGGTTCACAATCACTCAATGGTGTTCCGGGAGGAGAGTCGACGATATCCTACGAGAACGCTGGTGGAGGTGTGGGCCATCCATTCGGGTCAAGCGGTCTGGGCTGCATAGAGCGCACCGGCTGTACACCGGTCGGTGGCTTTGGTGGTGGTTCTGGATCACAGGAGGGACGTCGTGGCGGCGCCGGCGGCTATGCCACACCGGGCGATACCGAAAGCCCCTTCTCAAACGGAGGCGCAGTCGTAGGCAACGTCAACATTGTTCCCCTGGCCGGCGGCAACGGCGGAGCAGGGGGCAATCCGGATGCAACACGGCCGATCGCTGCATCTGGCGGCGGAGGTGGCGGTGCCATCAATCTGCATGGAGCGTCCATCAGCGATGTGCGCATTACCTCCCGCGGTGGTGTGCCCACACGCCAGGACATACAGGGCGGATGTGGCTCGGGTGGTGCTGTGATCGTTGGTGGACGTGCCGTAGCCAATGTCATTCAAAATCTTGCGGCCAATGCCGACGGAGGGTTTGATGCAGTAGCGCCGGCGGCAAGCCGACACCTCACCGGTGGCGCAGGCAGGATCCGCGTTGACGGTCCCCTCAACGGGGCTTCGCAGGCATGGACTGGTGTGTCGATGGATCTGCTGACGAGTGTTTCCGGTAGCAGTGTTGCATTAGGTGGCACAAAGACCACCGATGGTGCCTACGTCTGGGCTCGCGTGGCGGGCGTATGGCAGCAGATTATTACTCCCGGACAGGTGTTCATCCCTAATACGCGGTGGCAGACGACGTTTGCATTGCTTCCATCTGATACCGTGATGTACGTGGTTGCCGCTGCAGCAGTGCCGTCACCGTCGACATCGACGTTCACCCGACAGCCAGAGATCGTTTTCTCACAGTCGGCATGGAACGTCATCCGCCGCGCAGCGGCAACGCGACTGCAGGGCGACACGGTAGTGAATCTGGGTCAGTCACAGTGTCCGGGTGATGTTGTTGTCGACACGGTCTTTGTTAGCAATCCCGGACCCGATGCCGTTCGCATCGAGAGCTCTGTTCTGGGGGCGACACCGGGCTTTGTGATCGTTAACCAGGCGTCCATTCCGACAGATCTTGCACCCGGTGCAAGCTTCGGGTACATCATCCGATTCACGCCACAGACGGGTCAGTCAGGAATGCAGAGAACCGATCTGCGTATCACCTACAACGGCACTCTTACGCACGTGGTAAGCATCAGTGCCGATCCAACCCCCATCGCCGTTGATTACGTCTGGAGGGGGCTGCGGCGCGATACGCTGGACATCGGACGCGTTTGCATCGGGCGTCCCATCGTTGAACCGATCACGATCCGCAAGGTTGGCCGTGCCCTCTTGACGATCTCCTCGTTCGCCTCGGCAAGCCCTGCCGTGATGAGCGTCTCCGGCACGGTTCCGATACCGCTTCGAGACAGCGTTGCCTTTTCGCAGATCACGCTGACGTTCTCGGCCAAGCGCGCCGGAGCGCAGGTTGTGCCGATCCTTGTTCAGTTCCGCGAGTGCCCCACACCCGACACCATCTTCATCCGCCACATTGGCGTCGAATCCCAGGTCACGGTCACCGGCAACGGTCAGTTCGGCGACGTTCGCGTAGGAGACCGGCGTGAGGCGATCTTCGAGTTCCGCAACACGGGTTCGAGCGAGATGGATGTGAAGGGTATACCGGCGCTGCCCGCCCCCTTCACGATCGTTTCCGTTACGCCGACGCTACCGACGAAGATCATGCCGGGAGAGTCGCTGATCCTTGTCGTGGCCTTTGCACCAACCGCCGTCATACGGTCGACCGCACGTCTACGGGTGGTGGCCGACTCGTCGCAGCTAAGCTGCTCGGATACGGCCGATGTGCAACTTGCAGGTACGGGCGTGCTCTCTACGGTGACGCTTTCGGCAACCTCGCTGACCTATCCTGCTACGGCTCCGTGTGATAGTCTGCGGCAGCAGGTAACGATCACCAACAACGGCTCGACGCCGTTCACGTTGCTAAGTCCGCCCGTTATCAATGGCGTCAACCCAACCTCTTTCCGCTGGTCTGCCGGCCCCCTCAGAGATACAACGCTGCGTGCACAGGAATCAGTCAGCTACGGTGTGACGTTCCTTGGAAGTCAGGGCCCTGATGGTGTCAAGACCGCCGTGATGTCAATTCGCACGGATGATCAGACGATCGGCATCATCAACGTTGGACTCAACGGACAGCGTTCGTCGGTAGCACTTGCCGGGCCACGGATCGTCGACCTAGGATCGGTACGTATCGGTTCATCAGTGAACTCAACGGTTAACTACACCAACACGTCAACATTCCGGTTGAGCATTGTCGGTGTGCGTGTGACGGGACCGAATCGCATCGGCGTGAACCCGACGCAGTTCTCACTCGATCCCGGACAGGTCAGGGGGCTGACCTTTACCTACCTCTGCAAGGCAGAGGAAAATGTCGAGGATACCGTGCTGCTGGCGCTCGATCAGCCGTGCATCGATACTATAGCCATCATCGTACGTGCACGTGGTGGAACCGAGCAGCTGAGTTCGTCACAGAAGATAAATTTCGGTGTGAAAAGCGAGTGCGTCAAGGGGCTCGACAGTGTGGTGTACGTCAACAGCGGCACATTGCCCATCGAGCTCGTCGGTGTGGTCGGAGTAACCGGGCCGGACGCAGCCGCATTCCGTGTCGTGAATCCTGCCGCGGCCACCGGACAACGTCTGCAACCGGGTGAGAAGCGCGTGCTGCGTGTGGAGTTTGATCCGAGTGCCGCTACCGACGGCATCAAGGTTGCGTATCTGACGGTTCAAGCGAAGATCAGCGACACGATCGTGCCGGTTATCAGCGAACTGAAGGGCGAGCGGCGCACATCATTGTTCATCACGCCGACGAGCATGACCTTTGGTCAGGTAAGCGTCACGGCTACGAGCACGCAGAGTCTCATCTTTACCAACTCGGGCAGTGAGCCCCTTGTCATCTCTTCCATTGCACCACAAAGCGGAGCTAACAGTGCCTTCCGCGTGCGATCGAACCCCGCCGTGCCGATGACGATTCAGCCAGGCGGTGTCTTCGAGATCATTGTCGACTTCGCACCGAAGCAGCAGCAAACCTACATCGATGGTGTGGTGATGAAGCTCGACGCGCCGTGTTCGGATACGCGCGTACTGACGCTCACGGGCGCAGGAGTGGTTGTGGTGGATGTTGTGGCATCACTGCCGAATGTCCTTGAATCACCCTCGACGCGCGACAAACGCCTGCCGATCATTGCCCGCGTTTCGGGCGAGGCAACCCGCATCGACAGTACGTCCTTCACCATGCGCATCCGGTATATCGCCGCACTCTTTGCCGTTCGTGATGTGATCGGAGCAAGGATCGTGCGCAACGAAGTTACAGGGGGCTTTGCCGTGATTGACCTTGAGATTCCGCCGAAGACGATCGATTCCTCCGGTACGGTGATCGCCGAACTGCTCGGTGATATGACGATCGGACCGATCGATTCGACCGATATGATCTTTGACAGAGCTGCTATGGCGGCACCGAATGTTACTTCGAGGCTACGCACGGAGAATGGTTCGATCGCCATCACGATCTGTGAGGCTGGCGGACCACGGCTCGTTCGGCGCTCTGGACGACTGCGCGTTGAAGTGCTTCCGAATCCTGTTGCAGAACAGGGCGAGATCGTAACTGAAACCTACGAGCGAGGTATGCATTCGTTGAAGCTGATCAGTACCGGTGGGGAGGTCGCTCATGAGATCTCCTGGCCGCATGATGCTTCGTCTCCCGTGGTGCACCATCGCATCCCGGTCGAGCTTCTCACTTCCGGCCTCTATCAGGTCGTACTCGAAACCCCGTCACGTCGGCGGATTGTCCCACTGTCGCTGATCCGCTAGTACCATGACCTCACCGATGAAGCTCGCCATCGTTCTTCTTGTGTGTGCCTCAGTTTTGGCGCACGCACAGGAGACGTACGTCAACGATTCGACGCGGCAGACGATGATCCTTAAGTACCGTCTCGGAGGCTTCGCTAATGCGGCGCAGACGATCCACGTGGCGGACTTCGGTGCCCTGCCTGGATTGGTCTCATGCTGTCAGTCGTTTACCGGCGGTTCCTCGCTCGGAGCGGCCTTTGGCGTTTTGGGAGAATTCACTCTACGCAGCGGACTCCGCATTGAAGGACGGGTCGGCTACACCTCGCTTTCAGCTGCATTTGGTCGTGATGAAAAGATCGGCAACGAGCCGGTGCTTGATGACGGTCCTCTTCCGCGGCCGGCACGTCGTGACGTTATGGTCCGACATGATTTTACGGCAACGATCCCGTTGTTTACGATCGAGCCGACGCTGCTGTTTCCGGTGGCAGACCGTACGTATGTGCAGGGCGGATTTCGACTGGGCATCATGGGCAGCACGAACTTCACGCAGCGCGAAACGCTCGTGTCGCCCGAGGGATATGTCTTTCTCAACGGCTCTGCGATCCGCAACGAGGTCAGCGATCCGATCCCTCTTGCCGCTGTTCAGCAGGTACATGTGATTGTCGGCGCGCGGTACGACCTCGTGTCAAAGCGTTCCTACAGCATCTCACCTGAGCTGCGGTATGCTCTGCCCCTTTCCTCCATCTCAGACGTCTCGTGGAGTGCTCACCAGATCATGGCCGGCGTGAGTGTGCGGTTCGGCATCTTCCGTCCGGCCGATGCGATCATTGTTCGAGACACGATCTACCGTCGAGATACGACCACGATCGTACGTCGTGGAATCGATGAACCGCGGATCATCCTGTCGGACGATGACTCGCGTGAAGATTCACGTCGAGCAGGGGATACACTCTACCAGACAACGCTGATCACAGAAAAGTATACCAAGGAACTCCCGGCACCATTCGACCCGGGTCTGAGCGTGCGTCTGACGGCAGGGGGCTCATCAGACAATTCCGATCTGACGCGGATGCGCGTCGAAGAGCTTGACGTGATCGAAAACTATCCGATGCTCCCGCAGCTCTTCTTTGCCGAGGGAAGCGCCGATCTGACCAAGACCAAACAGCGGCTTCTGACACCGGCAGAGACGTCGGGCTTTACGTCGGCGTCGCTCACGCGCGACCAGATCGGGGTATACTCCCATCTGCTGAATATCATCGGTCAGCGTCTTGCGCTCGACCCATCAGCGTCGATCACGGTGGCTGGCTATGGAAGCAATGCCGGACCCGAGCAGGGCAATCGCGAACTCGCGCGAGCGCGTGCCGAGGCCGTGAAGTCGTATCTGACCTCGACCTGGAATGTCGATCCGGCGCGGATTAAAACGCGTGGTGGACTGTTGCCGGATCAGCCGGCAAATTCTTCAACACCAGAGGGGCGCATCGAGAATCAGCGTGTCGAGATCACGGCATCAACGCCATCGATCCTCGAACCGGTGGAGTTTCGGGATAAGGACCTGATCGTCTCGCCGCCGGTGATCGCCGTCGGCTCTGCCCTGCGTCAGGAAGACGATGTCACAAGCTGGAATCTGGTGCTCGAGCAGGCTGGACGTCTGCTCTATTCCGCTAAGGGTGACGGCTTGCCGGAGAACGTGTCGTGGGACGCGTCCAAGGCGGCCAATAAGCCCCGTAAGAGTGATCCGATCATTGCGCGCATCCGCGTGCGCAACAACCGCGGCGAAAACGTGGAGGCATCCGACACGGTAGCCGTTGACTACGTTACCCTGCAGACGATGCGGGCACGTCAGGAAGAAGGCAAGCTGGTTGAGCGCTATTCGCTGATCGTGTTCGACTTCAACAGTGCACAGCTCAATCCGGCCAATCAGCGGACGATGGACCGCGTCAAGGCGCGCATTCAGCCTGAGTCGCGCGTTCGCATCGTGGGTTATGCCGATAGGTCGGGCAACCCGGAGTACAACCGCAACCTTGCGCGCAAGCGCTGCCTCGAGGTGCAGAAGGTTCTTGGGCTGTCGGACGATCGTGTGACGCTCGAGCCGGTCGGTTCAGACCGGCTGATCTACGAGAACGAAACTCCCGAGGGGCGTTCGTATTCGCGCACGGTTCAGATCGAACTCGTCACACCGATCCGCTGAGTTGTTTATGCTGCAGGGTTCTGCGCGCCCCTTGCCACTGCTCGTCGTGGTGCTCCTTCTCGGAGTCATTGGCTGCACGAAACCTGGTGAGCCCGAAGGGACGCTGCGTGCTGCACGGGGCGGACTCTTCTATGGCGGTGTTTATCGTCAGAACGAGACGGGTGAGATCCGCACGCTGGATCCGGCGCAGATCAACGACATCACGTCATCGCACGTGTCGATCAACATCTTCGATCAGCTCGTGCATTTCGATGCGAACCTGAACATGGTGCCGGGATTGGCCAGACGCTGGTCTGTCTCCGACGATGGTCTGATGTACACCTACATTTTGCGCTCCGACGCCGTGTTTCACGATGACCCGTGTTTTCCCGGTGGCAAGGGGCGAGCAGTCACCGCGCGCGACGTGCTGTACAGCTTCACGCGCATCTGCGACGTGCGCGCCGGCACACGCAGCGACGCGTACTTCCGTGACAAGGTGGTAGGAGCCAGTGAGTACTACCGCGCCACGCAGGAAGCGTTGCGCAGCGCAGCAGCGCCACGTGTGCGCAGCGTGCGGGGCTTTGAAGCCCCTGACGACACAACATTCATCATTCGTCTCGAGAAGCCCTTCGCCCCTTTCGAGTACACCGTGACGCAGACATCCATGGGCATCGTTCCGCGCGAGGCCGTGGAGTATTACGGCAAGGACTTCTTTCAGCATCCCGTCGGATCGGGGCCGTTCAGGTTCGTATCGTGGACGCCTGACCGTGACCTGGTTGTGAAGCGCAA
>CANHFG010000075.1 GCA_947459875.1 Ignavibacteria bacterium
AGCGGGGTCAGGAACCGGCCTCCGAGGACGCTCACACGGATACTCGAGATGAAGGTAAACGTCGACCCGAGCTGCCATTCCTTTCCAAAGAGCACATTCGCGGCATAGCCGGTATTGAACGCCGTGTTTCGTTCGATGCCATCACTTCCCTTGTACTTCGAGTCGAATACCGACACGGTTGCAAGGGCATACCAACCGTCCGAGAAGAATCGTTCTCCGGTGAATTCCACGCCAACATTGCGTCCCGTACCGGAGTTTACAAGACTGTCCTGATTATCCGGTGCAAAGTTATTACCACCATTGAGTCCGCTATAGGAGGAAGGGGCGAGTGTTACCGGCACATCAAAGATTCGCTGCTCGTATCCTTCGAGCTTAAATCGCAGATTACTTGTGGGAATCCAGTCGATACCGGTCACGATGTGATGGGCCTTGGTAAATCCGAGATTTCCGTTCGTGGCAACAGGAGCCCCATTCTCGATTGTAAGCAGGCTGTAGGTAGTAACGGGCTGCGTCTGTGCATGCAGACCATATCCGGCAGTCAGAGACAGCTCATCGGTCAGATTGTACTGCAAGCCAAGACGAGGGCCGATGGCAAAGGCATCGCCAAGAGTGTAATGCTGGGCATGGAGACCAACGGTGGAGCTCAGCTGATCGGTGAAGCGATGACGCAGCGACACATACGCTTGAGACAGCAGAGCCGTGCTATCGAACTGACGTCGGTCCTGCTCCCGTGGAGTTCCGATGAAGTTCCGCACCGAGATGTCATGATTCTGCACGTCCACCAGGAAGCCACTGATCAATGTTGTTGCCGAGGAGAATTTGTGACGTATCTGGCCCACAGTCGAGAATGTGACTGTGCTGGCGGCAACATCGGTGTTTCTCGAGGGAATGCGCGACACCCAGCTGAGCGTATCGATCGTGACACCTTCTCTTGTGCCGCTGGCACCGAGAGTCAGCGAGGCCGCAGTTGACTCTCCAAGAACCTGATCATAGCGCAGTCCGCTCCAGAACGTTCCGTAGTTCACGAGCAGATCCTGATTCGGATCTCCATAGAAGTTCTGCTTCGTCGTGTCAATATCCCTGGCAAAGAAGTCAATATTGCTGCGTCCGGCAGTGGCAAACCATGTCAGCTTGGCCTGATCACTCAGTGGCAGCACAATACGAGCGTTGATGTCTTCGTACTTCGGCACAGCGCCACCGGTGCCGGCATCGACACCGATGAGGCTGAACAGCGCGAGCGTTGAATACCGATAGTTCAACACGAACGAGCCCCCTGCGCCGAGTGGACCCTCGATGCCGGCCTCGAGGCCGTTGAAGCCCATCATCGCCGTGTATTCCCACTTCTCGTTATTACCGTCACGCATGCGAAGATCGAAGGCACCCGAGATCGCATTGCCATAGTTGGCCGGAAACGCGCTCGTAAAGAAGTCACTCTTTCCGAGGACGTTGAAGTTGAGCATACTCACCGGGCCACCGGTGGTGCCCGTTGCACCGAAGTGGTTTGGATTGGGGATGTTCATCCCTTCCACTTGCCAGAGCATACCGGCCGGAGAGTTACCACGCACAACGATGTCGTTGCGTGAGTCATTTGCACCCACTACGCCGGCGAAGTTCGCCGCCATACGGGAGGGATCACCGAGCGCGCCGGCATATCGTTTCGTGTCTTCAACGTTGAATGCCCGGGCTGAGACAACAGCCATGTCCGAGTTCGTGATCATGACGTCTTCATCCCGACTCGACATGACGGTGACCTCATTTGCTGCGATGAATGTCTCGCTCATCACGATGTTCAAGACGGTTTCTTTTCCGGCCGAAACCAGCACGTTATCGATCCGTACCGGCTCGCGTCCTACACCCTGTGCCGTGATCACGTAGCGTCCGACAGGGAGCTTCTGTACCCTGAAACGTCCCTTCCCGTCAGTATACGCCCCACGCGTTATGGAGTCAGATCCGACCACCCTGACCGTGATGCCCGGTAAGGGGGCTGATGTAACATCATCGCTGACCGTGCCACGCACGGTCTGACGGAGCGTATCGGGCTGTGCAACAGCGTGCGACGTCATGAAACAGTACAGCATCGCAATCACGAGTGCCGTGGATATGGGGTTCAACTTCCCGAGCAGATTCATTAACGGTGGTCCAGTGGTTGATTGGCAATGAGTGTCTTCGTAGCGCAATCTCGCTTCTACTGACCATCTACTGATTGACGTTTGTTAAGACGTCATTTTTCTTACCAAAGATCAACAACCGCCTCGTCCATGATCCGCTCTAACGCGCCCCCCCCCCCCGGGGAAGCATTCTACTGCTCGCTAGCAGGCCCTAGAAATTGTACCCGAAACGCAATGATCCGAGGATGAACGCTTGCTCGCCCACTTCTTTCGTGAGGGTTTTGTCCTCAAAGATCGGCCACGGGTTCGACTTGTAGAGTACTCGCTCGACACCAAACTGAGGCATGATGTAGAACTTATCGTCGGCAAACTCAAACTTGTATCCGATGTAACCGGTTGCAGCCCAATCGAAGCTTTCGTAGGTCTTGCCGGTACTCACATGATTTTCCAGCACTCCGAGGCCGGTTGTTTGCGAGTACTCAACATGAAGCCCCTTCCATAGGTACTGCCGGTAGCCGGTCACAATGCTGTAGTCGGCGAATCGACCTTCAGTTTCACGATCGTTCGGGAACAAAACGTTAACTCCCACAAGAAGATCGCCGCGCAGATCTCCGTTCTGCCAGAGTGTCACGGACATTTGCGTACGTGTCAGCCCCGGAAAGAAGGGCCAGAGAATATCTGTCTCGACCGCGTAGGAACTTCTCACCGGTCCGGTTTGAGAAAGCGCAGGCATGGACAAGAGGGCGACCATGCCGATGGCAAGCAATGACTTCATCATAGCAGTACTCCTTGTGTTGATGTGTTTCTTCAAAACTCGTTCTCAGAGCTTGGTACTGCATTGACCTACGTTAACAAAACCCCTTGCACACAGAGGGTGGTCGCAGAGAGAGTTGTGATCAGGGCTCATCGAGACAGTAAAGGATTCCTATACTGACGAGGCCGACATTACCCCTCCACACACCTGCTGCACCGTACGTGTTGCTGAAATCGTATTGCAGCGTAGCAACATACCGACCGACGATCCGCCTGGCATGTCCAATCGTTACCATATATCCCATGTTCGATGTTGTGATAGGCGTTGGACTGTTGGATCCAACGCGGACAGTACTCTGCGATAGCATGAAGCCCGCACCGACTCTCAGAAACAGCTCCGAGTTGACCGTTAGTGGTAGATACAGTTTCGGGCTGATCACGAAGCTCTGATGTCCGGCGGTCACAATGGCTTGTTCATTGGTCGAGAGCACGGTGCCATGAGCCGCAAGGTCCGATAGCATAATGGCCGAATGGGCCTCAATGCCCAGATAGTCATTGATCCTCAATCCGAGTCCCAAGCTCAGCATCGGCGCCCACTGCATGACCTTGCTGGCTGCAAGAAATGTCAGTCCGTCATCTGAACGCGATGCACCGATGCCGGCATTGACGTAAACGCCATCGCCTTGCAGGGCCTGTCCGCTGAGCAATGCCGGACATATCAGCAGTATGATCAGAAATACATGCGCGACAATCATCATCCACGTCCTGCGTAACTGCTTCCCGAAAGGCGCGATCTGCAGTGCCGAATGATTCTTCACGATCTGGATTATCAGCCCGGATTCTTCATCAAGAACGTTTTCTGTTTGACCATTGATGCAGAGCCCCATGCACCAAGACCACCTTTGACATTACTCTGCTGGTAATCGTAGGAGCTGCGTCGGCCACTTCCGACGAGGTCGATCCATTCGAGGAATGCTCGATCGGGCGCATAGATGCGTATCTCGTGCGGTCCGTACCATCGGAACACACCCCAGACCGTCTGTGTCGTTGTGAATCGCGTTACACCGAGCGTTGTGCGTTCATTGGCAAGCAGTGTGCCTGACTGGTCAAAGAAGTCCGGATTCGGCCTGATGGTGCGGCTGTTTGCTTCTGACGTAGGCGGTTGCAGATACTGACCGTATCCAAGTGTATCAAGGCATGTTATACTGATGATGTAAAGATCTGTTCCCTGGACTCCGGTCCATGAGATAAGCAGTGAATCATCGACCGATACCAGCAATGAGTCAGGACTCGGATAACGCAGCCACGGGCGCGGAGGAGCAGTATACTCAAACGGGGCGGGGGTACGCGTGGAGGCGCTCAACTCCGCGCCACGGGCATTAACCGTAACACTGTAGACGACATTTGGCTTCACACGATAGGCGGTGTCCATTGCACGATATGTTCCACCGCGCGGGTCGGCAACGAATTCCATCGGAACATCAACACCATCAGCGCGGACAATGATCGTGGCATCTGGAATCGATGCACGCTCAAAGGAGAAGGTATCGGTCACCGGCAGTGTTCGCAGAATGCGGACATTCTCAAGGGGCTCTCCCACAATCAGAAGACCCTCGAGCAGGATCTCCTCCTTGTAATCGGTTGGAACCGGATCTTCGCAACCCGATGTGAACAGCAGCATCACCATCGCACAGATGGCAGTCATTGAATGGAACATCGTTTTCATCAGAATTTCAGCTCCATCGATATAGATGGCAGGATTGGAAGTAATCGAACATCACGCACTGTTGGGATACCCTCGGTTGTGAGGAACGAGCGGAACCAGATGTCTCTTCGCGAGTACACATTATAGATGTCGAGAAAGACTCTACATGGTAACCCTGCAAGGGTGGTATTGTAGTTGACGTTCAGGTTCAGCTGATGGGAGTTTGGAAGCCGAAGTCCCCATCGCTGTGAGGGGTTGACCATGACCACGCCGCCCTCCCAGCCCGGTGCGCGGCCTCCGAGGGTGGAGGTAGCGCCAGTGTATGACTGACCGGACTGAAACATGAACGATGACCCGATCTCCCACTGGTCTGACAGCCGGTACAATGCGGTGATCTTTAGATCATGAAGTCGATCGAACTTGGGACGGAACCAGTTGCCGCGGTTGACACTGTCGAACTGTGAGTTCACGACCCCAATTGCGTAGCCGATCCAACCCGTAAGGCGACCAGCTCTCTTCTGGACAAAGAACTCCGCTCCATAGGCAAAGCCGTTACCGACGTAAAAGATATCAGCAACCTGAACCTGACGTGCACCATCGGCGTCACGAAGTTCATTGATGTTAGCCAGGTTCTTGTAGTAGACATCAACATTCAGATCGTATCCATCGAAGGGCTTCGACTCCATGGAAAGAACATAATGATCGGCCCGTCCCGCGGGCACGGATTGGTCTGACGGCAGCCACGTATCAAAGAAGCTGAAGTCAGGGGCTGAGGCAAGGCGCAGATACTGGTGATAGATGCCCCAGGCTGCCTTCAGCGCAACATCGTCGTTGACCTGATAGCGCACGGCCAGCCGCGGGTCGAAGAGCAGCCGCTCACTGGAATTCCAGTAGCTAGCACGCATCCCTGCTTGCAGTGTCATTGCATCCGTCGGATTCCATGCCAGCTGTGTGAAGGTACTATGTGTGTTATCCCATAATGTCAGGCCGGTTGTATCACGAATGATGGTGTTATTCTGCGCTGACTGTTCGAACGACTGCAGGTAGCTAAAGTTGAAGATGTTACCCTCATACCCTCCCTTGACGCTGAACGTCTCGTCGGCGAACCATTCGAGCTCAATTTTGGCAGTATAGTCGATGATCGTGTTGTCAACGGTAAAGGCCCTACCTGCCGTGTTCCCATCGAAACCGTTGTCGTAGCGGTTTGCGCTCACCGTGACAACGCTGAACACCGTCGGATCAAAGATGTGCGACCATCGCGCCGATGTTGCCCTGTTACCGATGCGAACGCCAAAATCAAGCCCTGTTTGCGAGAACCCAAGATTATCCCGCGTCAGAAATCCGCTGATCGAGAGCTTATCATCCTCACCAAGATTCTGTGTGATCTTGGCATTTAGGTCGTAAAAGTTGAAGGATGGGAACGGAACATCCGGATCTTCAGGAATCAGTCCGAGGATCAGTTCGAGATACGTGCGACGTCCACCGATGAAGAATGAACCATTGCCAAGCGGCCCCTGAATGGATGCTCGAGAGGAGATCAGCCCGAGGCCCAGAAGGCCTTCGACATGATCACGATTGCCATCTTTCTGGGTAATGTTCAGAACTGCGCTCATCCGACCGCCGAATTCAGCTGGGAAGCCCCCTTTGATTAGATCGACATCCTTGATGGCATCGCTGTTAAATGCGGATATGAAACCGAACAGGTGTGTGGGATTATAGATCGTCATCCCATCGAGAAGGACAAGATTCTGATCTGGTGAGCCCCCTCGAATAAACAGTCCACTCGAGATCTGCGACGACGTCAGCACTCCAGGTAGCATCTGAAGCGCCCGGAAGATGTCCGCCTCACCGCCAATGCGCAGCTGACTGAGTTGTTCGATGGGAATATTGACGCGAGAGATCGATATCTGCCGCTTGTCTTCATCACGTTCTGCCGTAACGGTGAGCTCACGCCCACGAGTTGTATCGGGCATCAATGCAACACGCAGCTTTGCTCCACCGCCGCGAGGAACGTTCACCGATATCTCTTTGCGCAGGTATCCGACATAGGACACAACAACTGTCTGTTCACCGGCAGGAACGTTCGATATGGAAAAGTATCCGCTCTTGTTTGTGTAGGCACCTGCCTTCAGGCCCTTCACTGATATCGTGGCACCAATGAGTGGCTCCTTCGTTACCGATGCTTCGACAAACCCCGATATCGTTCCACGCGTTGGATTAGCTCTCCGGTCATTAGAGGCAGGGCCAGCCGTAAGCACACATGCCGTCAGAGCGAAGATTAACATGTAGCGGACAGCGTTGCGCCCACCAGTATTCAGCATGTGCATGAGTAATCGACAGTAGACGTGATGCTCTTGTGAATTGCGGGCGCAATTTGACACGAAGGATCTGTCTACATCATTGACCTAGGTCAATGCTCGCACTTCTTACCATACATCAATCAGCGATCTTGTGACTGCTCGTGCACCTAGCTTCTGGAAAGCTTGGCACGAATACGAGAGAGTGACTCGGGTGTTACGCCTAAGTATGACGCGACCATGTACTGCGGAACACGCTGAATAAGTCGGGGGAACGTCGCTACAAGTTTTTCATAGCGTTCCGTGGCTGAGTCAAAACGGAAAGAACGTACTTCCTCAACCACCGTTGCAATAACGCCCTCGGCGATCATACGTCCGAGACGTTCTCCGGTCTTCGACATGGAGTACAACTTCTGCAGATCGTCATATGTCAGAACATACAGCCGGCAGTCTTCGAGAGCTACAATGCTAAAGCTTGCCGGCTTCCTTTGGAGAAAACCGACGTATTCGGTCACAAAGCAGGGACTATCAAAGAACATCTGTGTATGGTCATCACCGTCGATGAGCTCGACGCCTCGCATCAGTCCATCGACCATCACACCTAATCGGTCGTTGAGGCCGCCCTGCGAAATGAACTCCTGCCCCTTGGCAACTTCGATATACGTAACGTGATCGACGATCGCCTGAAACGTCTTATCATCAACCGGCATGAAGGCGTCGTGCACGGCCCGAACGAGCGCATGATCTCTGGCAATTTGTTCGGATGAGTTCATCCTCAAAACTACGAATGCGTCATGCGTATGATATCGGTGGCAGTAACTCCATATCGAAGAAGTACAGACAAAGCCGGCGTGAGTCGTTCTTAACCGACATCAATCAGTATGGCGGTGGTTTCATCCACTTTTGCGCCATCACCTACATTCATGATGGAGCATACGATGGGACGCTTTCTTCTTCTGCTGGTTTCTTCAGCTCTAATGGCTGCAGTCTGTGCCTTTGGCCAGAGCAGCACCACATCAACTGCCGAAGGCTCCGGCAATGGTTTCACGTACGGCGAATTGAAAGTGGGATACGGAGTGACCCAGTTTGGCGATGGACTGAGCGATCGATATGAGGCCGGGAACTTCAGCACCAGTGGCGGAATACTCTCATCTATTGCGGCTTATCGAAAGTTCGACCCAATCGACCATTTTCATTTCGGTTTGAAGTTCAAAGCCCACGGAGCGATGCCGTCAAATGGTGACAACAACCAGGAGATGTTCTTCAACTTCTGGGGTGCGGGCATCTCGACGAAGTACTTTCCGTTTTCGGCCACGGGCAGCGATGGTCTGTACCTTCAGGGCGACTACTTCTTCACGACACAGTTCACACAGAAGTACCGCCGGACCGAGGTAAAGGAGTTTGATCACCAGTTTGCTATTGGCAGTGCATTGACTCTCGGACTTGGGTATCAGTATCAGCTGTCGAATCGTTACGCACTGGTTGCGACAGTCGAATACGATTGGGCCTCACGCCGAGGTGAAGTTCAGGGCATCGGTGATGTGACGTTTCAGAACAGCAACTTTGGAGTCCAGCTCGGACTTGTGTTTTAGTCCTCTTCGTCCTGATCTTCGCAGTACCCCTAACACGAGGTTCTGCACCAAGATGGACACTAACACTAACCCTTCAGCGCGCTCTCCCCTCATCCGCATGCTCCTCGGTGTACTCACCGGTGTCAGTGTCGGAGTTTTGATCGTAGCAGTGGCGGGCCATATTGATTGGTTCATGCTGTCGGGGTCGCACCTGCTGCAGAAACTCAATGAGGCCAAGAAGATCCTGACGGCGTGGGACCTGTTTGCGCTACCCGCGCTAAGCATGCTTGTCCTTGGAATACACGAAGTCGGACATGTTCTGGCGGGAATGTCGCAGGGCATGCGTTTCCTGATGCTGATCGTTGGACCGTTCGGGTGGCATGCGTCGGCCTCCGGTACTCAATTCAACTGGAACACCCGCGTTGAATTCATGGGTGGCCTGGCTGCTACCGCGCCGACAAAGAAGGGAGATGCACTTCGTCGACAGTTGCTGGTGATGACCGCCGGTGGGCCGATCACGAGCCTTCTGCTTGCGGTGTTTGGGGTCGTACTGGCATCGCTGGCAGACGGACGCCTGACGGTGTACAGCATGTACACTGCTGTCCTGTCGTTCGGGATCTCGTTGGTCACTCTCATCCCAAATCGAACGGGTGGCTTCATGAGTGATGGTATGCAGATCATTGAACTGCTGCGAGGTGGCAATGCTGCGCTTGAACGAAGCGTGATCATGCAGATCTTCTCGCAGACGCTCAATGGCGTTCGTCCGCGCGACTGGGACTCTGCGGCGATCGATCAGTTGTCGGCGCTCTATTCGGAGGACCCGAAGCGGTATGCCAGCGTCGCGTTGTATCTCCTTTCCCGGGCAATGGATCTCGATCATCAGGAAGAAGTTGCGCTCTACCGGTCGCAGCTGGAGAACGACATCGACCAATTCTCATCGGGGTTCAAACAGCCAGTCCATGTTGAGCTTGCTGTCTGTGCATGGTTAGCCGGAGATGCCGACGCTGTTCGCCGACATTTGGACAATGCCAAGGGTGGCATCGTTGAGGAGTCCCGAAGACTTCTCGCGCAGGCTGCTCTGGCCAAGCTCGAAGGGCGCGATCAAGACTGCGAACGTGACCGCCTGCTTGCTATCAAAGCGCTGCCAAAGTCCGCGGATGCAGGTGAAGCCAAGCTAACAGAGGATCAGCTGGCGATGCTGAAGTGATTCCGCCCCCTCATCAGAGATCGAAGCAATAGCCGACACTCACATTGATGATGACAGGAGTGAAGCCAAATCCCGGGTCCAACGTTGACAACTCTTCATTCGTGCCTGTATTCCTGTTGAGATACGTGAACCGATCACCTTCAAGCGTTGACGATATGGTCGGCCAGAATCGTACGCTCGGAGCGATCATGATGCCTTTCAAGAATGACGTTGCGTCCTTAAAGGGCTGATAGTGACCGTACAATCCAAGGCCAAGCGTAAAGGTATTGTATGAAGCAATCTGGCTGCTGCTCGTTTGCTCGTCTCCGTCGTAATAGAACTCAAATCGATGCCACTTGGGCTCGACTCGCACATTGATCCACTCGGCAAGCCGGTATCCAATTCCGAACCCAGTCGTGTATGGCATGTGAACCGCTACGCCCTGATTCCTCAATGCCTCCGTCGTGGTGGGGCCCGATAGATCAAGAGATACACCATGGGAGTATCCGAATATGAACTGATCGTGAATATAGTTGCCTTCGATGTTGAAACCCTTCGCGAACACCGGCTGGGTAAGTCCGAAGACAACATTGATCTTTCGATCTTCCGTCCAATCCTGAGCACGCATTGCCAGAGAAAGCAGAATCATCCCAACGATGATCATAGTACTGAATGAAGTCCGTGTTTGACGAATCATGTTTCACCCTTTTTGTTCGTTGATAACGCTCGAGCAAATATCGTAGGGCTGAAAGCAGGAATGATTCACAAATGGTAAGAAATGGAACGGTCCGCCCGTGTATTGGAATTAACGTTTTGGGCTGCGCAGTCGGCTTAATGACTGCGGCTTCATTCCCAGGTACGCCGCGATCAGGTACTGTGGTATACGATTCAGCAAATCAGGATTCTGCTCGACGAACTTATGATATCGATCTCGCGCCTTCATGTTGGCGAGGTCTGAGAGATACTCGACGGTTCTCACAAGGAACTGCTCCGTATAGAAGCTTCTGACGGCCATGAACTTCGGCTGAAGCTCGAACACCCTCGCCATCGTTTCGCTTGTCAAGACAAGCAACTCCGTGTCCTCCAGCGCTCGTATCGACGTGTCAGACGGGCTGCCCGTCGTGAAACTCTTCAGGTATGCCACCCACTCATACTCCTTGGTGAAACCTGTTGGGCACTCGTTCCCGTCGTGTATCTGATAGTGCATCATCAGCCCCCTTCCAATGTAACCCATACGGCGGCTTACCTGACCCTCCTTCAGAAAGTAGTCACCCTTGGGAACGATCACCGTTTCCATCGAATCTGTGAACGCTGCCACCTCAGTGTCGGAGACATCCACGATAGATTTGATCTCGTCAATAAGTCGCTGCATCATCCCATTCCGTAGAAGATTCCAATATCAAGTCCTGCTCACATCAGCGATACGTAGTCTGCCGCTCCGAACATTGCAGCACCGGATATGATCGACCACGAGAGCCAGTCCCTGAACTCATTCTTCGGATGACGAAGGTACAGCAGGTGCAGACCCAAATGGACGATCAGAAACACGTCGAATCCCTTCCGGAACTCAACGTTGTCGAGATAGCTGAAGACAAGAACAAACAGCGGAATGTGCAGCAC
>CANHFG010000076.1 GCA_947459875.1 Ignavibacteria bacterium
CACTTGTCACTCGTCACTTGTCACTCGTCACTTGTCACTCGTCACTTGTCACTCGTCACTTGTCACTCGTCACTTGTCACTCGTCACTTGTCACTCGTCACTTGTCACTCGTCACTTGTCACTCGTCACTTGTCACTCTGAGTCTTCGTTCAAACAACAGGTAGTGCTTTGTGTCTTCATCGACAACGTAGTTGTTATCGAGAAGTTCTTCAACGCGGTCGATCTGGTCTTTTGGCAGGCCGGCGTGAAAGTAGACAATCCACGGGGCGCCGATACCGGCGAGCACGACCGCTTCGTCGACGTTGGCAGGGGGCATTACAAGCGACGTGAAGTCATACCGCGGATTGCGATGTGACATCCATCCGCGAGTGTACCAAGTGAGCTGTGCGTTCACGCTCGTGCCGGCCGCGGTGCCGTGATGCAGGTACACAAACGACCGCGCATAGGCGGTGTCCTCCAGCAGGCGAAGTGCAACCCTGCGTCCACCGCTGATCGCCGACGGGTTTCCGGCCAGTATGGTCATGGCGGCTGCGATGGCCGTTGCACCCAGCGCGGCGTAGATCACCGGACGTGTAGCCCTTACGGCCAGCCGGCCGCGTCGGGTCTTGCCAAGCGTTACGGCGATCAGCAGAAGAACGGCTATCATTACGGCAACCAGCGATGCCACCGTCATCACGCTGCTGACCGCACGAAGGTGAACCAAGAGCGTTGGGAAGGTCGCTATGACGATGCAGCCAAGGTGCATGAGCATGAGGCCGGGAGCGGAGCGCTGCATGGAATCCTGCAAGGCCGAAAGGCTCAGGATCGAAGCAACCGGCAGGACGGCGATGATCGCCGACGTGGCCGACTGATTTCCGATGGCCCCTAGCATCATCGTCACCACGAACCATAATCCCGCCGTCATCCGCACCGCGTCGGAGCGATCCGGCAAGAGTTCTCGCGAGCGCAGCGACGTCAGCACCCATACCAATGACGAAACAAGCAGCGGGCTTGCGGCGATCAGCACCAGCACGATATCAAGTGGGCCACCCGATGAGCCCCCTTGCCGAAGAGTCGCAGCCGTACCGGCGATCGATTGAGCCAGGATAAAGTCGCTACCGTGATGCGCATACATGATGCCGTACCAGGGCAGACCCAGCCCAAGACCCAGCAGCAGCCCGAACACGCCGCTGGTAAGCGTCGTCCGCCGCATCAGCACCGGAACAAGCAGGCCGAGAGCGATCACCGTCAGAAGCATCACGCTGAGCATCACGGCGGCAAGCGCTGCGGCATAGACGAGGGCAAAGAGCATGCGCGTGCGTGCGTCAGGAGCGGCGGCGATACGCAACGTGCTCCACCATCCGAGCATCAGCATTGCCGTAGCGATGATCTCCGGCGAGATCTGCCGGCCGAGCGTGATCATCGGTATGCTCAGACCCACAGTGGCCGTTGCGATCATCGCGTACCGATGCGCCAGCACGCGACCGGAGACCAGATAGGTCAGTCCGAGCAACGCAAGCAGTGCGATCAATGACAGCAGGCGAAGACCGATCTCGGACGGCCCGAGGATCAGCATACCCAGGGTTGCCAGCCACGATGGCAGTGGCGGACTCACTACCGACGACAGGCCACCTACGGCAAACTCCGATGGGTCCATCCATGCACCACTGGTAACGATCGCCTCGGCCCTGAGCGCGATATCACCCTCTACGAGTGGTTGTATCTCTACGGCGCTGATGCGCATGATGTAGAGACCCATGATCACCAGGATCATCGCCAGAACACTATGCTGCCGTTCGGTCATGGAGCTATATACACGGCTCGTGGCGCAAAGCACAGAAGGAGAACAACCATCGCCGTCCATCCAAGAATGATGCGCCCCCTGCTAAGGGGCTCATCGGACGGCACATCGGGATGGTCGATCTTGATAACAAAACGGATCATCACCAGCCAGAAGACCCACACGTCACCAAGCTGAAAGAGCCACGGAATGCGCTCAACGGCCGATCCGATCGATGGATCTATGGAATGCTTCAGCCACAGCATCCATGGTGAGGCGTCGGCATCGGATACCGACGCAAGGGTGGTGTGAACAAGGCCGATCAGCCACAGAACGGCCAGGGCAAACATCGTCCACCAGAGAAACCGTGCGATCACATGCTGACGCTTCCCGATGAGGGCGTAGAGCACATGTCCGCCGTCAAGTTGACCGAACGGGAGCATGTTGAGCGACGTCACGAACAACCCGAACCAGCCGACGCAGAGAAACGGGTAGTGGTAAATCTCGTTCATCGGCGGCACAAAGGCCCTGTCGGCAAAGAGCCATCGAAGCAGCTCGAACAGCAGGGTATTGTCGAATGTCAGTCCACTCGTAGGTATGCCCGTTACGGCATACTCGGGATGGATCGACATCAGATAATCCTGCGACGGCAGGGTCATAAACCCTGTTACAAGGATGATCAAGCAGGCGGCGAAGCCCGCCAAAGGTCCGGCCACACCCACATCGAAAAGCTCATTGCGCGTCATCATCGGCGAACGAGTTCGGATCACCGCGCCAAATGTTCCAAAGGGCATCAGCGTTGGCGGCACAGGAATGAGGTATGGCAGCGACGACGAGATTCCATGACGCATGGCGGCGATGTAGTGTCCGTATTCGTGCGCCAGCAGAAACGACATCGCCAGGATGGCATAGGAAAGACCGGCCGACCAGTTGGCGATCTCCAACGGGTTCTTCATCGCCCATGCCGTTCCGGCCATGGTGCACGTTGCGAGCGTGAGCGTGATCAGTCCGATGTGGACGATGATCTCTTTGACCGTAGGCGGCTGCCAGTGGCGTACACCCCCGGCAGAGGCCTGATCGAACCGTTGATATCCCACGGCCTAATCCTGCGAGTCCGTCGTGTCGGTCTTCTCAGGCCGCATCTGCGGGAAGAAGAGCACGTCGCGGATGGAGTCATTGTTCGTCAACAGCATCACCAAACGGTCAATGCCCATGCCCATGCCAGCCGTTGGCGGCAGACCAACATCAATGGCATTGAGGAAGTCTTCGTCGACAACCATGGCCTCGTCGTCCCCTGCGGCGCGGATGCGCGACTGGTCTTCGAGGCGGTCTCGCTGATCGAGCGGATCGTTGAGCTCGGAGAAAGCATTGGCTACTTCTTTGCCCATAACGAAGAGCTCGAAACGCTCCACGAGCCCCTTTTCAGTGCGGTGCGCCTTGGCAAGGGGCGACATCTCAACCGGGTAGTCGATGACGAACGTTGGCTGGATAAGATGTGGCTGTACCTTGACGCTGAAGATCTCATCGAGGATCTTCATGGCGCTCGACTTAGGGTCGACGTCAACCTCCAGCGACCGAGCTGCAGCCAGCAGCTCCTCGCGAGAAAGACCGCGCAGATTCATGCCCGTATGCTCGGCAAAGAGATCGAACATCTTCGCCCTATGAAAGGGGCGAGCAAAGCTCAAAGTCGTGCCCTGGAACTCGACCGTTGTACTTCCGCAGGATTCGCTCACGATGGTGCTCAGAAGCTCCTCGGTCATGTCCATCATCCACCAGTAGTCCTTGTATGCCACATAGATCTCCATGGCCGTGAACTCGGGGTTGTGGGTCTTGTCCATCCCCTCGTTACGGAAGTTCTTCGAGATCTCATAAACACCTTCAAAGCCCCCTACGATCAGGCGCTTGAGGTAGAGCTCATCGGCAATGCGCAGGTAAAGCGGTATGTCCAATGCGTTATGATGCGTCACAAACGGACGTGCCGTAGCACCACCGTAGATGGGCTGCAGGATGGGCGTCTCCACCTCTAGGTAGCCGCGGTCGTCAAAGAACCGGCGCATGGCTCGGATGATAAGCGAGCGCTTAATGAACGTGTCCTTGATGTCATGATTGGCGATCAGATCCAGATAGCGCTTACGGTAACGCTGCTCCTTATCGGCGATCGCATCGTAACGCGTAACGGAACCATCCTCGTGTACCTCTTCCTTGCCAACCGGGATAGGCGTGATGCTTTTCGTAAGCATCGTTACGGTCTTGGCATGCACGCTGACCTCGCCCATGCGCGTGCGGAAAACGAAGCCCTCGATGCCGATGATATCGCCAATGTCAAACAGGCGAAGATTCTCGTACGTGGAGCCAAGATCATCCTGCTTGAGGTAGATCTGCAAGCGCCCGTGCATGTCCTGAATGTGGCAGAACGAGGCCTTCCCCATCTTACGCATCGACATGATGCGGCCGGCCACGCGAACGTTGGAAAGGGGCTCTGGGGCCTCATCGACAAAGCCGGCGAGGATCTCTGCCGTCGTGTGAGTTTTATCGAACGACTCGGGGTACGGATTGATACCTAGCTCACGAAGCTCTCGCAACTTGTCGATGCGGATAAGCTCCTGTTCATTGCGCTGGTGATTCGACATCGTCGATAGTCCTGCAGGAATAGTAAATGAGAAGGACAAAAATAGCCGTTGCGGCTTACTGACGCTGACGTCGGTGTTTGCGAGCTTCGAACATGACAAGCGCTGCGGCTACAGACGCATTCAGCGATGACAACGCACCATACATCGGGATCTGCACCACGACGTCACACAAGGCGCGCACACTGGGGTGCAGACCCTCGCCTTCGCTACCGATCACGATGAGCGTGGGGCCACCATACACATCATCGGAGTACTCGCTCGTGGCCGGCAGCGCCGTGCCCACAACGCGCCAGCCATTGGCCTTGCAATGTTTGAGAGTTTCGGAAACACGCGCCACCTTGGCAACGGGAAGCGTTTCAAGCGCACCGGCCGAGGCCTTGATGGCCGTTGGCGTGATAGGCGCGCTGAACTTCGTTGGAAGGATCATCCCAAACACGCCTGCCCCTTGAGCACTGCGCGCAATCGCTCCGAGATTATGCGGGTCGGTGATACCATCAAGTACCACGATCAGCGGCTCGGCTTCATGGGCCCGGGCCTGCGAAAGGAGATCATCCAGGGCAAGGGGCTCGCGCGCCGCCCTGAGGGCGATCACGCCCTGGGCGTCGTTCACGGCCAGACCCAACGAGCGCTCGAGGTCATTGAACTTGCGCCGGTCCATGGTCGAGCAGATAATGTCCCGCTTGCGTGCTTCGCTACGAAGCCACTGCATGGTGGCCTCATCAATACCGTATGCCACGAGGACCTTCTCGATCGATATACCGGCAGCAAATGCTTCAGCAACGGCACGTCGTCCCACAACATAGCTCGTCGATGGTGTTGATGTCTCGCTCATTGGTGCGCCGCCAGCAGTGTTTCGAGGGTTGTGGCAAGGCGGACAACGTCGGCAAAGGACGTATAGAGCGGCGCCGGCGCCATGCGGATCACGCTCGGCGTGCGCCAGTCGACGATCACGCCCTGGGCAATGAGCTGCTCGAATATCTCACGACCGTGTCGGTCGAAGTGAACGCTCAGCTGCGCGCCGCGACGTGCAGCATCCGACGGTGTGATGATGCGAATCCAATCGCGAGAAGCGATCACCTCCTGAAGCAGGCGCTCAAGAAAGCCCGTCAGCTGGTCACGCTTAGCCGAGATACGGTCCATTCCGGCACGATCAAAGATCTCGAGTGACGACATCAGCACAGCAAGCGGAAGGACCTGTGCGTTCGACAGCTGCCATCCGTCAGCACCGTGCGTTGGCACAAAGGAATGGGCCATTGAAAACCGTGTGGCCTCGTCATTGCCCCACCATCCGGCAAGTCTCGGCAGGTCGGCTCGGTCGGCATAACGCTCATGAACGTACAAGCCGGCCACCGCGCCGGGTCCGCCGTTGAGATACTTGTACGAACACCACACGGCAAAGTCCGCATCCCAGTCGTGTAATGACAGTTCCACATTGCCGATCGCATGGGCAAGGTCGAACCCGGCCATAGCTCCGGCATCGTGTGCCGCCTTTGTAATGGCGGCGATGTCAAAGAGCTGTCCCGTGTAAAAGTGGACGCCACTGAAGAGCACCAGCGCCGTTTCCTGTCCACGTGCGGCAATAGCCTCCAGGATATCCTCGGTGGTAAGCGTTGAAGCCCCCTCACGCGGAGCGAGCTCGATCATCGACGTTGCCGGATCCAGGCCGTGCAGGCGGATCTGACTCTCAATGGCATAGCGGTCTGAGGGGAACTCGCCCCCTGCGCAGAGGATCGCATGACGCTCCGGTGTCGGACGGTAGAAGGACGTCATCATCAGGTGGAGGTTCACCGTCAGCGTGTTCATTGCCACCACCTCGTGTGGAAGTGCCCCGACCAGGCGGGCAAGGGGCTCAGCAAACCACCGATGGTAGGAGTACCACGGACGTCGTGACTGGAAGTGCCCCTCTACGCCGAAACGTCTCCAGTCTTCAAGTTCCTCCAGCACGATCGTCTCTGCGCGTGCCGGCTGAAGCCCAAGGGAATTGCCGCAGAAGTACGCAACCGGACGATGGTCGCGCTGCGGGAAGGCAAAGTACTCACGGTACGAAGCCAGCGCGTCTTCCGCGTCGAGCTGCGCTGCCTGATCGATCCATGATGCGTGATGGGAGTTCATTCGTTTGGTGTACTCTTCGTGTGGTTGCGTGTTAATGGTGCTAATTTGCGGTTTTGTTTTTCAATGGGGACCATTTTCATGTCACGAATGCGCACGATCGCGGCCCTGGCCGTGCTGGCAGGAACGTTCGTCATCATGGGATGTGACGCGATCCACTTCATGGATCGTAAGCGCACCATGACGCTGGTTTGCCGGCGTGACAGCAAGAAATGGATGACCACCTGCGAAAATGTTCTCGGCCAAAATGGCTATGCCGTCGTCGATCGGGATGCCGATGCCAATGTCATTGTCGCGCAGGACACGATCACCGACGTTGAGTATCGCTACACCATGCTGGTGCGGACATTCCGCATTCAGCATACCGGTGACTCGGCCTTTATTGACGTGTTTTCGGTTTCAACACGACTTGACGGCAGCGACGTCACACAGACGTGGGACAGGAAGTGGTCGGGCGAAGAGGTCAAATCATGGATGCGCCCGATCCTTTCACAGATCGAAGCAACCTGCGGCACGGCAACGCCACTGGGTCCATCAGACGGACGCTAACGTTCCGTCCGGCACCTCGAGCTCCATCATTAGCATAGCCGAGGCCACCGTCTTACCCTGAGCGTCAAGCTTAAGAGAGACCGTGCCGCCCCCTCCCAGGATGTTGGGGAGCAGGAAGTTGACGGCCCAGAGATTGGGCATTTCGTAGCGTTCAACGGTCCCATGGCACATTCCGGCAAAGTACTCCTGGACGCGTTCTGCCGTGAGGTGATCACGCAGTATCGGATACCACTCGGGTTTGAAGGCGATCACACCACAATTGGCGGCGTCACCTTTGTCGCCACTGCGGGCATGGGCAATGTCTGACAGTCTGATCTTCATCCCGCAAAATACGAAGGGGGCCTGATGTTCGTCTGTGGGGGCGAAATCAGGGCAGAATCCAGTAATTTTGTCCTTTCGCATCGCTGACCACACCATTACGGACCCGGAGATACATCATGAACCGGATCATGTTCAAGTCGAAGATTCACCGTGCTCGCATCACGCAGGCAGACCTTTACTATGAAGGCAGTCTGACGATCGACGAGGATCTGATGGAACAGGCCGACCTTCTGGCCTACGAAAAGGTGTCCGTTGTGAACATCAACAACGGTGAGCGCTTCGAGACGTACGTTATCCCGGGCGCACGCGGCAGCCGCGACATCTGCCTCAACGGCGCAGCGGCCCGAAAGGGTCATGTGGGCGATGAGGTCATCATCATAAGCTATACCACGATGCCGGAGCAGGAAGCCCGCACATGGCAACCAACCGTGGTCCTTGTTGATTCGAACAACATCCCGGTAAGCGTAACCAACAGCGTCGAAGCCTACACTCACTATCCTCCGCTGTCGTGATCGACCAGTCGCAGCCGCCGGTTCCACTGGCCGTGGTAATCCTTGCCGCCGGCAAGGGGAAGCGCATGGGCGACCCCGAGCGGGCGAAGGTTCTGACGCCCCTGTTTGACAAGCCGCTTCTCGGGTATGTCCTCGATCAGGCAGCACCACTGGCCCCCTCCCACGTTGTGGTCATCATCGGTCACCAGCGCGATGCCGTGCGAAAATTCGTTTCCGACTACGCACCGCAGGCCGTCTGCGCCGAGCAGGTCGAGCAGCTTGGCACGGGTCATGCCGTGATGCAGACGCGCACAGCCTTGGAGGGCTTCGATGGAGACGTGCTGATCCTGAGTGGAGACGTGCCACTGGTGCGCACCTCCACGCTGCAGCACCTGGTTCAGCAGCACCGCGCATCGGGAGCCACCGCAACGGTTCTCTCTGCCCGCGTGCCCGATGCGACGGGCTACGGACGAATCCTACGGGATGGCCAGGGGGCTCTGCAGTCAATCATCGAGCACAAGGACGCCAGCGACGAGCAGCGTGCCATCGATGAGATCAACTCGGGTATCTACGTGGTCAACGCCCACGCCCTGTTTGATGCGCTCTCGCATGTTGGCAACAGCAACGCGCAGCAGGAGTATTATCTGACGGACATCATCGGCATCTTCGGCACGCAGGGCAAACCAATCAGCGCCTGGTGCGGTACGTCCTGGGAAGAACTGCACGGCATCAACACTCCGGCCGATCTTCAACGGGCGGCCGACATCATGTCATCCGGGACGCTCGCCTGATGATCACACAGATCGATCATATTGGCATCGCGGTGCGCGACATTGAAGCTTCGATGCAGATGTACAGCAAGATCTTCGGCGTTGAGTCTTTCCACCGCGAACAGGTCCCCACGCAAGGCGTGGACGTTGCCTCGTTCGAACTCAACGGCGTGCGCATCGAGCTCACGGCGGCGCTGTCGGAAACCTCTCCGATTGCCACGTTCATCGCCAAGCGCGGAGAAGGCATTCATCATGTGGCCTTCCGCACGGATGCGATCCAGTCCGATCTTGACCGCCTCGGCGCCGACGGCGTACGCCTTGTTCACACCGAGCCGCAGGTTGGCGCTCACGAGATGCTGATCGCCTTTATGCACCCGTCCTCAACCGGCGGAGTTCTCATGGAACTCTGCTCGCCCAAGCACTGATCTTACTACCAACCCATGGCACGACTAACATTGCTGCGACACGGCGAGTCGCAATGGAATCTTGAGAACCGTTTCACCGGATGGGTGGATGTTGACCTTTCCCCCAAGGGCGAAGCCGAAGCACGGCGTGCCGGCACGCTCCTGCGTGAGGTTCCGGTGGACGTTCTGTTCACGTCGGTCCTAACGCGGGCAATGCGCACAGCTGAGATCGCACTTACCGAGGCTGGTCGAACGGGGCTTCCCACGCATCGCGACCAGGCTCTCAATGAGCGCCACTATGGTGAGCTTCAGGGACTCAACAAGGCCGAGACTGCCGAGAAGTATGGCTCTGAACAGGTCCACATCTGGCGTCGGTCCTACGACGTGCCACCTCCCGGTGGAGAGTCTCTTGCCGACACTCGTGCGCGCGTTGCCCCCTACTTCGACGAGCACATTGCTCCGCTCCTGCGTCAAGGAACAAACGTCCTGGTAGTAGCACACGGCAACTCGCTGCGCTCACTGATCATGATCATCGAGAACCTGTCGCCGGAACAGATCCTCAAGACCGAGATCGCTACAGGCGTGCCGATCACGTACGAACTTGATGCTGATCTGCGCGTGCTATCAAAATCCGTCCTTACCTCCCCCACCGAGTAACATGAACAACTTCTTTCTGTCGGCCCTGGCCTGCCTAACGCTGGCCTCAACGGGCCTGGCACAGAGCGCGCCGCCACCGGCCGTTCTGCGGGCGATGAAAGCCGAGCTCGACCGTACGATGACAGGTCTGGCCGGCAAGCAACCCGCCCCCTACTTCCTGTCGTATGCCGTTGCAGAAGTGAATACCACCGTGATCACGGCTTCCATGGGCGGCCTTGACGTGAATACCACCAGCAAGAGCCGCATCCTTGATGTGGACCTGCGCGTGGGAAGTCATGCCCTGGATAACACGCGCAGCATCCGAGGCGTAGCCTTCGAGATGGGAAGGGGCACGCGTGGCGTAGAAATGCCTTCAGGCGATGATGAGCGCTCGCTGCGCAGCATCATCTGGTCGGCCACCGACAAAGCCTACCGATCGGCCGCCGAACGTTATGGCAAGGTGCTGACGAATCTGCAGGTGAAGGTGCGCGAGGAGGACAGCTCGGCCGACCTTTCGAAGGAAAAGGCCTATGTGTCGATTGCCGAGCCGGCAGACTTTCAGTTCGACACGGCCATGTGGCGAGACCGGGTGCGGTACCTGAGCTCGATCTGTGCCGGGCGTGAGCACATTCTGATGGGACGCGTGTCGTTTCAGGCAGACCTGCTGGTGAAGTACTTTGTCAACTCCGAGGGATCGATGATCGTGACCTCCGAGCCGATCGTAAAGATGTTTCTTATTGTCAAGAGCAAGGCCGATGACGGCATGAGCCTGCCTCTCTACGAGAGCTACTCGGCCTACTCGGCTGATCGGCTGCCGTCGCGTGAGAAAATGGAGAAGGATCTGCGCAGACTGCTGGATCTGTGCGTGAAACTCCGTACGGCCCCTTTGATGGAAACATATTCCGGGCCTGCCATTCTCTCGGGGCGCAGCTCAGGGGTCTTCTTCCACGAGATCTTCGGCCACCGCGTCGAGGGTCATCGCCAGAAAGACGTCAACTCCAGTCAGACCTTCAAGACCTTTCTTGGCAAGAAGATTCTTCCTGATTTCATCAACGTTGTGTTCGACCCGACGAAGAAGGAGCTTGATGGTCAGGACATCGTGGGCGCCTTTGAGTACGATGACGAAGGCATCCCGGGCAAGCGCGTTGTTGCCGTCGAGCGCGGTGTGTTCAAGAGCTTTCTGATGTCGCGGGCTCCCATCGAGAACTTCCCCGCCTCCAACGGCCACGGTCGGCGTCAGCCCGGACTGCGCACGGTATCACGTCAATCCAACCTGATCGTCGAGGCAACGAAGACTGTCTCCATCGACTCCCTGCGCAGCGCCCTGCGCGCCGAATGCCGTCGTCAGAACAAGGACTACGGACTGCTCTTCGAGGATATTCAAGGGGGCTTCACATTCACCGGCCGCACCGTGCCGAATGCCTTCAACGTGCAACCGCTGGTGGTGTACAAGATCTTTGCCGACGGACGTCCGGACGAGCTGGTGCGCGGCGTAGACCTTATCGGCACGCCACTGACG
>CANHFG010000077.1 GCA_947459875.1 Ignavibacteria bacterium
CTCGGCCCAGCGCGTCCTGGAAGACGCCGCCATTGATCACAGCATCGCCGTCAATGGCGTCTGCCTGACCGTGGTGGATCTTGGCGATCAAACGTTCTCGGCCGACGTGATCCAGGAAACCCTCAGCAAGACCACGATCGGCACGCTCAACCAGGGGGCTGTTGTGAACCTGGAACGCGCCATGCGCCTCGGCGATCGCCTTGGCGGCCATCTCGTGCAGGGCCACGTCGACACTACAGGCGTCGTCGATGAGATCGTCGACGACGGCACCGTCTGGGAAATGTGGGTGCGCTTCCCCGCCAACTATCGCCCCCTGCTCATCCCCGTCGGCTCCATCACAATCGATGGTATCTCGCTAACCGTGGCCGACCTCGAACCCACCCGACTGAAAGTGGCTATCATCCCCCACACTCTCGACGTCACCAACCTGCGTCAGACCCACGTCGGCCAACACGTCAACCTCGAGTTCGATATGATGGCGAAGTATGCGGTGAGGTTTGAGGTGTGAGGTGTGAGGTGTGAGGTGTGAGGTGTCAATCCAGGATGTAGGGTCGAGGCTGCGTCTCGCCCCTACGTCTACTCTTCAAATCCTGCGGGCACATAGGTTGTGCGTGGGCGATGGGCGGCGCGCCAGAGAACGGAAGTGGAGAGTTTAGAGATCTCAGCCAGTGAAGAGAAGTCGATCAGGTGGATCTCGTCGGTGACCTTATGATAGTCCTTATGCTCGCCGGTGAAGTAAAAGATCACCGGGATACGCTTCATGGCGAATGATGCCTGATCGCTGCGGAAGAAGTACTGCTCGATATCATAGGCAAGTGAGAAGGGGGCTTTGAGTTTGCGATTCTCTTCTTCATTGATCGACACGAGGTCCGGACAGCGTTCGGCGCCGCCGATGGAGAGTTTACCGTCAACCGAGCGACCGATCATGTCCGTGTTGATCATTGCAACGCACTTATCGATGGGAAGCGGCGAGCTTCGCACGTAGGCTTTGGAACCAAGGAGCCCCTTCTCTTCGGCGGCAAAAGCAATAAAGACAACGCTGCGTTCGGGGCGCGTGCTGCTTTGGGCCAGTGCCTCTGCGGCAACCATCAGACTGGTGGTGCCAGACGCGTTATCGTCAGCGCCGTTGTAGATCGAGTCACCCGATGCATTCGGCTTGCCAACACCCACGTGGTCATAGTGCGCACCCATGACCACATACTCGTCCGGATATGTTGAGCCGCGAAGGATGCCGGCAACATTGTTCACGCTGAAACTGTCAGGGCGGAGCTGGACGGCACCCGTGACCGATGCATTCGCAATGCGAAACGAACGTGGACGCAGCGTCGAATCAATGCTCTTGGTCCACGTTCGAAGCGTATCGACCGAACCGATGAGCGAGTTGACGACGGCCTCTCCAACATGGAGTAATGCGAGCGAGTCTGTTCGTTCTGAACCGAGCGTAATGCCCCGCGAGGAGCGTGCCCCGCCCGGAAAGAGTGATGGCCATGCATAGCCCGACACCATTGGCTTTCTTGGAGCGCGGATGGCATCGACCATCAGAACCGCAGCCGCACCATTCTGCTTTGCGCGACGGAGCTTCTCGCGATTTGTCGAGTGACGAGTGAAGGCCGCACCACGAAAGACCGCCGTGTCGGTGGTCTCCGGCTCGCCACGCAGCATAAGTACCACATGCCCCCTGACATCAACGTTGGCATAGTCATCGTAGTTGTACTCCGGAGCCGTGATGCCAAATCCGACAAAGCTCACGGCAGAGTTCGCGAACCTACCCTCGCCGGTCTGCTCGAACGGAATAAAGTCCTTCGTCAGCGCAAAGCTTCGTGTTTCCCCACCCGCCGTGATCGACAGGTTGGTGACCTCGGGCGCAGTGTTCAGATCCGGACGGATGAGCGTAAAGGGCAACAGATACTGTCCGTCAAGCGGCTGCAGGCCGATTCGCTTAAAGTGCGCCGCAACGTAATCGGCCGCACGGTCAAGCTCCGGCGACGGCGTGTCGCGGCCACGCATCTCGTCGGATGCCAGAAACGACAGGTGCGTCTGAAAGCTCTGCGGAACAAACAGCTTCTGTGCGTCGGCAGGTAAAGCAAGCTGTGCATGAAGGGAAAAGCTTGTGAAAACGAGGATCGCAATGGACCGCAGACAGAACATCATGTTCGATGAAATCGGATAGTGACTGAATGACCGGACTCTGTGTGTTCAAAGGTCAGCGCATCGGCAAGAGTCCGCACCGTATGCAACCCCCTTCCGCCCTCAAGCTCACGCAGCGCATCGGACGTTGGGTCAGCAATCGATGAAACGTCGAACCCCTGACCTTCATCGGTGACAACGATAACTATTTCGTCAGTGCCAAGCTCCACACTTACATGCACCAGACGCTGCGCCTCCTGACGGTTCCCGTGGAAGATCGCATTCGTCACCAGCTCCGTCGTTGCCAGCACAACGTTGTGCTGCATCGTGGACGGCAACAGACTCCAGTCGGGAAGTCCTGAAAAGGCAGGCCCGATTGCACGGACGCTGGCAATGAGTGTGGGCAATCTCAGCGTTAGCATGGCAACAATCAGTATCCCACATTACAGCGCAGCAGGATGTTCGGCAGCTGGCGCTTTGCTGTGAGGTTAATGGTCTGATACTCATACCATCCCGAAAGAGCGATGGTCGAGCCCCCCGGGGAGGAGTAGCGAAGGATCACTTCGGGTCCGATGGAGTGCAGTGAGCCGGTGGAAATACTAGGCTGACCGAAGCGGATACTTTCCTGGTTCAGTTCATACAGTCGCAGGCCGGCGCCGGCTTCGAAGTATCTGGAGGGGCGCGCCGTGAGCAGGAGTTTGAGCAGATACTCCAGATTTCCAGTCTCGGGCGACTCGGAGAACGACGCCCAGCGGAACGTTGCACGCTCAAAGTAGCGCAGCAATACGGGCGCTTCGAAGGCCAGCGTCGGCGTAATGCCGATGCGTATCGAGTCGCGGTATGACAGCTGACGAAATGAGAACGAGCGCGCTGAAGCGGCAACGGTCTCATAGTCATAGGCCGTATAGTTGGCAAGGATCTCAAACTGCGGCTGCATGGTCAGCCGATGATAGTTAAGCAGGAAGGAGGGGGCGAGGCGGATCGAGCGGTTGACGTTATTGAGTGCGCTGCGTGAGGCTTTCAGAAAGACGAGGTGAAGGAACTGACCCGACAGCGCAAGGTTCATGCTCAGGTTGTCGGAGATGCGCCGGCCGTAGCTCAGCGTCAGCGTCGAGGCTAGCTCATCACGATCGTCATCATTGGTGGTGCTGGGCGTGTCGTAGCGCAGCAACCACGAAGCCCCGTCAACACGAAAGGTGTCAGACGGCGAGGCCATCCATTCAACGCGCAACAGACCGCGCGTACGCAGCGCTTCGTTGTCGCGCTGGAACTCCTGCGCACGTGTTGCCTGCAGGTCTGAGGGCGTTACTCCATGTACGTCCTGGACACCGTTGCGCTCGCTACGCTGAAACAGCGAGCCCGTAATGGAAGCGCGCAGCGTTGGCAGCGTCCATTGGAGTGATGTCGACACGTCGATCACCAGCTCGTCGAGTGTGCGGCTCACCGACGTGATCGGTAGAGCGGTCACGGGCGACCCGAAGGAACGCTCGATACTGTTGGACTGGACGATACCATCGAAGCCCACCGCAAAGGTTGGCGAGACGGCATACATGATCGAACCGCTCACATCGAGAAGCTGCTCCTGACGCTGTTCCACATTCAAGGGGGCTGAGGGCGACACCGAGGTAAAGAACTGCCGACGTCGGTCTGTTGAATTCACCGAGAGCGACATCAGCGAGCCCTCCGACAGGTCGCGTTCTACCCGTGCCTTGATGTCAACGTCGCTATTGGTGCGCCTATCGTCAAGCCTTTGCCAGTCGGCCGTCAGGTTACCATTGAGCGCCCACTGTTCAAGGTCGAGTCGGCGCACCGCACCCGTAATCGCCGCCACGGGTCCGGCGGCCTTCACCCCCAGCTGCGACGACGATTCCGTTCCGGCAATTGCTTCGAGGTCGACCCCCTGCATGAGGTTGTAGCGCAGTCCCGCAACGGCCCCCAGCCGCTCTAGGGAATTCAGGCCGATGCTTCGCGAATCCTGCGACAGCGTCCACGCCTGCCGGACAACGGCCGACAGGCCCGACGAGAGCGGAAGTGCGTAGGAGATCTGCGACTGCTGATCATCGCGTGTGGCCAGGGTGCTCGTGCGAAACGCCGTTGATCGAAACCGGTTCACCAGCGTAAACGTCCCGAACTCCGTCACCAGGTCCAGATCCGCATTCCCAGTCCAGACGAACGTGTTCGTGATCTTGTCGACGCCAAAGTCAAGCCCCTTGCGCGACATCGAATCGGCGCGCGGCAGAAGCGGGGCAAGCTGCTGTGCGCGGCTACTCATCACTCCGGCAAGGAGCATGAGTGCTGCAAGAAGGCATGTGCTTCTATCCGATGATCTCCAGGCGGGCAAAGGCGACCATGAGTTGTTTGCGTTGTCCGTTGTCGAAGAGCACCGTTGCCTTTTCGGTCTGACCACCGCCGGTGACCGCGCTGATGGTGCCCGAGCCAAACATCGGATGTTTTACACGTTGTCCAACGCGCACCGTGGGAGCTGCCTGCTGCTCGGCCTGACGCCGCGAGGCCGGCTGCGAGACACTCGTGTAGCGCTTCGGGACTGGGATCTGCGAGTATTCGTTGTGTTCGATGGCCGATGCGCCCCGTGCCGATCCGGCTCTGCCCGGCGTCTGCTGATAGGGGGCTTTGAGTGGACGCTGAGGCGTCACCTCCGAACCCGTCATGCTGCGTCCGGACGGGGCGATAGTAGCCTTGTCGATCTCGGCCAGAAACATCGACGGACGTGAATACGTGATCTCACCGAAGCGGAATCTCTTTTCGGCATAGGACAACACCAGCTGCTCCCGTGCACGGGTCATGCCCACGTACAACAGACGTCGTTCTTCTTCCTGTTCTTCCGGATCCTGCTCGGCCTTGGCCAGCGGGAACAGTCCCTGCTCGAGTCCGGCGATAACAACCAGCGGAAACTCCAGCCCCTTGGCCGCATGCATGGTCATCATCGCAATGCGGTTGTTGCCTAGCTCGGGATCATCGGCATCGCTGATCAACGCGATCTGTTCGAGATAGGTCACCAGCGTGAGGGATTCATCAAGCTCCTGCTGCTCGGCGATATGATCAAGCACACGTTCAATGTTGTTCCACCGGTCGAGCGCTTCCTCGTTCTGCTGCAGACGATACATCTGCGGCAGTCCCGTTGCTTCGATGTAGGCCTGTGCCAGTGTTGCCGGCGGAAGCTCATTGAGGAGTTCGCGATGCCGGTCGATGATACCAATGAACTCGCTCACGGCTTTGACCGTGCGCGCCTGCATGAGCGGCACCCGGTCGATCTGCTGCAGCGCCGCGTGGAACGTGATACCCTGCTGCACGGCATAGCTCTGGATGCGCTCGATGCTCGTGTTGCCGATGCCGCGCGCCGGTTCATTGATCACGCGCAGAATACTCTCTGCATCGTCGGGGTTGACCAGGATACGCAGGTATGCCAGTGCGTCCTTGACCTCTTTGCGCTTGTAGAAGCTCACGCCGCTGACGATGTGATAGGCCATGTTCGAGCGACGCAGGGCGTCCTCGAGTGCCTGTGACTGCGCATTGGTGCGATACAGAATGGCCACATCCTTGGGCGAGTATCCGTGCGAGGCCATGCGCGAGCGGATCGTGCGGGCGATCATCTCGGCCTCCTCACGGTCATCCCTGCAGGCCAGCACGGTGATCTTCTCACCTTCAGAGTTATCCGTCCAGAGTTCCTTCTTCAGCTGCGTCGCATTGCGTTTGATCACGCTGTGTGCCGCAGCAAGGATGGTCTTGGTCGAGCGGTAGTTCTGCTCCAGACGCACCACCTGCGCCTTCGGATAGTCGCGATCAAAGTCGAGAATATTCCGGATCTCGGCACCGCGCCAGCGATAGATGCTCTGTGCGTCATCGCCCACCACGCACAGGTTGCCGTGGCGCGCTGCCAGCATCGACACGACGGTGTACTGCGAGCGGTTCGTGTCCTGATACTCGTCCACCATGATGTACCGGAACCGCTCCTGCAGCGTTGCCAGCACATCCGGATTATCGCGCAGCAGACGGATCGTCACGTTAAGCAGATCATCGAAGTCCATCGCATTGCTCAGACGCAGACGCCGCTCATACTGCTCGAAGATCTGTCCTGTCTGCTGCTCCAGCACGCTCTTGGCCGAGCGCGCATACTCCTGCCAGGAGATCATCGAGTTCTTCGCCGAGGAGATGCGCGAGCGCACTCCAGAGGGCGGGAGCACCTGCTGCGAGATGCCCAGCTGGTTCATCACCGCCTTGATCGCTGCGGTCTGGTCGTCCGTGTCGTAGATCGTAAATGCCGATGTGTAGCCAACGCGTTCGGCGTACTGCCGGAGGATACGTGCGAAGATCGAGTGGAACGTGCCGGCCCATATCGAGCGGGCCGTTGAAGCGCCCACCAGATGTCCGATACGCTCCTTCATTTCGCCCGCGGCCTTGTTGGTAAACGTCAGCGCCAGCACCTGACGTGCATCAATGCCATTGCGCAGCATGTAGGCCAGGCGCACCGTCAGCACGCGCGTCTTGCCGCTACCGGCACCGGCTATGATCAGCAGTGGACCGTTGATGCAGCGGACCGCTTCGGCCTGATTTTCGTTGAGGCCGGCAAGCAGGTCATTGTCAGGGGGCTGACCCGACCCGACAGGTGTGAGTGTGAGCATGGGGTGGTGTTACTCCTCGCCGCCGCCGGACTTCTTAACGTAGTCCGTGTAGTAAAACCCACCGCCCTTGTAGATGATCCCTCCGCCGCTGATGAGACGCTCCACATGCCCCCTGCCCGGTTCACTGCCTGCGCAGAGTTCGGGTAGGCACGTGGCAAGGGCATCGTCCTTCATCGACTGCTGAACTTCAAAGGTTGCGCCGCACGTGGTGCAGCGGTATTCATAGGTTGGCATACCGTGGCAGGTATCGATTAGAATTCAACAAAACCGGTCTTCTTGTAGACCTTGCGCAGCACTTTGCGCGCACGATCGCGGGCAGCTTCGGCGCCCCTTTTCAACGTTGCCTTCAAGGCATCCTCATCCGACCGGATTGCCGTGTAGCGCTCGCGTACCGGACGCAGGAACGTAACGATCGCCTGTCCTACTGCTTCCTTGAACTCGGCATATCCAAGGCCGGCAAACTCGTTCTCGATCTCCTGCATGGTCTTGCCGGTGGTGATCGAGTAGAGCGTCATGAGGTTTGCCACGCCCGGACGTTTCTCGTCGTACACAATAGTTGTTCCCGAGTCCGTAACCGCGCGCTTGACCTTGCCGAGGATTGCCTCATCCGTGTCGATCATGAAGATGGTTGCCCGCTCGTTCGGATCGGACTTCGACATCTTCTTCTCCGGCTCCTGCAGGGACATGATCTTGGCGCCCACCTTCGGGATGAAGGGCTCGGGCACGGTGAACGTTGGCGAGTAATGAAAGTTGAAACGCTCGGCAAGATTTCGCGTGAGTTCAAGATGCTGACGCTGATCCTCACCAACCGGCACCAGATCAGCGTTGTAGAGCAGGATGTCGGCCGCCATCAGGATCGGATACGTGAACAGTCCAACGTTCACATTATCGGCATGCATGGCGCTCTTGTCCTTGAACTGCGTCATGCGCGAGCACTCACCGAAACCCGTCATGCACGTCAGCACCCAGGCCAGCTGCGTATGCTCGGGCACGTGTGACTGCACAAAGAGCGTGGAGACGTCCGGATCGATACCGGCGGCCATGTACATGGCAGCCACATCCAGCGTACGCTTGCGCAACTTGGCCGGCTCCTGCCTCACCGTGATGGCATGCAGATCCACCACGCAGAACAGCGAGTCGTATTCGTGCTGAAGTTCGACCCAGTTGCGCAGTGCCCCGCAGTATTGACCGATCGTGAGGTCATTCGTCGGCTGCATGCCGGAAAGGATGACCTTTTTTTGCTGTTGACCCTCTGACATGGGCGCCAAAATACCCACGGTAGCATTCATTGACGCATTTTTGCGTCATGCATCCGGCCAGCGTGACCATTCATTGTGTCCTGTCAGTTCTGTGCATCGTGCTGATGTTCCTTCCGGCACATGCACAGCAGGAGGCAGACCTTGCCGACGCGGACGCCGGCAGCGGCTACAGCGTGATCGGCCTGCACCGCGCGTGGCAGCCGGACGAGGGCTACCGGCCAAACACCGGACTCTACTTCGATGCCCTTGGACGTCGCAGCGACAGCCCCATGGCGTTGAGCATTATGGGGCTCTTCACCGGCGTCGGTGAACGCAACATCGCAGCCGTTATGGTGGGACCGCACTACACCTTCGTGGGCAGCCCAACCGTTGGATTGTTTGCCGCGGCGAATCTTGGATTCACCGTCGGATCCAAGACCGGCACTCTTGCCTTTGATGTGTTTGCCGATCCGACGCTGACGGTGGGCTTTGCCGGCATGGTGCGCCTTGGTGGAACGATCTCCATCACCCGCGATGTGCTGCTGAGCCTGAGTGCTGCGCAGAGCTGGTTCAGCAATGAACGGGGTGCTACGCCCCCTGCCGTGCAGGTCGGACTGAGTCTGGGTGGCGGACAATGACCCAGCCGCCGCATCACGCCGCCGATCTCGGCTTTGGCTCGTACCGTGTGGGCCTGGCCGATCCGGAGCATGAGAAGGCGCTGAGGAAGGCGCTTGACGAGGGCGTGGTGTGTATCGACACGAGCTCCAACTACGGCGATGGGAAAAGCGAAGAGCTGATCGGGCGCGTGCTGAGTGCTGGCTCTGCCCCACTGCGGCTGGTGACCAAGGTCGGCTACGTGCAGGGTCAGCTCCTTGAGCAGCTCAAGGCCATGGAGGCGATGTCCGACGAGCCCCCTGATATCGTCAAGCTCGGCGACTCGCTCTGGCACTGCATCCATCCGGAGTTCCTCGAGCTGGTTGTCGAGTCGTCCATGCAGCGCCTTTTCCCTGCCGGACGTCCCACGTCGGGCCCGGAACTGGTGGTGTTGCTGCACAACCCTGAGTACTTTCTGCAGCACGCACAGCAGCAGGGAACCGATCTTGCAACGGCCCGACATTTCCTCTACCACCGCCTGCGCATGGCCTTTGGCTGGCTGGAGAGCGAAGCACGAAGGGGGCGCATCAGCTCCTACGGCGTCTCATCGAACACGTTTGCCTCGCCCCCTGAGGCGTTCGACTTCGTCTCTCTGGAAGAGTGCGTGCGTGCGGCACACGATGCGATTGACGGACGTCATCACTTTGGCGTTGCACAGATGCCGATGAACCTTATCGAACACTTCCCGGCCACGGTTCTCAATCAGGATGGTGGACGCTGCACAACGCTGGAGCGGGCTCAGGAGCTTGGGATCAGGGTTCTGATCAACCGGCCGTTGAATGCCATTGTTGACCGTGACCTGATCCGCCTTGTTTCGCATCAGATGCCGTCGCACATCGTGCATCCCTCCGACGTCGAGCGTCGCATTCACGAGCTGGAAGTTGTCGAGCACGACCTTGCCAACGCTCTACTGGCCGAGAGCGGCGGTGCTTCCGACGACCGTCAGCGCGAGCTGGTGGGCGAAGCCTACCGCGTGGCGGGCTCGCTCTGCCAGGCCTGGTCGAGCTTTCAGGGACTGATCCACTGGCGCGACGTGCGCCGGCAGTATCTCGATCCGCGGCTCGAAGCCGCCGCCATGCTCTCGGAGCGCTCCGAGCGCATGAGCGATCACCTTGCCTACATCAGCGACGTGGTGCGCGTGCTGGACGACCTCGACGTGCTCTATGCGCGCGACGAAAACGCGTCGCTCGAAGAGCTGCGTGATTCCATGACGTCGATCTTCGCACTCGACCCGGAAACGCCGCTCCAGCACGTTGCCCTGCACGCGCTGCGCTGCACTGCAGGCGTCAGCACCGTACTGGTGGGAATGCGCCGCGTGGAATATGTGGACGACGTTCTGCATGTGCTGGACCTTCCCGAGGCGCGCTACGACCGGACAACATGGAACTGCGCTGCCGATGAACTTCGACGACTTTCCGAGGAACCTTCATGACGTCACATCCGATCCTGATCGCCCCTTCGCTGCTTGCGGCGGACCTTCTCAACATCGAGCGCGATGTCCGCGTTTGTGAGGGGGCTGGCGCTGACGTCCTGCACGTTGATGTGATGGACGGACACTTTGTTCCGCCGATCACGTTTGGTCCGGCCTTCGTCGAGCGCCTGCGCACGATCACCACCATGCCCCTTGACGTGCATCTGATGGTGAGCAACCCGGACCATCAGGTAGAGCAATTCGCCGCTGCCGGTGCCCACTGGATCAGCGTCCACGCCGAAGTAACCCCGCACCTGCACCGCACGCTGCACCGCATAAAAGCCCTCGGCTGCAAGTCAGGTGTTGTCCTGAACCCTGCCACGCCCCTTGAGTATGCCTTCGAAGCTGCCGGCGATGCCGACTTCATCCTCCTTATGAGCGTCAACCCCGGCTATGGCGGTCAGGCCTTTATCCCATCGTTCCTCGGCCGCTGCGAGCGCCTTCGCTCCTGGCTCGACGCCAACGGCCTCTCCCACGTCCAGATCGAAGTCGACGGCGGCATCAAAACCGACAACGCCCGCCAGGTCATCGATGCCGGCGCAAACGTCCTGGTTTCGGGCAGCGGCGTGTTTGGAGGCCCCGTGGGAGATAGAATAGCGGAGATGCGGAGGTACTGAGGTACTGGGTACTGGGTACTGGGTACTGGGTACTGGGTACTGGGTACTGGGTACTGGGTACTGGGTACTGGGTACTGGGTACTGGGTACTGGGTACTGGGGAC
>CANHFG010000078.1 GCA_947459875.1 Ignavibacteria bacterium
GCATTGGAGCCGGTGGCGCAGAAGAAGACCTCTTTTGTGCCGCGCAGAAGCGTGTCCCACACGCTCAGGAGCATGCAGAAGCCGGGGGCAAGGCGCGCAAGGTTGGCGCTGTAGGTCTGCACGCACTGACGTGCGGCGTTTTCGAAGTCGGTGTCGTGACAGATAGAGCCGAGGCTGGCAAAGAGCCATGCAGCCATACTGTTGCCGCAGGGGTAGGCGCTGTCGTAGCCCGACTTCTGGCGCACGGGCACGTCCGACACGCCGGATGAGGTCATGCGCAGAGCCCCCTCGTCATCACGGAACTGGGCGAGAGCGCGCTTGGCACTGGCAACGGCCTCGGCAAGGTACGTTGATGTGCCGGTGGTCTGATACAGCTCAACGCTTGCCCAGCCCATCATGGCTACGTCGTCGAGTAAGGGGCTGATAGCCCCCTGACCATTGCGCATGCGGTGGACGGTGAGCGGATGATCGAAGGCCTGCCATGCGCGCTCGGCCATGGCCGTAAGCTCGGGCGCATCAAATGCGCGACCGGCACGCGCAAGCGCACCGATCATCAGGCCGTTCCAGTCGGCCAGCTGCTTGTCGTCGGTAAGGGGCGGGATGCGTCCCGCGCGCTGGGCAAGCAGCTCCCGACGCAGTGCATCCCACGAGGAGGAGGCGCAGAGCTCTCGCAGGCGATTGGTCTTTACATGCAGGATGTTCGACGGCATCGGGTTGCCCGTTGCCTCGTCGGCAAAGTTGCCCGCGGCGTGCACGTTCAGCAGTGAGAACATATCCCGGTCGTCCGTGGGGATCTCGCTCTCGAGCCACACGTAGTACTTGCCCTCTTCGCCTTCACTGTCGGCATCCTGGGCTGAGTAAAACGCTCCGTTCTGGCCCGTCATGTCGCGACGTAGATACTCGGCGATCTCCATCACCACCTGACGGTACAGCGGATCCTGCGTCAGCTGCCAGGCCTCCGTATAGGCCATCATCATCATGGCCTGATCGTAGAGCATCTTCTCAAAGTGCGGCACCAGCCACTCGCGATCAGTGCTGTACCGGTGGAAGCCAAAGCCCACCTGATCGTAGATGCCACCGGCACGCATCGCATCAAGCGTGGCGCAGACCATGCTCAGAAGCCCCTTATCCCCCGTGCGATGGGCAATGCGCATCAGCACCTGAAGGTGATGGGGCGAGGGGAACTTGGGCTTGACCGAGAAGCCGCCGTACACGTCATCGAACATCCGACGGTGATGATCTGCCAGAACCTCGAAGACGTTCTCCGGCACGGCTCCGCGGAACGACGCCTCGGCCTGATGCTGCAGTGCCGTGGTGATCTCCTTGGCGGTGTCGATCACCTTGGCGTGATCGAGTACCCAGACTTCCTTGAGACGAGCCAGCAGATCCAGAAAGCCCAGACGTCCACCATGCGAGTAGCGGGGGAAATACGTGCCGGCAAAGAACGGCCGACGCTCGGCGTCCATGAGAATGGTAAGGGGCCAGCCACCATGTCCGGTTAGTGACTGACAGACGTCCATGCACATTGCATCGACGTCCGGACGTTCCTCACGGTCGACCTTGATGCTAACGAAGTTTGCATTGAGATAGGCCGCCACGTCATCGTCCTCGAACGACTCACGCTCCATCACGTGACACCAGTGGCACGTGGCGTAGCCGATGCTCACAAAGAGCGGTTTGTTCTCCGTTCGAGCTTTCTCAAATGCCTCCTCGCCCCATGGATACCAGTCCACCGGGTTGTAGGCATGTTGCAACAGATACGGCGACGCCTCGTTGATCAGGCGGTTCGGCGCGCGCTCGGATGTCATGCTTTGGAATAGACCTTGGAGATCGTCGGGATCAGATACTCATTGAAAGCGCGGTCCATGTCGTAGTCCGGACTCCAGCCCCAGTCGCGCCGGGCAACAGAGTCATTCACGTCAGCACACCACGAGTCGACGATCGCCTGACGCTTTGGATGCGGCGCGTAGCTGATCTCGGCGTTCGGGAAGGCCGACTTGACCTTTGCCGCGATCTCTTCTGCCGAGGGGGCGAAGGCCCCAATGTTATAGACGCGCTGCGTAAGGTTCTCCATTGGCGCTGCGGCCAGATCCAGCAGGGCCTTGACGCCGTCCGGCATGGCCATGAATGGGATGCGTGCATCCGGACGCACGAAGCAGGCATAGGCCTTGCCCTGTGCCGCGGCGTGGATCATCTCCGGCGCGTAGTCACTCGTGCCCCCTGTCGGCACCGTTGTAGCCGAGATCAGTCCCGGGAAACGCAGGGCACGGAAATCCAGCACCTTTGCTCCGGCCTCGTCCGTGAGCTGACCGAATCGGTCGCTCATGTACCCGCCGAGCTGCTCACAGTAAACTTTGTTAATACCATACATCGTCGTCGGCTGCAGGTGTTCGAATTCCGTCACTGCGCCGGCGGCGTTCTTTGCTTCCACCGACTTCATGCCATAGACGGCGATGGTGCTCGGGAAGAGGAACTTCACTGCCCGGCCCGTGCGCGTGCCGATGCGGCGGGCCATCATCAGAAGGCCCATCGTGCCGTTGACGTTCACCTGGTGGGCCAGCGCCGGATTCTTTTCCGAGCTCGTCGAGAGCAGCGCCGCCAGGTGATAGATCTCGTCGATGTCTTCCGTTTCCAGCTCTGCAACGACGGCCGGGTCGGATACGTCACCCTGCACACTTCGGTGAACCAGCTCGGCCAGTCCATGACCAAGGGGCGAAAGGTCCAGCGCGATGATGCGCCGGTCAGATTGCTTGGAAAGGGTTTCGAGAAGGCTGTGGCCAATCTCACCATTGGCACCGGTAACAAGGGTTGTAATCATAGGCGACAAAACTACGGAGATTGCCGCAAGGGGGCGTACAGCCGCGAATACTCCAGCAGGCCTTGCTGCTGCCAGACGTAGTCCTGATCGTGCTCGGGATAGCGGCGAACAAGCGATCCATAGCGGTGCAGCGCGGGTGTGGACCAGTACCACTGCAACAGGATCACGAACTGGTCGTTGGAGCCAAGCGCGCAGCACATCGGCAGTACCACATTCACCAGGATCTCGCGGCGCAGGGCAGCCCCCTCAGCGGCGATGCGAACCCGTTCCGATCGCGCTACAGCGTCGAACAGGTCCGATCCGGCAAGTCCAACGGCCTCATGCACGAGCCTGCCCATGGGCGATTCCGGCAGCAGCTTCCGCAGATTGCGCATGTGCTCTTCGCCGATCGGATGCGTGCGCTTGCGGCGGATGCGATCGAGCCATTCGGACATCATTGCCACC
This sequence comes from Ignavibacteria bacterium, assembly GCA_947459875.1. GTDB lineage: Bacteria > Bacteroidota > Ignavibacteria > Kapaibacteriales > Kapaibacteriaceae > UBA10438. The sequence goes on from CANHFG010000078.1 coordinate 3,263, forward strand.
AGCGCCTCGGACGCGCCAAGGCGGTCGATCAGCTCCAGAGCCCGCTGCATGTTACGCTGCAGGCGCAGCAGCGCCGCACGCTGGATCTCCTCGATGGCCTCACCCGTGCCGGCCAGTGCCGGCTCGGTGCGACGCAGCGAGCGCACCACGTCCACGTAGGGCACTACGAGCGTCCAGGGAATGCGCTCTACCGGCGCATTGTCCTCCAGCACCACATGCAGGATAACCTCATCGTAACGTCGGTCGCGGGCATGCTCATGCTGCGCCCAGGAGGATGAGCGCACATGGAACTCTCCGGCGCCAACGGTGACGACGCCGTCTGCGAGCACGGCCATGTGCTGATAGTCCGGTCCCTCGTGCACATTCACGGTACCCGGTGAAATGATCTGGATGACCTGACCGTTAGTGCAGGTCCAGCGACGTCCGCCCCGTGCCAGCGCACGATGCGCCGCGCGCTGCAGCAGACGTTCCGGCAAGTGTTCGATAGCCATAAGACATCTCCGTTTGATGTCCTATGTGCAGCGATGGGGGGTTAACGTGACGTGAGCAGGGTGCTCAGGCGACGTGCCTCGGCGGCGATACTGTCGATACACGCCGCAGAATCATCAATGTACAGCAGCCCACGCGAGACGTTATAGACAGCCGGGCCGTTTCCGTTGGCCTCCAGCGTTTGGGCTGCATCGCCCCCTTGCGTTCCGATCCCGGGGATCAGAAACGGCACATCCGGAAAGAGTCCGCGCACATGAGCCAGCTCATTCGGACTGGTAGCGCCCACCACAAAGCCAACGTCCGCAGAGCGCTGCCACGTCAGGGACGTGCGCATCACACGCTCGTAGAGCGGCATGCCGCCGACGTCCAGACGCTGAAAATCCTGTGACCCAGGATTCGACGTCAGACCCAAGATGTAAACCATTTTAGCTTCCCACGCCAGGAACGGCTCCACCGAATCACGACCCATGTAGGGGGCCACCGTGATGGCATCGGCGCGCAGGTCTGCAAAGCCCGCCGAAGCGTAGGCAGCCGAGGTATTGCCGATGTCGCCTCGCTTGGCATCAAGGATCACGTAGCTCGAATTGCAATGTTCACGCACCGCATACAGCGCGTCGATTCCAACGTGTCCGTATTTCTCATAAAAGGCTACGTTTATCTTAAAACATGCCGCGTAGGGACGCACCGCGTCGATCACATCAACTGCAAATCGTTGCATGTCATCAGGTTGCCCGCGGTAGGGGGCTGGCAGCTTGTCCCGGTCAAGGTCGAGTCCGACACAAAGTCCACTGGGAGGAATCATGGTCAAAAATAGCCCCCTCCCGTAAAGAACACGATATATTTCCCCATGATAAACGAAACGTTCGGGCCCTTCGTTCTATCACCTGTCCCCTCATATATGACGTGTGGCCGTCCCCCAGATACGGCCCCCAGAACCGAAAGGCCACACGATCACCACAGACGCCCGAGCTCCACACTCCCCTCCCCTGAGTTAGCCGGGCGTCTCTTTTTTTGTCCAGTGCATAGTTTCGCAGTTCTGTCGCTGCGACATTCCTCCCTTTTTGAAGGTTCTTTCATGTTCTCTGCCTGCTTCCGCTGGGCTCTGGCCGCCTTGATACTCACATCCTTCCTTGTCGGCTGTTCATCAACGCCGCCGCCACCGCAGATGGCCGATAAACCTGCGTCGGACAAGGAAAAGAAGATCAAGCCCTATGACAAGGTTGTGACCAAGGAGGCCGTGTCGGACTCGGGACTGTTCATCGTGCACCGCATCGACGAAAAGGTTCTCTACGAGATCCCCACGTCACGCCTGGGTAAAGAGCTGCTTCTGGTGAGCCGCATTGCCAAGACTCCGCAGGTGGGCTATGGTGGCGAAGAGAACAACACCGAGGTGATCCGCTGGGAGCGCAAGTACGACAAGATCCTGCTGCGCACGGTCTCTTATGTGAATGTAGCGGCCGACTCGGCACCGATCTCGCGTGCCGTCAAGGCCGCCAATTTTGAAGAGATCATCCGTGCGTTTCCGATCCAGGCCTACAATAAGGACACATCGGCCGTGGTGATCGACGTGACGGAGCTTTTTACGTCGGACGTCGGCATCCTGACGCCGGGACGTGGGGTGCGTCAGGAGTACAAGATGGGCGGGCTCGACAAGGAGCGTTCGTATGTGGAGTATGCCAAGAGTTTTCCGACCAACATCGAGGTCGAAAACGTTGTGACCTTTTCTGCAGAAGCCCCTTCTCAGAATAGCGCATCAAAGACCATGACGTTCACGATGCACCACTCGATGGTGCAGCTTCCCGAGACGCCGATGCTGCCGCGTCTGTCGGATCCGCGCGTAGGTTTCTTTGCACTGCGTCAGACCGATTACGCACGTCCGGAAACCGAAGCCGTCACTCGCGAGTATATTCTTCGCTGGCGGCTCGAGCCCAAGGACACGGCAGCGTTTCTGCGCGGCGAGCTTGTTGAGCCGATCAAGCCGATCACGTATTACATCGATCCCGCAACGCCAGTACAATGGCGTCCATGGCTGAAGAAGGGCATCGAAGATTGGAACCCTGCGTTCGAGGCCGCCGGATTCAAGAACGCCGTACGCTGTATCGACCCGCCGACGCCGCAGGAAGACCCCGACTGGTCGCCCGAAGATGCTCGCTACAGTGTGATCCGCTACTACCCGTCGCCGGTCGAGAATGCCTACGGTCCAAACATTCACGACCCTCGCACGGGCGAGATCATTGAGTCGGACATCGGCTGGTTCCACAACATCATGAAGCTGCAGACGGGCTGGTTCTTCGCCCAGGCCGTGAGCAATCCCCTGTCGCGGAAGATCCCGTTCCCCGACTCGGTCATGGGCGAACTCATCCGCTTTGTTGCGGCGCACGAGTTCGGTCACACCATCGGCATGCCCCACAACATGAAGGCCTCCAGCGCCTACCCTGTGGACTCGCTGCGCTCGAAAACCTTCTGCGCGAAGTACGGCACAGCCCCCTCCATCATGGACTATGCGCGGTTCAACTATATCGCGCAGCCGGGGGATGACGTGGACGTGATGCCAAAGGTTGGTCCGTACGACCGATATGCAACGATGTGGGGCTACCGTCCGGTGATCGGAGCCAGGACCTCGGACGAGGAGCTCGACTCGACACGTGCCTGGGCCAAGGCGGCCGAGAGTGACCCGATGCTGCGCTTCGGTTCGCAGCAGTGGATGATCGTTGACCCGTCATCACAGACCGAGGACCTTGGAGATGACGCTATCAAGGCCGGCACATACGGCGTGCTGAACCTGCAGCGGGCCATGGGTTATCTGCTGGATGCGACCTATGAAACAGGCAAGGACTTCGATCAGCTGGCCGATTCCTACGACGACATCCTCGGCCAATGGTCCCGCGAAATGGGTCACGTTGCCAACATTCCGGGCGGCGTGTTCATCGACCGTAAGGTCTTCGGCTCCGAGGGTGCGGTCTACACTCCGGTGCCGGCTGCACGCCAGCGCGCGGCCGTGACGTTCCTCAAGGACTATGTCTTTACCACGCCAACCTGGCTCATCGACGAGAAGATCGTCCGCCTCCTTGCGTCTTCCGACGTTGCCTCGCGCCTGTCGTCGCTGCAGACGCGGATGCTTCGCACGACGATCAGCTCGGACAAGCTGCTGCGCCTTCTGGACCAGCAGGCCCGCTTTGGCGACACGGCCTACAGCGTCGACAAGCTCTACACCGATATCGAGGGGGCGATCCTTACCGAGCTTCAGAGCGGCAAGCCAACCGACTACTACCGTCGGGCTCTCCACCGCGCATACGTGCAGGAGCTCATCGACAAGTCATCCAAGCCGGCTGCATCTTCCGATCCGTTTGCCTCCATGTTCCGTCCGAACACCTACGGCACGGATGTGCGGGCCATCTCCCGGGCGCGCCTTGCGGCGCTGCGCAAGAAACTCTCCAGCGTCAAGAGTGCCGACGCTCTTACGCAGGCGCATTACGATGACCTTGCACTGCAGATCCGACAAGCGCTCGAGGATACGGCCAAGCAATGAAGACCTCCACCAAGGTTGTCTGGCTGGGCTATGCCAGCATTGCCTTAGCCTTTATCTGGGGCAGCGGCATTGTGGCGGCCATGATCGCCCGGCGTCTGGCCGTCACGTGCGTGCCGACAACGCCGCGCGAGGCCGGCGACCTGCGCGGTGGAAAGCTTCTGGCAACGATCGGTCTGTGGCTGAATGCCGTCGTGCTGGCCGTGATCATCTGGAGTATGATCTCCACGCACGTCCTGTAAAGCCCCCTACCTGACGTACTTTTGTCATCGTTATGAATGCACTTCTTCCCTGGATCGGACTTGCTCTCAGGGCCTACGTCGGAGGCTACTTCATCCTTGCGGCCGTGCCCAAGATGGTTGAGCCACTGGCCTTTGCCACATCGATCGCCCATTATGGTATTCTGCCGTCGTGGGCAGTGAACGCCTCGGCTCTTGTGCTCCCATGGCTGGAGATCATCTGCGGCATTCTGCTGGTGATCGGCCACCGCGTGCGACTCAATGCGCTTCTTACCGGACTCATGTTGCTGGTGTTCACCGCGGCCGTGGCCTATGCGGTGGTGCTTGGACTCAAGATCGACTGTGGCTGCTTTGGCTCGCAAGGGGGCGATGAGGTCTCCTGGTGGAAGGTGGGCAAGAACACGCTGATGATGCTCATGTGTGTTTTTCTGTGGAAGTGGCCGCAAACTGCTCTTTCGGTTGAAACCGGAACGGGGCTCGGCAGGTCAAAGCCGGCATGAGCGCACTCCATCTGGAATCCTCGAGTATCCGCGACTGGACAGTTGCCGGCGCCCTTGTGTGCGATGGATCGATGGCGCTCGAGCTGGCCAAAAGGGGCTTTACCGAGCGTCCGTGCGACCGATACAACCTTACCTCGGGCGTGATCGTTGAGCGTATTCACGGCGACTTCATCGATGCCGGCGCGGGGCTCTTGCAAACCAATACGCAGAGTGCCAACCGTTTTGCTCTCGAATCATCCATGCTCTCGGCTCGAGTGCATGAGATCAACCGCAAGGGGGCCTGGCTGGCACGCTCGGCGGCCGGATCACGAGCTGTCGTTGCAGGTGTGGTGGGTCCGTGCGGACGTCTCATGCGCCCGCTGGGCCCGGTAGAACCCGACGATCTTCGCTCGAGCTTTCACGAACAGGTCTCGGCGCTGCTGGCCAGCAGCGTCGACGCCATAATGCTAAAGTCGTTTATCGATCTCAATGAACTCGAGATCGCCATTGATGTCGTGCGTGCGCAGAGTCTGCACATTCCGCTCATCGCTCTGAAGTCGTTCCCCGAAGACGGGTCCGTGCTTGCCGGATCGTTCCCTTCGGACGTTGCGCATCGCCTGCGCGGACACGGCGTGCAGGCCATCGGCTCCAACGGCACGGTCGGCCCGCAGCGCATGATCGGCATCATTGAGTCGCTTCGCGTTTCCGATCTGCCCCTTGTGGCCATTCCCGACATCGGCATCCCGACGATCATCGACGGTCAGCCCATGTACAACGCCGAGCCGGCCTACGTTGCCGCGGCTGCCCGACGTCTTGTTGAGCATGGCGCGGCCATTATCGGAGCTGACGGCGGCGCCGATGTTGCCCAGGTACGGGCCATTGCCGAGGCCGTTGCCGGCGCTGAGATCGGCTCGTCACCGGTGGTGACTAAGCGTTCGGCCGTGCATCATGAGGACGATCAGGTTGAGGCCACACCGACGAACTTCATGCAGGCCATCTCGCAGCGTCGCGTGGTGACCGTTGAGCTCGACGTTCCGCGCGGACTCGACATGTCGAGCGTTATTGAGGGAGCTCGGTACCTGCGTGATCATGGCATCGATGCCGTGAACATCTCCGATGGTGCGCGTGCGCGCCTGCGCATGAGCCCCATTGCGATCTCCAAGCTTGTGACCGAGCAGACCGGCATGGAGTGCATCTCGCACCTGGCGTGTCGTGACCGTAACATGGTCGCCCTGCAGAGCGAGCTGATCGGCTCGCATGAAATGGGCATCCGGAACATTCTGGCCGTGACGGGAGATCCTACGCATATCGGCGACTTCCCCTCTGCCACCAGTGTGTACGACGTCGACTCCATCGGACTTGTCCGCGCCATGGGGCATATGAATCACGGCAAGGACCTCATGGGCAACCCGCTCGGGTCGCGCACGGGCTTCTGCATCAGCTGCGCCGTCAACCCCGCTGCCGATGATCTCGGCCGCGAGATCGACCGTCTGGCGATGAAGGCCGAGCAAGGGGCTCATGTGGCCTTCTCGCAGCCGATCTTTGATGTGGAACTGCTGGACCGGTTTCTTGACCGGATCAAGGACATTGACATCCGCTTCATGCTCGGAATCATTCCCCTTCGCACCATCCGTCACGCCGAGTTCCTGCACTACGAGGTCCCGGGCATGACGATTCCGGCATGGGTTCGTGAACGCATGCGCGGCGCTTCCTCCACAGAAGAAGCCACCGACATCGGCATCGACATCGCCGTCAACTTCCTCGATGCTGTGCTTGATCGCGTTAACGGCATCTATCTTATGCCGCCGTTCAAGAAGTATGATATCGCCGTTCGCATTCTGTCAAACATCAATCTGCAGAGGTAGACAATGGAACAACATCAGATCCCGCAACCTCCGGGTCAGGGTCCTTCGGTAAACCCTTTCGCGCACTACGAACCACCGATCGAAGATCGCCGTGCTGAATTCGGTATCCGTTTCGGCGCGCTGGTCATCGATGGCGTCATCGCGGCTCTCTTTGCCGGCCTGCTGACGCTTCTCATATCGCCGCTGAACCTTCCCACACCGGAGATCGTCCTCGATGTGCAGGATTCGATGGATGAACTGTTCAAGACCATCGATGCTTCCAGCGAGCTTGAGCGCACCATCTCGCAACTGATTATCGGCTCTTCCTACGCGAGCGCCATCGCCGCTGTTCTCTACATGCTGATCGAAGGCCTCACCGGTGCGTCAATCGGCAAGCGTATCCTCAAGCTCACTGTCGCCCGCGCCGACGGAACTCGCGGCACGCAGTCGCTTTTCCTGAGCCGCATGATCGTTAAGAACTCCGATCGCATCCTGCACCTGCTCGCCGTCCTCCCGCTGCTGACCTTCCTGTCCGGCCCCATCGAAAGCGCCAGCTCCATCATCGGCTTCGTCCTCTTCATCGGCTGCTTTGCCGCCCTCGGCCGCAACCGCATGGCCCTGCACGACATGGTCGTCAAGACAGCGGTGTTTAAGACCAGTGACGTCAGGTACGAGTGACCTGTAGGGGCGAGACACAGTCTCGCCCGTGACCTGTAGGGGCGAGACACAGTCTCGCCCGTGACCTGTAGGGGCGAGACACAGTCTCGCCCGTGACCTGTAGGGGCGA
>CANHFG010000079.1 GCA_947459875.1 Ignavibacteria bacterium
ATGTCCTCAAAGATCGCTCGGCTGGCATCAGACACGGTTGTCTACGGCGTTTCGACCGTTCTGTCGAGATTCCTGACGTTTCTTCTCACGCCTCTGCTGACGAATTACCTGACGTCGAACGAGATCGGCGAGATCGCCGCCCTGTACGCGATGATCGCCTTCGTCGGCATCGTGTACTCGCTTGGCATGGAGCCGGCATTTACCCGATTCTGGGAGCCGGCGAACGAGGATGGTAACACGCAGACCTTCCGCATGGCATTTCGCGTCGTTGCCCTTATCAGCTGTGGCATAACGGGTCTAACGATCCTCAATGCTGACTGGGTTGCCGGCACCCCTTTTCTGAGTCTTGGTCATCAGGGGGCACACCTGGTTTCCATCGCTGCCTTGATCCCGCTTCTGGATGGACTTGTTCTGATACCGTTCTCGCGTCTTCGAATGCAGCAGCGTCCGCGCGACTTTGCTGCGCTGCGGTTGCTCTCGGTCGTGGTCACGTTTGTCTTCACGGTAGTCTTCGTGGTCGTACTGCGCTGGCGCATTGAGGGGGCTCTCTGGGCCGGCGTGATCGGCAACCTGGTGACCTTCCTGCTGTTCGTTCCCGGGATCATCCGTCGCTGGCCTGCGGGTCCGGCACCGAAAGGTCTGTTTGGCGAGATGCTCTCGTTCGGACTGCCCACCGTACCATCGAACTTTTCCTCGATCATGGTGCAGGTAGCCGACAGGCCCATCATGCTGATGCTCACCAGCAGCAGCGTGGTTGGCCTCTACCAGACGAACTTCCGACTCGCCATCCCGATGATGATGTTCGTGACGGTCTTCGAGTATGCATGGAAGCCCTTCTACCTGACGCATCGGACCGATGAGGATGCCAAGCAGACGTTCTCTCGGGTGTTCACGGTCTTTACGGCAGTCTGTGGATTCATCTTCCTCTGCACGGCGTTTTTTATCGGGTATGTGGTGCAGATGCCCTTCGTTGGGGGACGGTTTGTGAACCCCGATTACTGGGTTGGCCTGAACATCATTCCGGTGGTCATGTTTGCCTACTATTTCAATGGCGTCTTCATCAACATGGCTGCCGGATTGAACATCGAAAAGCGCACGGGGTTCTTCCCGGTTGCTACCGGTGCCGCGGCTGTGGTCAGTGTTCTGGCTACATGGCTTCTGGTGCCACCGTTTGGGATCATCGGTGCTGCCTGGGCCAAGGTGATTGCCTATGTGGTAAGCGCCGTGATCCTCTACGTTGTGTCCCAACGTATCTATCCAATGAGGTATGACTGGTCGCGCGTGGTGAGCATGATCGCTCTGACAGCGTTGCTGTTCACGACTGTCATGCTGCTCGACCTGACGGGTCCACTGGCAGTGATCAGCCGCGTGCTCGCTACCATACTCTACGTGGTCATCACACTCTCGCTGCTCAAGGGCGGCCTTGCCGCCGTGAAAGGACTGTTTCGCCGATGAAGGTCTTCCTGTTCGCACTTCTGCAATCCGCTCTTCTGCTCTGCTGCACCACCCAGCGTCAGCCTGATGGACCATCCGTTGCCGGCCGTCTGGAGTTCGACTGGTTGAAGCATCGTGATCCGGCACTCGGAGTGATTCCATCGGACATGCGCCGCAAGGAGCTGGACTTTGCCAAGCGCCTCGAGCGCGATGTACTTGGTGGCAAGTCATCAGAGCAGACGCAGTCGTATGCGTCGTGGACGTCGGGTGGACCATGGAACATTGGCGGACGCACCCGGGCTATTGCCTTTGACGTCCGCGATCCCAAGGTCATCATCGTTGGGGCCGTCTCAGGAGGCCTTTGGCGCAGTACAGACGCAGGTGCTTCGTGGAAGATCTGTACCATGCCCGAGCAGCTCCATAGCGTTGCGTGCGTTGCTCAGGACACCCGGAAGGGATTTGAGAACACATGGTTTGCCGGCACTGGTGAGATCTATGGAAACTCAGCACAGATCTCCGGAAACGGAATTCTGAAATCCACCGATAACGGGGTTACGTGGAGCACTCTGCCATCGACACTCAGTACAACCATCCCGGCTAGTCATCAGTTTGCATACTCGTGGCGCGCTCTTGTTCACCCACGGCGGGATAGTCAGGAAGTGTACGTGGCAACAGCACGTGCCGGACTGTATCGGTCTACGAACGGCGGTGGGGTGTGGACGGCAGTTCTGGGCAGCAACTCGATCTTCTCTGACGTCATCGTCACCCCAAGCGGCACACTCTATGCGGCCTTCGCAGGCTTTACCGGCACAACCGGCGCAATCGCCTCACGCTGGGGCGTGTTTCGCAGCACGAACGGTACAACGTGGACGAATGTGACGCCCCCTGATATGAAGAACACCGTGCGACGGATCGTCCTAACAGATGTTCCACAGCATCCTGAGCAGATTCTTGTTCTGGCTGAAACGCCTAATGAAGGGGCAAGGGGCTCGACGATCTATCGTGGTGAGGAGCGCTTCGAGTGGCACAGCCTGTGGAAGTATACGCGCACATCGGCCGATACCGGAACATGGGAGAACCGCTCGGCGAACATTCCCCTTACCGATGAACAGCGCGGTGACTTCTATTCTCAGGGCGGATACGACCTGCATGTAAAGGTCTCACCGCATGACTCGAATCTCGTCATCGTCGGTGGAACGAACCTGTACCGCTCGTCCGATGGGTTTACATCGACGAAGAACACAACATGGATAGGGGGCTATTGGAAGCCCACACCATCGTTTGATAAGTACTCATCATACAAGGACCATCATCCCGACCAGCACGACGTGCTGTTTCATCCCACGAATCCGAAGCAGATGTACAGTGCCAATGACGGCGGTGTGTACGTCACTGACGATATCCGGGCAGACTCGATCATCTGGCGCGATCTCAATCGCGGATACCTGACAACACAGTTCTATACCGTTGATATTCCCAACATGCCCGGCTTTGAGACCTCGCGGAAGATCATCGGCGGCATGCAGGATAACTCCGTATGGTTTCAGAACGATGAAGACGAGCCCACCACTGCTCCGTGGCAGCGTGTTGGGGGTGGCGATGGCGCATACAGTTACTTCGTCACCGGCGGTCTATCATATTCACTGTATTACTCTTCGCAACAGGGTCGAGTGTACTACGTGCGCAATGGTGTCACCGGAAAAGAGGCCTACCGCAAGCGTATCGATCCGATCGGACCAAAGGACTATCTGTTCATCAACCCCTACGTGCCGCATCCAACTGATCAAAACACGATCTACCTTGCTGGAGACAATCAGCTCTGGCGCCTCAATGATGTGGATCTGATCCCGGCCGGCAATTCCGATTCAACGCTTGTGGGATGGGACTCACTCCCGCGGACTACCGTCGGAGCAGCACAGATTTCGTCGGTCCTTGCTACTTCCACGCCCGACGGCAGACATCATCGTGTCTACTATGGAACGACTAACGGTAAGCTCTTTCGATTGGATTCGGCCGAAGGGGGCTCGACATTTCCTCGAGAGATAACGGCATCGTCGATGCGAAGTGGTGCGTATGTCAACTCCATTACGATCGATCCCAGAGACCGAAATCACCTTGTGACATGCCTTTCGAACTATGGCGTCGTGAGCATATTTGAGTCCTTCGATGCCGGCGACACCTGGCAGGCCATTGCCGGCAATCTCGAAGAGAATCTCTCCGGAGCTGGAAATGGTCCAGCGGTGAACTGGGCGTCCATCCGTCCGTACGACGACAGCACAACGGTGATCGTCGCAGCGACGTCAACAGGCTTGTACTTCACGCCCAAGACCAATGGCATGTCCACCGTCTGGACGCCTACGGCAACCGAGGAGCTTGGCAATGTGCCGTGCGACATGGTGGTAACACGGATGTCGATGGACCCCAAGGCCGATAAGATGATCGCCGTTGCTACGCACGGTCGCGGAACCTGGTGGGGCCAGATCACGTCGCTGCCAGCCAAGCCATCTCGCGTTGAGCTTTCATCGCCCCCTGATACTCGGCGGGGCATTCTTCCCGATACGGTACTGACGTGGAAGCCCGCACCGGGGGCGGTATCGTACTCGGTGTTCGTGTCGGCTGAAGCGGACTCAACGCTCAACACCGTGTATCAGGGTATCCGCGAGCCGCAGTTCAGACTTCAAAATCTTCAACAGGGGTATCGCCGATATACCTGGAGCGTCGAACCCTACGGAGCAGGTGGCGCTGGCCCGGCGTCTACGCAGTGGTCATTCGTAACCGCGGTGCGTCCGCCTGCACTGCTCTTGCCAGCAGCGGGCGCTATAGACGTCTCGCCCGTTGCTCTTACGTGGGAACGCGTGCCCGGTGCGCTCCGATATGACGTCGAGGTGTCCACCAACGCCAGCTTTCGTCCGGTCGTCGCCAGCGCTACAGCCCTGGCCGACACGACATTTACAGCGAGAGGGCTTGAGAGCAACAAACGCTACTTCTGGCGAGTACGATCGATCGATGATGATGCTACCGGAGTGTTTTCTGAGCGGCAGTCCTTTGTGACGGGGACGATTACCTCGGTTGCCGAAGCTGATGCTGACAAGGGCTTCATTGCACCAAACCCTGTCAGTAGCCGCCTAACGATTCTGCCGCCGAGCAACGTTGGCGGAGAGTATCAGATCGAGATCATGACCACTGACGGAAAGCGTGCAGGATTGTATCGTTCCCCGGGTGGAACACAGACCCTTGATGTTTCTCACCTTGCCCGCGGAGTATACACGGTGAGATTGTCAGCAGGTGCGACCACGTTCACGCAGAGTGTCATCCTGCGTTAGGGCATAATGAACTGTGCCGACACGCCGGGGCCCAGTGGCAGTCCAAGGAAGACATAGATCAACAGGAAAAGCGTCCATGCAATAGCGATTGCGATGGAGTACGGAAGCATCAGCGATAGCAGGGTGCCAAGTGTTGAGTCTTTCACATAGCGTCTCATGGCAACAAGAATCAGAGGTACATAACTCAGCAAGGGGGCGATCATGTTCGTCGAAGAGTCACCCACACGGTATGCCGCCTGAGTGGCCTCCGGTGAAACTCCCATGAGCATGAACATCGGCACAAAGACCGGCGCCATGATGGCCCACTTGGCCGAAGCGCTGGCAATGAGAAGGTTGATGATCATGGAAACGACGACAAATGCCACCAGAAGCAGTGGACCCTGTAGCTGTAACGATCGAAGAACCTCAGCTCCCGAAACGGCGGTCACTATTCCCAGGTTAGACCACTTGAAGTAGGCAATAAACTGGGCCATGACGAATGACAGGACGATGTAGCCGCCGAGCGTCGCCATCCCGTCACCGGTCATTACGGCCACATCGGCATCACTCTTTACGGTGCCGAGAATGCGTCCGTAGATAAGCCCCATGACAAGGAACATCAGCATCAGGATCAGGACGATGCTGTGCTCGAGGGGCTTGAGGGTGCCCTGCGCATCGCGCATCAGCGCTCCCTCTGGAGCGCTGATGCCAATCGTGGCGGCGATCATCACGGCAAAGGCAATGGCGGCCCAAAGCAATCCCTTGCGTTCGACTGTCGATAGCTGTCCCATGTGGCCGTCACCATCCGGACGTTCCCAAGCGCCGAGTCGTGGCTCGACGATGCGATCGCACACCCATGTGCCGACGAGCGTCAGCAGAAACGTAGAGGTGATCATGAAGTACCAGTTGGCGGCGGCGCTGACCGTATATGCCGGTTCGATGAGCTGTGCAGCGGTTTGCGTGATACCACCAAGCAGCGGATCAAGTGACGTGATGGAGAGGTTAGCACTGAAGCCCCCTGCCACCCCGGCAAACGTTGCCGAAAGTCCAGCCAGCGGATGACGTCCAACAGCGGCAAAGATGACCGCACCGAGAGGGATAAGTACAACGTATCCGGCATCGGCCACAAGACTAGAATTCACGCCGGCAAAAACAAGGGCCGCCGTGAGCAACGGCCGGGGCACGTTCAGTACGGTTGCTCTCAGCAATGCTGTGATGAAGCCACTGCGCTCGGCAACGGCGATGCCGATCATGGTCACCAGCACCAGTCCCAAGGGCGGGAAGTCCGTGAAATTCTTCACAGCATCGGTGAACATGCGCTGGATGTTTGCCGGGGCCATCAGGTTGACGACCGAGATCGATTCCTTCGTGCCCGGGTGTGTGACCACAACACCGAGCGTAGAGAAGAGCCATGACACAGTGATGACAAGCAGTGCTGCGATCGCGAAGAGCGTCAGCGGATCAGGCAGCCGGTTTCCAACACGCTCCACGCCGTCCAGAAACCGTAGGGCAAGGGATTTCTTCATGGGGCGAACATACTGCAACGGGGTAGATTTGTGCCATGTCAGACCTTGCATCTTCCCTCGAAGCGGTGCGCCATCGACTGCGCTTGGCCATCGAATCCTGCAGCCGGACCGCCGATGCGGCCCGGCTTATGCTGGCTACGAAAACGCAGTCCGTGGAGACGCTCCGCGCTGTTGCCCTACTCGGCGAACATCTCTTTGGCGAGAACCGTGTGCAGGAGCTCGTACCCAAGACTGCGGCCCTTGCCGATCTGCCGATAGAGTGGCACTTCATCGGTCATCTGCAGACGAATAAAGTGCGTGACGTTATCGGACGTGTGCAATGTATTCAGTCGGTTGATCGTCCGTCCCTGGTCGATGCCATTGCATCCGAGTGCAGCAAGCGTAACATAACAGTGGACGTGATGATCGAGGTGAACACATCGTTTGAGCCGAGCAAGCACGGATGTCATCCGGCTGAAGCTGAGCAGCTTATCGAGCTTGTAACAGCTCAGCCTGCGCTGCGCATTACCGGCTTTATGACAATTGGTGCACTGAGCGACGATGAATCGCTGGTGCGAAGGGGCTTTGCGATGCTGCGTGAGATCCGCGACAAATACGATGCCCAGCATGGAACTGTCTCTGAGCTCTCCATGGGAATGTCTCATGACCTCGAATGGGCTGTTGCCGAGGGCTCCACCATTGTGCGCGTGGGCACGGCGGTCTTTGGAGCGCGGACGTAATGCGAGGGGGCTATGCACGCCTTTGACTTTCTGGACGAGCTGGCACTGCTCTGCGTTGCCGCCCTGGTGGTGATCCGCATTTTCCGCCAGGTCAACCTGCCCCCTATCATCGGACTGATCGTCACGGGGCTTCTTTTGGGTCCGACGGGTTTCGGCGTCATCCGGCAGGACCAGGTCATCTCCTCGATCGCCGAGATCGGTGTGATGCTCCTGCTGTTCACGATCGGTCTGGAGTTTTCATTCGACGACCTCAAGCGACTGCGTTCGATCGTTCTTGTCGGCGGTCCGCTGCAGATCATTCTCACGACATCGGCTACTGCGGCCCTCGTCATCGGTATCACCGGTCTTGCCGGCGCAGCGATCTCCATATCCGGAGCGGTTCTTATCGGGATGACGGCGGCACTGAGTTCGACGGCGATCTGCATCAAGCTTCTGAGCGAACGACGTGAGCTGTCGCAGCCGCAGGGCCGCGCGGCCCTTGGTATCCTGATCTTTCAGGACATCGCCGTGGTACCCCTGATGGTTATTGCTACCATCCTCGGTGCACAGGACGATCTGAACCCGGGCGAGCTTGCCCTGCGTCTTGCCATGCTGGTGGCTGTTACCTCTGTTATCGTGATCGTTCTTCGATATGCGCTGCCGCGCCTTATACCGCACCTGGCCGGTGTGTCAACACCCGAGGTACTTATCCTGGCAGCTCTTGCTCTGTGTTTCGGTGCAGGGTGGCTTACGTCGATCGCAGGGATCTCCATGGCTCTGGGCGCATTCATTGCCGGCATGGCCATTGCCGGTAGCGACGATGGTCATGCGATTGGAAAGGCGGTTGCCCCCTTGCGAGATGCCTTCACAAGCATGTTCTTTTTGTCTGTCGGTTTGCTCGTACATGTATCCTGGGAAACACTGCCGACCAATCTGCTGGTTGCCGTGAGCATTCTTCTGGTCAAGGGACTCGTTGTCAGCATCGTCCTGATGATAGTTCGTGTGCCTGTTCGAACCGCCATCACCTCGGGCATCATCCTGGCGCAAGTGGGTGAGTTCTCATTCGTTCTCGCCTCAGTCGGTGTCGACTACGACATTATCTCATCGGCAGACTTTCAGAACCTGCTCGTTGCCATTATCATCACGATGATCGTCACACCCCTGCTGGTGACCTTTGCCCCCATGATTGCCGAGCATGTAGCACCTCTTGCGCGTTTTACCCCGAAGCTTCGCCGATGGACCACAGACCGTAACGATGGCTTCTTGCGCCTTGAGGACTCCGATGTTTCATCGGATCAGCCGTCCGTTCTGATCGTCGGTGCCGGCGTTCTGGGAGTGAACGTGGCTCACGTTCTGTCGCAGACCGGCATACGGTATCGGCTTCTCGAGCTCGACCGTGCGAATGTTTCCGCTCTGCGCGAGCGCGGCGAACCGGTGGTGGCAGGGGATCTGACCGACGTAGATGCGTTGCACGCAGCCGGACTCGACAGTGTTTCGGTGGTTATCATCGCCATCAACCAGGATGCCGCCATCGCAGGTGGAGTGAAACTCATTCGTGCACATCGCCCCGATGTGCAGATCGTTGTGCGCGCCAGGTACCAGCGAAAAAGCCAGGATATTGTTGATCAGGGGGCTGACCTGGTGATCATCGAGGAATTCGAATCAAGCGTCAAGATCTTCACCTCCGTCCTGGAACACCTCGGCGTCGAACCAGCCTTGATCGACTACCAGGAACGATACATGCGCCTGAGGCAGACGTTTGGATAATTGTAGGGTCGAAGCATGCTGCGACGACCACGACCAATGACATCTACTTCACTACAACTCGGCAGGAGCTGACACTGTTGCCGCTGATGGCGCGGACCATATACACGCCCGAAGCGAGTTCTGCAGAAGGGATTGTGATCGAAGACACACCTTGCGGGACGTTGTGCCGATCTGCCGGAATTCTGATAGCTGAGCCAGCTACATCAACAACTTCGAGGGTGATCGTGCGCTCGACGTCAGACTCGACGGCAAGACGGATCGACTCGGATGTGATCGTCGGCCACGCCTGCAGCGAGAAGGGGGCTGAATCTGCAAGATCATGAACCGATGTAGGAACCGCTGTTTCCATATCGAGCTGTTCATCACCCGGCTGAAACGGTAGCCAGTGGAAGTAGCACAGTAGCATCTCGTCAGAGGTGCCCTCGCCCCATCGCACCGTCTTAGGTGGACTGTTTGGATTGTCGAGGTTGTTGATCGTGTTGTCGTATGACGCCTCATAGAAAAGCTTCGATCCGCGTGGTATCCGAACAGGGTTCTTGTAGGTATAGCCCCCTTGCCAGTGAAAGTCCCATTGCGGTACCGAGATCAGCCGTATGGTGTCGCCCTTTGGTGTTGTTGCGTAGGCCCGGCAATCCTTGCCCAGCAGGTGCATGTGCGGCGCGATGCCGATGACACTGATCTCATACGGCACAGTAAAGGATGTTGTGAAGGCCTGAACCTTGTTCGGTGGAATCTCGAACCTCTGACCCTGTGGAAGGTTCCGGATATTCATGGCAAACTGCTGAACCTGACGAACTTCATCACTTGGGTGAAAGAAGACATTCAGATGAGAACGGTCCGTCTGCACGGTCGTCGAGGGTGCGTAATGGACCTGGATCACGAAGTCAGAGTTCGCATACATCTTCGCACCGATTGTGGGCGGGTAGAATCGCGTCTGTGCACCCGGAACCCAGCCGAGGAATGATGCGGCCGACTCAAATCCGGGATCGCCGAAACCGCTGTATCCGGGTAGAGGATCCTCGGCATCCTTCTTTCGGGCAGTACCCGATGTGTCCAGGAAGTACAGTACGTGATGAACAACGGCTGCATTGCCCGGCCGGAACTCAATGGCCTTGACGTTGCGGTCCTGCAGAAGCTTGGTCGGAAGTACGAAGTATCGGTACACGTCCTTGTTGTTATCCTGCACCGTCCACGTCTCATTCATCGTCAGCACCATATCCGGCGTACCCAGTTGTGATCCTTCGGGAAACGTCGGTGGCTTCGGTGCCGATGTGAGGTCTCCAACAGGCATGCCGCCATCGACCCACTTGGTGATCGTCTCGATGTCGGCATCGCTGAGCGAACGATTACCAACAAAAGTGCCATGTCCTTTGGCAGGGGGCCATGGGGGCATCTCGCGCTTTTCAACGGCACGCTTTACGGAGAAGCCGAAGTCCGATACCTGCTCATAGGTGATGAGCGGGAACGGGGCGATCTCGCCTGGACGGTGGCATGGCGTGCAGTTGGTGTAGATGATCTTCGCCACGTCGGCTGACCACGTCGGTGTTTCAGCGGCGATCGATGAGACCGACCCCGTGACGCAGAGGACAAGAAGTAGAAGAGTCGTCAGGCGCATGGCGGATTCCCCGGAATAACATTAGGCGGCATAGACCGCTGCGCAATATCTGAAGTTTAATCCGCCCCCTGACCGTTTTTGGATGATGATGAAACCCGTTGGTAATCTCGGTGTCAAAGAATCCATGCAGCCACCTTCTCGATTTGTACCGCAATGCCGCCCCGCGACATTGCCCCGCATGATAATTCGATTGATGCTC
>CANHFG010000080.1 GCA_947459875.1 Ignavibacteria bacterium
CCTAGGCCTGCGGCCTAGGCTGGTATGGGGCGGGCCTTTGGCCCTTGACGAACGAACGTTTTATCATCGTCATCCGTCATCGGTCATCCGTCCCTAGGCCTGCGGCCTAGGCTGGTATGGGGCGGGCCTTTGGCCCTTGACGAACTCGTCACTCGTACTTCCGTACTTCCGTACTTCCGCACTTCCGTACTTCCGTACTTCCGTAGTTCCGTAATTCCGTAATTCCGTAATTAGTCTTCATGGTTGCACTTACACAATACTCACACGGAGCCGGATGCGGATGTAAGATCGCGCCGGCGGTGCTTGACGGGATTCTGCAGACGTCGTTGCAGATGCCGCATGATGCGCGGCTGATTGTTGGTAACGCCTCCAAGGACGACGCAGCAGTGTACGACCTCGGAGATGGTACAGGCATCGTGAGCACAACGGATTTTTTCATGCCGATCGTGGATGACCCGGTGGACTTCGGACGCATTGCCAGTGTGAATGCGATCAGCGATGTCTATGCCATGGGGGGGCGTCCCATGATGGCGATCGCGATCCTCGGATGGCCGATCAACACTGTTCCAGTAGAAGCCGCGCAGCTTGTTCTGGAAGGGGCGCGCATGGCGTGCATGGATGCGGGCATTCCACTTGCGGGCGGCCATTCCATCGACAGTCCGGAGCCGATCTTCGGCCTTGCTGTGACCGGCAGGGTGGATTTGAAGCATCTCAAGACAAATACCGGAGCGCGTGAAGGCGACGTGCTGTTTCTCACAAAGCCCCTTGGCATCGGCATTCTGACCACCGCACAGAAGAAGGGAATCCTGAAGTCGGAACATGCCACCATGGCCCGCGATGTGATGTGCGTGCTCAACCGCGCAGGTGAAACGTTCGGCACGCTGCCGTATGTGCATGCGATGACAGATGTGACTGGCTTTGGCCTGCTCGGACATCTTCTCGAACTGTGTGAGGGGGCTAATCTGTCGGCCGAGATCGTCAGTGATGACGTTCCTCTGATCGATCGTGCCGTGCTGCACGAATACTTGACGCAGAAGTCATTTCCGGGCGGAACAACACGCAATTTCGCATCGTACGGACATCATGTCTCGGAGCTGAGCGAGATGCAGAAGTATATCCTCTGTGACCCGCAGACTAGCGGTGGGCTGCTGGTGTCGGTTGATCCGGCGCATGCGGAGGAGTTTGTCTCACTGGCTCAGACGATGGGACTTGGACGACTTCACGCCATCGGACGCATTGTGTCCAACGGCAGCAAGCGCATAACGGTACGTTAAGCCCCCTCCCGGCGAGGATCAATCTTCCCAGTCGGCAATGAAGACGTTTGTGTCGCGCGTGCCGTTGTTGTTACGGTTGCTCGACCAGACGAGCTTCTTTCCGTCAGGCGAGAACATCGGGAAGGCATTGAACATACTCTCCGTGGTGATCTGTTCAAGCCCCGTGCCGTCCTCATTGATCATGTAGATGTGGAAGTCATATCCGCGCTTCGAGGCATGGTTCGATGAGAACAGGATCTTCTTGCCCTTCGGGTGATAATAGGGCGCCCAGTTGGCCTTGCCGAGGTTCGTGATCTGACGCATGTCCGTGCCATCAAGGTTGCACGTGAAGATCTCCATCTCCGTGGGCGCAACCAGGCCCTGTGCCAGCAGATCCTTGTACTCACGCGCAGCGCTGTCGGTCTTCGGACGTGAAGCGCGGAAGACAAGCTTCTTTCCGTCCGGTGAGAAGAACGCACCACCATCATAGCCGAGTGTGCTGGTGACCTGACGCTGGTCCGAGCCGTCAATGTTCATGGTCCAGAGTTCAAGGTCGCCGCTTCGGTCCGATGTGAACACGATCTTGTCACCCTTGGGAGAGACCGTTCCTTCGGCATCATAGCCCGGCGTAGTCGTAAGCTTCTTTACGATCGAGCCCTTCTCGTCGGCCACGTAGATGTCATACGTCGGCAGTACCTGCCAGAGATACTTTCGGTCGGAGCGCGGTGCAGGAAGAGGTGGGCATTCCTGACCTGCCTCGTGCGTGCTACCGTAAAGAATGTGCTTGTTGTCAGGCATGTAGTACGAACACGTCGTTCGCCCCTTCCCCGTGCTGATCAGGGGCGGTCGGTACGCCGTATCACCAGCAGCAGAGATCGTCAGCGCATGGATCTGGTCGCATTTGTGTCCCCAGCCAGAGAAGTTGCTCTGAAAGGCAAGCTTCGTGCCATCCGGACTGAAATACGCCTCGGCATTATCGCCGCCAAAGGTCAGCTGTCGGATGTTTCTCAGATGGGGCTCAGTGGCCTGTGTGGAAACGCTGAGAGCTGCAAGTGCCAGTGCTATGCCCATGCAGCGTGTAATGGTTACGCTAAACATGGGCCGAAGCTACGACATCTCCGTATTTTTGTATCCTATGTCACACAGTGAATCACCTAAGCGCGGCTTCGATGTCCTGCGCGATCCGCGCCTGAACAAGGGCACGGCATTCACCCGCCGAGAACGTCAGGAGCTGGGAATTGTCGGCCTGCTGCCGGACATCGTCTCGTCGATGGAAATGCAGATGGAGCGCATCGAGGGGCATGTCGACTCATTGACAACCGACCTCGACAAGTACATCTATCTGAGCGATCTGCAGGAGCGCAATGAATCGCTCTTCTACGCGATGCTGCAGAAAGACCCCGTCAAGTACATGCCCATTGTGTACACGCCAACTGTAGGACTGGCATGTCAGACCTTTGGGCGGATCTACCGCCGGCCCAAGGGCATGTTCATCAGCGTTCGCCATCGCGGCATGATGGCAGAGGTGCTGCGCAACTGGCCAGAGAAAGATGTCCGCTGGATCTGCGTCACCGACGGCGAGCGTATCCTGGGACTCGGCGATCTCGGCGCGCAGGGCATGGGCATTCCGGTGGGCAAGCTTGCGCTCTACACGGCATGTGCAGGAGTGCCACCAGATGTTGTGCTGCCGATCATGCTCGACGTGGGCACGAACAACGAAGCGCTGCTCGAAGATCCGTTCTATATCGGCATCCGCCAGCGTCGCCTGCAGGGTCAGGAGTATGATGATTTCATCGAAGAGTTCGTGACGGCCGTGCAGGAGGTGTTCCCCAAGTGCGCTATCCAGTGGGAGGACTTCGCCAATCCGAATGCAAGCCCCATCCTCGAGCGGTACCGTCATCGCATCTCATCGTTCAACGACGATATCCAGGGCACGGCTGCCGTTGGCGTTGCCGGAGTGATCGCCGCCACACGCATGAAGGGCGAGCGCCTTAAGGATCAGACCTACATGTTCCTCGGTGCCGGCTCGGCCGGTATCGGGATCGCTGAACTACTCTGGCGTCTGATGATCGACGAAGGGTGCACCGAAGAAGAAGCGCGCGCAAAGTGTTGGCTGATGGACAGTAGGGGGCTTATCGTTGCCTCGCGTCCGGATGTCGAGGGCACGCAGAAAGCCCCCTATGCGCATGAACACGCCGATGCGGCTACGCTTATCGAAGCTGTGCGTGCGGTGCGGCCAACGGTGCTCATCGGCACGAGTACCACTGCTAAGGCCTTCACGCAGGAAGTGATCGAGCACATGGCTTCGTACTGTGAACGTCCGATCATCTTCCCGTTTTCCAATCCGACATCCAAAAGCGAGTGTTCGGCCGAAGAGGCCTATACGTGGACGCAGGGCAGGGCAATCTTCGCCAGCGGAAGCCCCTTTAAGCCGGTCGAGATCAACGGCCAAACGATCCACCCGGGTCAGGGCAACAACGTCTACATCTTCCCCGGCGTCGGCCTTGCCGCCTACGCCGTCGATGCAACCAACATTCCGTACAAGGCGTTTGGCGTAGCCGCCCGGGCACTTGCCGGAATGGTATCGCAGGAGCAGTTCGACAAGGGGCTTATCTATCCGCCTATGTCCGACATCCAGAAGGCTGCCAAGGTTGTAGCCGTCGCGTGTGCTGAGTACTTGTTCGACGATGGACATGCCGGCATCGCGCGTCCGGATGATGTGACGGCACTTGTCGAGAGCCACATGTGGAGGCCTGCGTACTAGCGTGCAGACAAAGCTCGATATCGCGCGCAACTGGCTACCGCGTTACACCGGTACGGATGTCGATGCTTTTGGAGATTACATTCTGCTGACGAACTTCAGGGGCTACGTTGATGCGTTCGCCGAGAAGTTCAATGTAGAGATCAAGGGGCTGGATCGACCAATGCAGACTGCCACACAGGGCAATCTGACGATCATCAATTACGGTATTGGTTCACCCAATGCTGCTCTGATCATGGATCTGCTGGTGGCACGCATGCCAAAGGGCGTGCTGTTCCTCGGTAAATGCGGTGGCTTGCGGGCTTCGACCGAGATCGGTCACTTTGTGCTGCCGATCGCTGCGATTCGCGGCGATGGAACGAGCAACGATTATTTCCCGCCGGAGGTCCCGGCCCTGCCGTCGTTCAAGCTCCATAAGTTCGTCTCCGATAAGGTCCTCATGTTCGGTCAGGAGTATCGCACCGGTGTGGTGTACACCACGAACAGGCGCGTGTGGGAGTGGGATGAAGCCTTTCGACAGCGCCTGCAGGACCTTAGCTGTCTTGCGATCGATATGGAGACCGCAACGATCTTCATCGTCGGACACAAGAACGGCATCCCACGCGGGGCACTGCTTCTGGTCAGCGACGTGCCAGTGGTTCCGGAAGGTGTGAAGACAGAGGAGAGCGACAAGCGGGTGACAAACGAATTCGCATCGCTGCATCTCGATATTGGTATCGAGGCCATGCGCGAGATCGGGATCAAGGGCGAAGAGATCAAACATCTACGGTATGACTAACACGCGCTGCTTGGTCAGGGGGCTGATCATCTGCCTCATCCTGGCGCTGTCTGCGGCGGCGTCGCTGCATGCACAAAGCCCCCTTCGAAGTGGACCAATGATCGGACACGTGGACATGCGCAGCGCGTCGATCTTCGTTCAGACCGTCAAGTCTTCGATGGTGTCGATTCGCTACGTCGACTCGGCCAATGGTAAGTCCTACAGCACGCCCGCATTGCGCTCGGCGGATGATCAGGGTAACTGTCTAACGTTTCATCTTGACAGTGTTGAACCCGGTAGAACCTATCGATACAGCGTTGTCGTGGACGGTTCCGAGGTGCGCCTGCCGTTCCCGACTTTGTTTCGCTCTCGTCCGATCTGGAAGTATCGCGGCAAGACCATACCGAACGTTGTGATCGCTCTCGGTAGCTGTCATTATGTGAATGAGCTCGGATATGAGCGTCTGGATTCCACGGGCGTTGAAAAGGGCTACGGAACAACAACCGAGGTCTTCTCATCGATCCTGGCGCGACGTCCGGATGCGATGCTGTGGCTGGGCGATAACGTCTACATGCGCGAGCCCGACTGGGGATCACGGGGCGGCATGCTCAAGCGCTACTCGCATACAAGGTCACACGAACCGTCGCGGGCCATGTTCGCCAGCATTCCGAATTACGCCACTTGGGATGATCATGACTACGGCCCGAACGACTCCGACCGCAGCTGGTGGATGAAGCAGGCGGCACTTGAGGTGTTCAAGCTGTTCTGGCCAAACCCTTCATACGGTCTCAAGGGTCAGGAAGGTATCTGCACCAGCATGGAGATCGGCGATGTTCAGGTGTTCTTGCTCGATGATCGGTGGTTTCGTAATGCCAATGATCGCATCGATCAGCAGCGTCGGATTCTTGGTGATGCCCAGCTTCAGTGGTTGATCGATGGTCTGGCTGCCAGCCGCGCAACGTTCAAAGTCGTTGCCGTCGGCTCGCAGGTGCTGAGCGACAACAAAAAGCGCGAGGGATTCGAACGCTCAAGCTTTGAGCGCGACGAGATGATTCAGGCCATCACGAAGAATAAGATCACAGGTGTGGTCTTCGCCTCCGGAGATGTACACTTTGCCGAGCTCTCCAGGCTCGACCGAGAGGGGACGTACCCGCTGTATGAGCTGACCTCATCGCCCCTTTCCGCCGGATTGAATACCAGTCAGACATACCGAACGAACACGTTCAACGTGCCAGGCACGGAGTACGTCGGGCACAACTTCGGCCTTATTTCCGTGGAAGGGGCTCGCGGAGCACGCGTTCTGACGCTCCGAATCGTGGATGCCAGTGGTAAGGAGGTTTGGCAAAAGATGTTTAGCGAGAAAGACCTGCGCTGATAGGGGCTCCGTTACGTCACAAAACACCTTGAAAATTCAAAGGCATACGTTCAATTTTCAAGGTGGTGTATCAGACGACGAGTTCTTATTGTCCAACGCCTCATCACCGTGAGGTGGTAACTTTGCACCGTGACACTCCTTGAGCTGATTGCAAAGACCGAGTTCGCGGTGCGACCGATCATCGCCTACATTCCGCCATCGCTGACGGTGCGGCTGTTCACTGCCGGACGTAATGCCTATCTGCCGCGCTTTGCCCATGACGTGCCTTCGAGATCATATGAGCCCCCTGAAGACCTTGGCGTGACGGCATGGGGCTTGCGATTCCGCCTTCCGATCTGGAATGCTGCCGGGATGTTCAAGAGCGGAGCCGGCTATGCGATGGTTGCCCGTGAGGGAGCCGGCGCGTTTGTGGCCGGAACGTCAACCTCACGTCCACGCAACGGAAACATTCGCGACCATATCAGGTGGCCATCGACGCAGTATCCGTTCTCTCACTCGGCTGCCAACTGGATGGGGCTACCCAACGCAGGTCATGCTGCCGTAGCGGCCAAGCTGGCTCTCGAAGAGCATGTCGCCGGCTGTCCGATGGGCATCAGCGTTAGTGCTGAGCCTGGACTCGATGACCGCCTGGCCGTGCCTGAATTGATCGAAGGGATGCGTCGCTTTGATGATGCCGGTGTTGACTACATCGAACTCAATGAAAGCTGTCCAAACGTCGAAGGTCATGCCCGGCATGATGGACTCGACCCTGCGCTGCTTGCCAGGCTTGATGCGGTAGCGACGGAGTTCCTCAACCGGCGCAGACGTACGCTCCCGGTCGTGGTGAAACTCTCAACCGATACGGCGCATGAGCAGATACCGTCGCTTGTGCGTGCGCTTGTTGAACGGGGCTTTGACGGGATGATCCTGGGCAATACATCGACGCGCTACGACGCACTGCGTGCGCATGTGCACGACAAGGACCGCGCCATGTTCGACTACTTCACGAAGCGCTACGGCGGTGGAGTAAGCGGCGCACTTCTGACGGCGTCATCACTGGAGTCATGCCGCGTTGCGACCGGTGCGGTGCGAGACATCGCCCCTTCCCAGGAGTTCCATGTCATCCGCTGCGGAGGTGTGATGACTCCGCAGGATATCGAAGAGTCGCGCCGGATCGGCGTTATGCTGAACCAGTGGTATGTGGGCTACTTCGAAATGTTCGCCCGCCACGGACACGGTCTCTATCGCGTGCTGTCAGAGCGCATGCGTCCGAGCTCCGTGCTTACGCTGTCGTAGAACGAACGCAGACTCTGCGGCGTGGTCCCGTGTGAGCGGAGCTGTTGCTCAAACTCTTCTACGGTATAGCCCGAGGCCTTGATGATCGAATCAATGTGCCGCGCAGCCGTTGCCGAATCAACGCCGGCCTGACGTTCGACGAGTACGCGCGCATAGGTTGTGACAAGACGCTGACCGTCCTGCTCAAGGTTTTCACATGATGTGTTCAGCATGGCGATGCCGCAAAGGCCAAGCCACAGAACGTAAGGGCGATAGCAATTCATGCACACTCCATATCGTATTCATTGATGATCATCACGAGTTCGTTTAGCATCATTGCTGTGGCGCCCCACAGCGGGATCGTCGGATGCACGTTCCAATGCGGCACGTCCACACGCAGTCCCTGAATAATGTCATTTCGCAGAAGAACGTTCCTTGGGTCGCGGAACACCGACATCGGAACGACGAGGACTTCGGAGACCTCTTCGCTGTTGATTTGCCAGGCAGGGGGCTCGGACACGACGGCCACAACCGGCGTTACCGCACTGTGGGATGGCGGTATGTAGAGCGGCGAGAGCTGCCCAAGAACGTGCACCCGGTCAGAGGTCAGTCCGATCTCCTCATGGGCCTCTCGAAGAGCAGTCATGACGGCATCTTCACCCTCGTCTGAACGTCCACCGGGAAACGAGATCTGTCCACGATGATTGCGCAGCCCCTCGCTGCGAACAGTCAGCACCGTTGAGACGCTGCCGCTGCTGTCGAACACGATGGGCATCAGCACGGCACTGTTGCGCGCATCGGCAGGTGCCGGCTGCAGACGTGATCGACGGTCGGGAATCTCCGGCACAAAGGGTTCGTGGGCAGCCGTTGCGGGCAGGGGGCGCTGCAGTCGCGCAATGATCCATTCGTCGAGCGTCATGCTGCAAATCTCGCCACTTTCACGATGGCATGCGGTGTAATTTGCGTGTATGAAGAAGCTGTCGTCACTGCTTGCCGCACTCTCGACATCCGCCTTACTGACTCCGCTTTCACATGGGGCCGATGTTGATGTTGTTGACGTATCAACAGACTCCCGCCTCATCCAGCCCGGTATGATCTTCGTTGCCATTGTCGGCACGAACTTCGACGGACATGCCGCCATCGGCGATGCCATCGCACGTGGAGCTTCGGCCATCGTTGTCGAGCATCAACCACAGAGCCCCTTGCCGGTTCCGGTCATCTGCGTCAGCGATTCACGACGGGCTTTTGCCGAGCTCGTACAGGTCCTGTTCGATCATCCAAGTGAGCCCCTTGCCATGTATGGCGTTACGGGCACGAACGGAAAGACGACCTGCGCAACGCTGCTCGAGCAGGTTCTTACGCTGGAAGGACGTTCTGTTGGCTTCATCGGAACGACTGGTAATCGGTTTGCCGGCGCTGAGCATGCAACGGAGTATTCCACGCCGCATGCACGACAGCTTGCAGAACTGTTCCTTACGATGCGCAGCAGTGGCGTGGATGCTGTCTGCATGGAAGTGAGCTCGCATGCACTGTCGCAGCACCGTGTGCTCGGAATCGATTATCGTGGAGCGATCTTCACAAATCTCACGCGCGACCACCTTGATTACCACGGTACCATGCAGGAGTACGCACGCTGCAAGAAGCTTCTCTTCGATGGCCTGTCGTCCGACGCAACGGCAGTGTTATGGGGCGACTCGGAGTGGACGCCATACATGAAGCGTGGTTGCTCGGCTCGGCATGTCATCACCGTAGGACAGGGGGCTGATAATCACGTCAGGGTCACGCACGTCGCGCTCACTCTCACCGGAACGACATTCACCCTTGAACGTTTGCGTAGCGACATCCCGAATGTGCCAGATCGCTGTGTGATCCATACCAGACTGCTTGGCGAATTCAACGTGGCCAACTGCGCCCTGGTTGCCGTGCTGTGCATGGTTGACGGAATGTCACCTGATCGGGTCCAGGCGCATATGCATCAGGTTGCCGGACCGAAGGGACGTATGGAAGTCCATGCAATACCCGGTGGCCCGACGGCCATTGTCGACTACGCCCACACCCCTGATGCTCTCGAGAGCGTCCTGCGCGTCATCCGCTCGCTCGGCGGTGATGGCGGCAAGGTCCACGTCGTCTTTGGCTGCGGTGGAGACCGAGATCGCGGCAAACGATCAGAGATGGGGCGTATCGCCTCCGAACTGGCCGATCACGTGGTGATCACCAATGATAATCCTCGTACCGAATCTCCCTCGGACATCATCGCGCACATCATGGGCGGCATCGATGGTCCCCACCGACATCGTGTTCGCATCATCGAGGACCGCCGCGCCGCAATTCATTCAGCCCTCGATGCCGCCGCCCCTTCCGACGTCGTCCTCATCGCCGGCAAAGGCCACGAAGAATACCAGATCATCGGCGCCGAACGCCTGCCGTTTAGCGATGCAGAAGAAGTGAGGAAGAGAAGTACGTAATTACGTAATTACGGAAGTACGAGATACCGTAGGGGCGAGACGCAGTCTCGCCCGTTGCCCTCGCCCGTTGCCCTCGCCCGGTGCCCTCGCCCGATGCCCTGTAGGGGCGAGACGCAGTCTCGCCCGGTGCCCTCGCCCGTTGCCCCGTAGGGGCGAGACGCAGTCTCGCCCGGTGCCCTCGCCCGATGCCATGTAGGGGCGAGACGCAGTCTCGCCCGGTGCCATGTAGGGGCGAGACGCAGTCTCGCCCGATGCCCTGTAGGGGCGAGACGCAGTCTCGCCC
>CANHFG010000081.1 GCA_947459875.1 Ignavibacteria bacterium
CAGTACCCCGGAGTTTCGGGAACGTTTACGGTCATCAAGGGCTGTAATGTCCCTGCGATCCGCACCCAGCCGCAGAGTCAGACGGTGTGCACCGGTCAGGTAGCCACGATGAGTGTCTCGACCGACATGGTTACCGGTACGTATGAGTGGTTCCGCGATGGTGTTTCGCTGGGTGTCACGCGTTCTCCGTCGTACACGATCGCACCGGTGACCCTTGGCAGTGCTGGACTCTACTCTGTGCTCTTGCGCGATGATTGTGACCCGGCGAACAAGTTTGCTCAGTCAGCCACGGCTCGACTCACGGTTATCGAGGCACCTGCGGTGACCACGAATCTCCCGTTGACAAGAGTTATTTGCGAAAGTGCGAATGACACTCTGCGGATACGCGCTGTTGGCGCTAATAGGCGTTTTCAGTGGTTCAAAGACAACGTTGCCATCGCCGGTGCCACGGATTCCAATTACGTGATCAACAACGCGCAGGTGTCCACCACGGGCAGGTACTATTGCGTTGTTTCCGGCACCTGTAACCCGCCCGCAACGAGTGCAACCTGCGACCTTACAGTTGCCGCTAAGCCGCGTATCACGCGCGAGCCGGTAGCCGTTACAGCCTGTCCGGGTAGCAGCGGGAATTCGCTCAGTGTGCAGGCCACCGGCCTGAATCTCGCCTATCAGTGGTATCAGGACGGCAAGATCATCAACGGCGCAACCAGCTCGACGCTTACGTTCAACAACTACGACTATTCGATGAATGGTCAGTACTACTGCATGGTTCGTTCCGACATTCCGAATCCAAATAACTGTGTGATCACTGCTCAGTCGCGAACCGTGCGTGTTTCGGGTTATCGCAATCCGATCATCGTAACGCAGCCGAAGAGTGCAACGGCATGTGTAGGTGGAAACACGACGATTGTGTCGGAGTTTACGGGCACGGGCCTTACCTATCAGTGGTTCAAGAACGGGCAAGCCATCGCCAATGCGATTTCCAACACACTTGTTCTGACATCCATCACGCCAACTGACGCTGCTCGCTACGTTGTCGTTGCTACGGGCACGTGCGATCTTCGCACGGTCAGTGATACGGTGAGCTTGTCAGTTGTTACGCGGCCAAGCGTCACCACACAGCCGTCAGGTGACACACTTGAGACGGGCGAGCGTCTTGTGCTGTCGATCGTCGCAACGGATGCCGGAACAGTCCAGTGGTTCCGCAATGACGTTGCGATCAAGGATGCAAATACCACAACGTATTCGGTGTCGAGTGTCAAGAAGTCAGACGCCGGATTCTACACGGCACGCGTTACAAACTCTTGCGGCGGTGTCGTTTCAGCTGCTGCCAAGGTCGTTGTCAATGATCCGGTCGTTCCGCGTCCTGCGATGGAGCTATCGGTGACGATGGTTGAATTCGGTGAGATCCCGCAAGGCTACAACAAGACCGTTAACGTCGGCGCTCTTATCAAGAACGTTGGGAATGCTCCTCTGACGATCACCGCTCTTAATGTTGCCCCATCGGACTTCACCATCAGTAATGTCCCGGCGGTACCGTTTGATATTGCACCCGGTGCCGATCAGTCGGTGACATTTGTCGCGGCGCCTTCGCGTCTGGGATCGGTCAACGGAACGCTGACGGTTCGCTCCAACGCCACGACGAATCCACAGGCAACGGTTGCGCTGACGGCCAAGTATGTGCTCCGGTACACAGCTCCGGCATCGCAGGACTTCGGTGTGACCGAGACCGGCAAGAGCGTCGAGAAGTGCATGACGATCACCAATTCGTCGGCACAGGAGATCACGATCGACCAGGCCTCGTTCCTCGGAGCGAATGCTGGTGACTTCAGCATCGTCACGACTCTTCCGCTGACCATCGCTGCCGGTGCAAGCGCAGAAGTCTGCGTGAAGTTTGCGCCTGCTACTGTTGGAAAGCGCACCGCTCAAATATCGCTGCGCTCAGCAAATGGCGGTAACTCTACGGTAGATCTGAGCGGTACGGCAGAAACACCGGGTGGAGTGATCGACGCGATGGAAGCAGGGATCGTTGCCTTCCCGAATCCAGCGCGTGACGTTGTTGAGCTCCGATTTGACAAGTCAATGCCGGCGTTTTCGGTGTCGGTGGTGAATTCGACGGGCCGAACGGTCATGATGACGGCCTCCGAAGGTCTCGACTCCGGCTCATCAATGCGCCTGAACCTCGGAACTGAGGTTGCCTCCGGTTCGTACACACTTCTGGTGCGATTTGGCGACTACGTTGCCAGCATGCCGCTGACGATCGTCCGCTAAATACCTCGGCAGAAATACATACACGCCGCCCTGGAGTTGTCCGGGGCGGCGTTTTTTTGTTTAGAGTAGCCCAGCTGGGGATAAATTTGGTGTGGGAGAGCAGCAATGATTGTATGGGTGAATTTCTTATCGTTGTCGTCTCGTGGTTTCGTTACATCCCAGTAACAAATATCGCCAGAAGCGTAAGCCTTGTTCACCAAATCCGTAAGGACATATCATGATCCCACAACTACGCCGTCTTTTCGTCGTCGTGCTGTTGACAATCTGTAGCATCACATCGGTGTTTGCACAGGTTGATGTTCGGATAAACACAACCAACGGTTCCTTCCCATCGGAGATGGGCTGGCAGATCATCAACGCGTCATCGAACGCGGTCGTGTACTGCTGGCGTCCGTATTCGGGCGTTCTCCCCAATAACGTGATTGTTAACGTGCCTGCTGCAACGTACATCCTCCGTGCATTTGATGCGTTTGGTGATGGGTGGAACTCCGGAACGGTGACGATCACTGCTGCTGCTGCCGGCACGACACTTTTTTCCGGTACCTACAACGGCCGCGAGCGTCAGAGCAATACTTGCCCTGGCCCAACAGTGCCGATCAATGCGGTCAATCAGGATATCGCGCGGTTTACGGTGTCGTTGCCGTGTTTCGGACCGACCATAACTGTCCAACCGCCTGCGACGTTCTCCACATGTAGCGGTCAGCCCCTTTCGCTTAATGTGTCAAGCACGCTGACCAATGGCACATGGGAGTGGTTCCGTGATGGTGTTTCGCTGGGTGTGAGAACGACTTCATCGCTCTTTATCCCAGTCACAACAGTAAATGATGCGGGCATCTACAGTTGTGTGCTTCGCGACAATTGCAACCCGGCAACGGCAGTGACAACCTCGTCAATTACTCGTGTAAC
Organism: Ignavibacteria bacterium; assembly: GCA_947459875.1. Lineage (GTDB taxonomy): Bacteria > Bacteroidota > Ignavibacteria > Kapaibacteriales > Kapaibacteriaceae > UBA10438. The sequence goes on from CANHFG010000081.1 coordinate 3,178, forward strand.
AATCACTGCTTCCCCGCAGATCACGGTCAACCCTTCTGCCACACGCACCGTTTGCGAGAACTTCAACGACACACTGCGCGTGCGCGCCACGGGGGCAGGCCTTCGTTTCCAGTGGTTCAAAGATGGTTTGGCAATTGCCGGTGCGACAGATTCGAACTACGTCGTCATCAATGCACAGGCACCGGCCAATGGCCAGTACTGGTGTGTTGTGACGGGAACCTGCTCGCCGAACGTCACCAGCACGCAGACGACACTTACGGTGGCCGCTAAGCCGCGTATCACGAGCGAACCGACGGGTGTTGATGTCTGCCCCGGTACGAATAACGTGATCTCGGTTTCGGCAACGGGCACAAACCTTGTTTACCAGTGGTTCAAGGATGGGAAGCCCATTGCTGGTCAGTCGGCCCCGACAATCTCCTTCAACAACTACGACTATTCTATGAACGGACAGTACTATTGCCTCGTCCGTTCAGAGATCCCTAACCCAAATAACTGCAATGTGTCGGTTCAGTCGCGCACTGTTCGTGTGTCTGGATTCCGCGCTCCTGTTGTGGCTACACAACCAAAGAACGTCGACGCCTGTGCCGGCAACAACACGACGCTTGTAGCGACATTCAACGGCACGGGCATGTCGTATCAATGGTTCAAGGATGGTCAGGCCATTGACGGACAGACCGCCAACGCCATCGTGATCAGCGCAACGAAGCCATCTGACGCGGGCCGCTATACTGTGCGTGCAACCGGAACCTGCGCACTCTTTGTCAATAGCGACACGGCAGTTGTAACGGTGCTCAGCCGTCCAACGGTAACCAAGCAGCCAGAAGCAGCTACGCTCACATCCGGTGATCGCCTCTCACTGAGCATTGAGGCCACGGACGTCCGTACGGTGCAATGGTTCAAGAACGAAGTGGCGATCAAGGATGCAAACACGACAACATTCTCCATCGCGCGGGTCGTGAAGTCCGATGCCGGCTTCTACACAGCCCGTGTCACCAATGGCTGTGGTGGCGTTGTTTCGGCAATTGCGAAGGTCGTCGTCAACGACCCGGTCGTTCCACGTCCAGCTATGGAGCTGTCGCAGACATCGGTAGAATTCGGAGAGATCCCACAGGGATACAACAAGACGGTCAACGTCGCTGCAATGATCAAGAATACGGGCAACGCCCCGCTTACGATCACGGCGCTGAACATTGCCCCTTCTGAATTCACCGTGAGCAATGCTCCGGCAGTTCCATTCGAGATCGCTCCTGGCGGTGATCAGTCACTGACGCTTGTTGCGACGCCTACGCGCCTCGGCTCGCTGAACGGAACGCTCACGATCCGCTCGAACGCCACGCAAACGCCACAGGCCACGGTCGCTCTTTCCGCTGCTTATGTTCAGCGCTACACTGCCGCTGCGTCACAAGATTTCGGTGTGACAGAGACCGGTAAATCGGTCGAGAAGTGCATCACGCTGACGAATTCATCAGCCCAGCGGGTCACCATCGATCAGGCTTCAGTGCTCGGAGCAAATGCCGGTGATTTCAGTGTGGTGACGACACTTCCACTGCTGATCGCTGCCGGTGCAACGGCAGATGTCTGCGTCAAGTTCGCTCCTGCTACGGTAGGCAATCGCAGCGCCCAACTTGCTCTTCGTTCTGCCGACGGTGGCAACACAACGGTCAATCTCAGCGGCACAGCCGAAACGCCGGGTGGCGTCGTCGATGCAGCAGAGTATGGCCTGACCGTCGGCCCGAACCCTGCTCGTGAGTCGGTCGAGATCCGCTTCGGACGCTCTACGGCATCCATGCAGATCAGCCTGGTTGACGCGTCTGGCAGCACGGTTGGCACGATGTCACACGACGCGGTCGATGCAGGTGCTTCGGTCCGCATGATGCTCGGCAACGTTGCAAGCGGCAGTTACATGCTGACGGTTCGTACAGGCACCGACATCATCGTCGTGCCAGTGAGCATCGTCAAGTAATCCGCACTCCATCAGAGATCACAAGGGGCGTTGTCGCGCAAGGCGATAGCGCCCCTTTTCGTTTACCATCGGGGAACACACATGGGATGGATTCTCTGCGCCGCGATCGCTGCGACGTTTCTATGTCCGTGCATGCAAGGCACGCTTCATGCGCAACTGCGTCCGTCGCGGACATGGGAGTCGACGCCCATACGTGACAGGCAATCCGGAGTAATGCCGAGTCTGCTCGGAGGGGGCGAGTTCCAACGCTCCTGGGGGTCAGCCTTTGGCGAGCAGGCCTGGCAGTTCCGCACGCATATTCAGGCAGAGCCGTATCGGTTCACGGACTCTACGCATTCCATGCAGTGGACGACAACGATCGAGGCCCATCAGGAGATGACGGCCAATCCCTTCAACGATATCAGCTTCAATCCCCGCACCATGCGCTGGGAGGAGTATTTCTGGTTGCACATGCTGATGAAGGACTATTCAGCTCGCATTGGATTCGTCCATCGATGCAAGCACGACATCGATAATCTTTCCGGGGCCGACGAGTTCAATCCGATCAGCCCCCTGCAGGCAGAGCAGAGAACCGTCATCCTCACCGGACCCACAGTAGCGGCATCGCTCGCGCCGCAAAGAACGATCTTCGGCATGTTCAGTGCATCCGGGGGCGTCGAATGGTTTCTGAATTCGTCGGATAATCGACGTCCGGCCTCCGACGTTGCCACCTGGACAACCATGCAGGGGGCGACGTGGTTCCGCGCACAGAACATCACACCTGTCACTCCGAGCGTATCGCTGCTGGCAACGGCCTTTGCTTCAATCCCGTGGTATTCGGCACGTCCGGGAGCAAGCTCCGACGTGCCGTATGATGCACGTGCGGAGCTCGCTCTCTCGCTCACCGGCGCAACGTCTCGCATCGACATTGCGATCGTGACCGAGCGAGTCTTCGATGAACTGGCCTGGACGACGCCGGCCCCTTCATCCTATGTCGGACTGTGCGTGAGGTTCATGCCGCAGCTCTCGGCTACGGAATGATGTCGATCACGACCGTGCGGTTGTACATGCGTCCCTCGGGGGTGTCATTGTCGAAAAGGGGCTCATCTTGTCCAACGGCGTTGGAGGTAAACTTCACGTTCCGGACGCCACGTGCGCTGAGCTCCTGTTTCATCATCTCCATGACCTGGTCGGCGCGTTTCATTGAAAGCTCCAGGTTCGCCCTGCCCATCTCATCGGTGTGCCCATAAATGTTCACCCGCGAACCGTTGCGGATTGCAGGGATAACATCCGTGAGAAGAAAGTTCTTCGACCGAGCCACGGGATCTTCTTCGTTGAACTCGAAGTTCAAGCGGTGTCGCAGTGACGTGCTCTCCTGATCCGTGCGCACCAGCGTCAGCTGTTCGGACTCTGTGCGAGTCTGACCGTCTCGTGTGGTGGCGTTGACCGATAGCGTGAACTTACCAGACCGCTGATTCGGCTGCAGCAGACCCGTTGGATCGAGATAGGCCGACGCCTGCGGTCAGGTGCAGATTGTCGTCGAGAAAGAACTTCACATGCGGTTCAATGCCCGCATAGCTCATGTTGAACTGGTAATCGTCACTGAAATAGGTGGCCGCTTCGGCCGACTGCCCGCCGGGCCGTTTAGGATCACTTACCCATTGTGCCCAACCAATACCGGCCATGTTGAAGTTGCCCCCTAAAAGCGCTCCCCAGCGCGTCGAGACAACCGGCTGCCGCTGTGCCAAAACATCACTCAGCGTCATGACGATCATGACGGCAAGACCAAAGAAACGAACACTCACATGCATAGTGGTGACTCCAGACGGTGAACAATGTGTCGCGTCAGCCCAGAAACAGGCATACGCGTCACAATGCTACCGAGTCATCAACGGTGCGTTCATGACGTTTGACAGGTAAGGAGAAATGTAGGGGCGAGACGCAGTCTCGCCCGTCTGTGACGAATGACGAATGACGAATGACGTGTAGGGGCGAGACGCAGTCTTGCCCGTCCGGGTCTTGGCCCGGGGAGAGAGTGGTGCGTGATTGCAACAAAAAAGCCCTCCGCACCAGAGGTGCGGAGGGCTTGTGCAGACCTACGAACGGAGATGTCCGGTTTGCTGTTACCCTGTGCTGTGCAGGTGCGCAGGATACAACGGCAGATTACCGAACGATGACCAGTCGAACGGCTGCGCCATTGCTGCGAACGACCGAATAGATGCCGGGTGCGAGTGTTGAGACATTCACGGTCGGTGCATCCGTGCGCAGAACGCGGTTGCCGCGCTGGTCGTAGAGGACAACTGTTTCGCCCGGCTGATGGTTGCCGAATGTGACGAAATCGGAAGCAGGGTTAGGCGAGAGCGTTACGGCAGGGGAGTTCGACTCTTCGTCGACCGATGTTGGCGACATCATAACTGTTACTGACGAGGCAACCGGCTGTCCGCGACGGTTGTAGTTGGCGCTCATCACGCTCACACGCATGCCCGACGAAAGATCAGAGGCGCTAACGGCAGCATTGCTCGTTGATGTCATGTCCGTGTTCGACGTAAGCGCAAAGCTCATCTCGACTGCACCATTCTGGATCGTCAGCTCGCCCTCAGACGACTCGACGACCGTACCGATTATTGGCTTGGCACCGTTGTCTTCTGACGTAGCGCAGACGACTCCGGCAAGTACACGATAGGCCAGTTTGCTACCGTCATCATACCATGCGCAGACCGTATCACCGAGGTTGAGCTTCGACCATTCTGTCGGGGCGTACAAGGCATCGTACACGACTGTGTATTCAGAGCGCTGCAGTTCGACCGGACCGGAAACACCCTGGAACGTAAGAGCTGAATCGCTGACCTGAGTGATGATTCCTCCATCGGTGAGGATCACCGGGCATCCAACGTTGAACGTTGCCCACTGAATGTTCTTTGGTTCTGCTGTGGTCAGGAACGAGCCACTAACCTTCGTGCCAACCAATGATGACGAGACATCGATCGTTGCACCGTTGCAGTCGGTGAGCTTGCTGTCTGCGTTGATGGCAAGAGCGATTGTTGTTCCGTCTTCCTGGCTGACGGTGATTGAAGACTCGTTGGCGTTCAGGACGATGCCGTAGAATGGTTGGACGTCGCATGGTGTCTGCACCGTCACAAGGTCGGCAACACGCTGCGTGCCTGACGTGCGGTAGTAGACAAGCACATAACTACCGGTACGAAGGTTTTCGATGGCAAGGGGCTGATTGACGCAGTCCAGCACGAGGCTTGCGGCGTCGAAATTGAGTTCAAGTGAACCTTCTGAACCACCTTCGGACGTCTGGCCATCGATGGTAATGGACGTCTGGTTCACAGCCGTAACGTTTCCGCCGACATAGTATGCATACGGGCAGTCCTGGTTGATCTTGAGGCGCAGGACGGTGTTTTCTTCACCTTCAGATGCAAGAACAGCAGCGACCAAGGTTCCAACCGTCAGCTTGCTGGCATCAGCCCCGAGGCCGTTACAATCGTAGAGTTCCGTCTTGTCGGTCAGACGCGCTGTGTAGTCCTTGCCGTTGGCCAGGATCGTGATGGATTGACCATCCACGCGAGTGATGGTACCCGATGCTTCGAATGGGCAATTGCGCAGTAGCTGAGCGTACTGCAGATAGTCTCCCTGGCGGGGAAGAGAGAGGTAAATAATGCTCATCCGATCGCCCGCCTGGATGTCCTGAATACGGACGATGTCTCCAGAGCAGGTATAGATGAAATGCAGCGAATCCATGTATGGACGACCGATGCGATCCGAGATGAAAAGTCGAAGAGGATCCGACTGACCATCGGTGTTGATGACCACGGTTGAATCGGCAAACGACACGAACGTACCTTCAACATGTCGTGTCTCACCGCAGTCGTCCTGCGTCGTCACCAATGTCGCGCGAAGCTTTTCCGGCTCACCCAGAGCTGACACCGTAATGTCGGTGCCGACGCTAAGGCTGGCCGCATCGCTCATTGTGCCGTAGCACGTGGTGAAGATCGTTTCCGACGTAACACGCAGACGGCGGATGCCTACATCCTGGTTCAGACCGCCTGCTTCACGGCCTTCCAGCTCGATGAAGTCGGCATTGTTCGTGACGAGTTTGCCGGAAAACTGCCAGTTAGGTTCGCAGCCGTAGAACTTCACGTACGAGGCCACGTTGCCGCTTGCACTGCGCTCTGCTACGAACACGAGAAGCTGGGTTCCTTTGACCACTTCCTCGATCGAGCAGCCATCGACCATCGTAGACTGATTGAGAGTAACAACCTGCTGGACGGTGTTTCCGGCCGCGTCGGCCCCATCCAACGTCAGCTCAGTCGATGTGGCCTTAACCAGCCGGCCATAGATGACACTATACGGATTGTTCGTGTCAACCTGTGCCCATGCCTGCACCCCGATAACGAGTGCAGCCAGCGCAATGACAAGACAAATGGTCCTGTTCATATCTGTCCTCCAAAAAAAATGTGGTGATTGTTTGCCGAGTAACGTCACGTGCGCACTTGCAGAGATACCGCAGCGATAACAGTCAGAACACCCAGAGACCTGACATTTGTCACAACAAAAACGTTCCGAGGCATGTTGATGGGGACATTTTTCGAACAATGCCCAGCCACTTGCCAGATTCCACCGAGTGCCGTATCTTCGCATCCCTATCGCGGGGTGGAGCAATTGGTAGCTCGTCGGGCTCATAACCCGAAGGTTGTAGGTTCAAGTCCTGCCCCCGCTACATCGAAAAAACGTTAAGCCCTTGTGACTCAAGTAGTTGCAAGGGCTTAGTGCTTTTTGGCTCACTATTTGGCTAGCTTTTTGGCTGCGCATGTTACGATTTGGGCGACCACACA
>CANHFG010000082.1 GCA_947459875.1 Ignavibacteria bacterium
GACGAGTGACCAGTGACGAGTGACCAGTGACGAGTGTCCAGTGACGAGTGACCAGTGACGAGTGACCAGTGACGAGTGACCAGTGACGAGTGACCAGTGACGAGTGACCAGTGACGAGTGACGGAACCTGAAACCTAAAACCTAAAACCTAAAACCTAAAACCTAAAACCTGAAACCTGAATGTCTTTCGTCCACCTTCACAACCACACTCATTACTCGCTGCTGGATGCGGCGGCCAGTCCGCAGACGTTGATCGATGCGGCCAAGGCTGATGGGCAGACGGCGCTGGCCATCACGGACCATGGGGTGATGTTCGGGTGTTTTGAGTTCTACAAGAAAGCCAAGAAGGCAGGTATCAAACCCATCCTCGGGTGCGAGGTGTATCTGGCGGTCAAGCGCCATACGGACCGCGAAAAAGTGGTCGACGCGGGCAAGAAGCGCAACTACTACCATCTAGTGCTGCTGGCGAAGAACGAGACCGGGTACCGGAATCTCATCAAGCTAACGACGATCGGTCACACGGATGGCTTTTACTACAAGCCCCGTATCGACATGGACCTTCTACGTCAGTATCACGAGGGCCTCATTGCAACGTCGGCCTGCCTGGCCGGACCGATCAATGCCCCTATGCTGGCCGGTGACGAGGCCACAGCTCGCAATAACGCGATCGCTCTGAAGGAGATCTTCGGCGACGACTTCTACATCGAGCTGCAGGATCATGGACTGCCCGAGGACAAGCACGTGATGGAGTTTGCGCCGCGTCTTGCGCGTGAACTCGGAATCAAACTGGTGGTGTCCAACGACGCGCACTATGTGAGCAAGGACCATGCCGTGGCGCACAACGTGCTGTTGCACATCTCCAAGGATGCGTCCTTCGACCGATCGCAGTTCGACGTCAAGACAAACCTGCGTTACCGTGTGCCTGAGATGTACCTCAAGACGCAGCAGCAGATGAAGGAGCTGTTCAAGGACTTCCCGGAAGCGATCGACTCGACGCAGGAGATCGCCGAAAAGGTGGACGTGACGATCCCGACCGCGCTGCAGATGCCGCAGTTTCCTATCCCGCCGGATAGTGACGCGACAACGCTGGAGGACTACCTTGAAGAGCTAACGATGAGGGGGCTGGAAGAACGCTATTCGGTTCTGACCAGCGAGATCCTCGATCGCATCTCCTTCGAACTGAATGTGATCAAGCGCATGGGCTATGCGGGGTACTTCCTGATCGTGGCCGACTTTATCCAGGCGGCGCGCGACATGGGCGTGCGGGTGGGTCCGGGACGGGGCTCAGCAGCCGGGTCGCTTGTGGCCTATGCGCTCAAGATCACGAACATCGATCCACTGAAGTACGATCTGCTGTTTGAGCGCTTTCTGAATCCAGACCGCGTATCGATGCCCGATATCGACGTCGACTTCTCCGACGACAAGCGCAATCGTGTCATCGATTACGTCAAGCAGAAGTACGGTGCTGACTCGGTGGCGCAGATCATCACCTTCGGCACGCTGTCCTCGCGAGCCGTACTGAAAGACGTCGGCCGCGTGCTGGGAATCGACCTGGCTACGATCAACTCGATCACCGATAAGATCCCTGTCGTACTCGGTCGCGTGCACTCGATCGCCGAGGCCATGGAGATACCCGAGCTGCGCTGGATCAAGACCACCGATGATCAGCGCATCAAAGATCTTATCGAGTATGCGCAGGTGCTCGAGGGCTTTGCCCGAAACTCCTCGTTGCATGCCGCCGGTGTGGTCATCGCACCGGGTCCGATCAGTGACTTCGTTCCGGTGTACAAGACGCCAACTACCGAGCCGGCCACGCAGTACAACATGAAGGACCTCGAAGAAGCCGGGCTTCTGAAGATGGACTTTCTGGGTCTGCGCACCCTGAGCATCATTGATTCGACGCTCGAACAGGTCAAGCGCAATCATGGTGTCGACATCGACCTGGACGAGATCGACTTCAGCGATCCGGCCACGTACGAGCTCTTCTGCAAGGGGCATACGCAGGCCATCTTCCAGTTCGAATCCGACCCTATGCAGAAGGCCATGCGCGAACTGCGTCCGAGCACGCTCGAAGACCTGATCGCCATGAACGCCCTCTACCGTCCGGGTCCGATGGACAACATCCCGGAGTTTATCGAACGCAAGCAGGGACGCAAGCCGATCACGTATCTGCATCCGCTCATGGAGCCCATCCTTGAGCGTACCTATGGCGTGATCGTCTACCAGGAGCAGGTCATGCAGCTGGTGCAGTCGCTGGCCGGCTTTACGCTGGCGCAGTCTGACGTGATGCGCCGAGCCATGGGCAAGAAGGACGAAAAGTCCATGGCCGAGCAGCGCTCGAAATTCATAGACGGGGCAAAGAGCAGCGCCGGTATCGAGAAGGAACTTGCCACGGAGATCTTCGACCTCATCCAGAAGTTCGCCTCGTACGGCTTTAACAAGTCACACTCGGCTGCCTACGCCTATCTGGCTTTTCAAACTGGGTGGCTCAAGGCGCATTACCCTGCCGAATTTCTTGCCGCCAACATGACGGCGGAGTTGAACGACCAGGCCAAAATCGTGGCTCTGATCGATGAAGCAAAGCGCTACGGCATCACCGTGCAGCCCCCTGATGTGAACCGCTCTATGGCAACGTTCATCGCCGAAGGACGAACGATCTACTTCGGTATGGCCGGCATCAAGGGCGTAGGCGTCGGAGCCGTGGAGGCGATCGTCGAGGCACGCTCCGATGGTGCGTTCGTCTCCTACTATGACTTTGCCGCCCGCGTCGAAAAGAAGGTTCTCAACCGACGGCTGATGGAGTCGCTTGTCTGCGCGGGGGCATTCGATTGTCTCGGGCACGGGCATCGCGCGCAGCTGTTCGAGGCCATCGATACGGCCCTTCATTATGGCTCCCAGGTGCAGGACGATGCCCTATCCTCGTCAGGGGGCTTGTTCGGTTCGGAAGATATTGAGAGGCCAAAGGAGCCGGCGCTGCCGCGTACGGCCGAGTGGCCCGATGGCGAGCGACTGCGACGCGAACGGGAAGTTCTCAGCTTCTACATCTCGGGCCACCCCCTGCAGGAATATGCTCTTGCGGTGAACTCTTTCAGCACCATCAATCTCTCGCGACCCGATGCGGAGATGTCGGGCAAGCCCGGACGCGTGTGCGGTATGATCGGAGAGATTCGTACACGTCTGGACCGACGCGAGAACACGATCGCCTTTGTCAAGCTCGAGCAGTTCCACTCTTCGATGGAGCTGATCTTCTGGAGTGACAAGTACAAGCAGTTCGCCGAACAGCTCAAGGTTGGTGCGGTGATCGTCGCCGTCGGCAAATGCGAAGTCAGCGGCGAGTCGATCAAACTCACGGTCGACGACGTGCTTAGTATCGATCAGGCCGAGAAGCGCTTTGCACGGGGCTATGTGGTGCGTGTCGATCCTGACAAGGTTCAGCCCCGGCAGCTCGAGGATCTGAAGTCACGATGCAACACCTCTGATGCGACGCATGCACTAACGTTTATCGTGGCGCATCCGGAGGGAAATCGGCAGTACTCTACCATGACCCGAGTGGCCTCGTCGACAAGCATGACAAAGTACCTGTGCGAGACCTTCGGGGAGTCGAACGTCCTGATCGACACGGAACGCTAACACACCCGCAGGGGGCCTTTCCATGCTGCAGATCCAATCGGCCATCGGCATTGTCATTATCGCTGCGATGGCTTTCCTGTGGTCTTCGTCGCGCTCGCGCATCCCCTGGCGCACGGTGGCCTGGGGCATGGTCCTGCAAGTTGTTCTGTGTCTGCTGATCATCGTGTTTCCGCCGGGCATTGAGCTCTTCCGACGTCTGGGCGACGGAATCACATGGTTCCTGGGATTCGCCAACGAAGGGGCGGCATTCCTCTTCGGCGACCTCCCTCTTGCGCGTGGACAGGCCGTGGTGGGATTTCAGTTTGCGCTGACGATCACGTCGGTGATCGTCTTCTTTTCGTCCTTCATGGCCATCCTGTATCACTACGGGATCATGCAGCGGGTTGTGCGTCTGACGGCCGGCCTTCTACAGAGGACCATGCGCACCAGTCCGATCGAGTCGATCAACGCCGTCGGAGAGATCTTTCTCGGGCAGACCGAGTCGCCCCTTCTCGTGCGACACTACATACCGCACATCAGTGCCTCGGAGCTCTTTGCCATGATGGTAGGGGGCTTTGCAACCATCGCCGGGTCGACCATGGGCGTGTACATCGCGCGCGGCATCTCGGCCACCGACCTGATGATCGCCTCGATCCTTGCAGCGCCGGCAGCGCTGGTGCTGGCCAAGATCGCAGAGCCGGAAGCCCCCTGGCATGTGCCGAGTGAAAAGCCGGCATCGGTTGTGGACCTCGACCCAGTGCTTGACTCCGGGAACGTGCTCGACGCGATAGCGCGCGGGGCTCTTGACGGTGCTAAACTGGCCCTGAATGTGATCGTTGTGCTCATCGCCTTTAAGGCCCTTGTGGCGGCCTTTGACGCGATCATGGGTATCGGTGCAACGTCGCTCGTGCAATGGGGCCTTCCGTGGGCGCCTCATTCAATCGAGGAGCTGCTCGGCGTGTTGTTTCTACCCTTTGCCTGGATGGCCGGTATACCGCCAAATGAGGCGCAGACGTTTGCTTCTCTTCTCGGCACGAAGATCTCGCTCACTGAGTTCATCGCCTATGATCGGCTTGCAGACTACGTCAGCTCCGGCGCACTCAGCGAGCGAACGGTCCGCCTGGCCACGATCGCCCTGTGCGGGTTTGCAAACGTGATGTCTATCGGCATTCAGATCGGCGGCTACGGAATGATGGCGCCCGGACGTCGGGCCGAGGTGGCGCGGTTTGGATTCAAGGCCATGTGCATCGGTGCGCTGGCGAATCTGCTGACGGCATGCCTTGTTGGACTTTTTATCTGAGAACCTGTCAGAGGTCCAGTCCAGTCTCTCCCAGAAGCTGGTCGACGTCCTCATCGGTCACCGTCCAGCCCCTTTCGCCTGAACTGTTTCGCCTGGCCAGCTTGTCGGCTAGCGCTTCAACGTCCTTGTCACTGTGAACCTGATCTGCCTTGCCGGCGATGGTGGTATCAGCCGAGATGGAGCTATTGCCAGAATTGTGATCGACCGAAACAAAGAGCACGATCACGGCTGCGGCGGCCGTCATGGCCATGGCCAACTGTACCCTTCGGGAGCGTGATCCTTGATCACGTTCAGCGTTCATAGCCCGCTGAACGCGCATGGTCATTGCTGATGTGGCAGCATCGATGGATTCGTCACGTCGACGTCGATGTGCGGTCATGTCCGCGCTGAGCGCTTCGGCGGGCAGTCCGCACTCGTGAAGCTGCTCCTGCAGTTCCTGATGGACATCATTCGGCGTCATTCGATCCACTCCAGTGAGCATAGAACTCAGAATCTTTCAAATGGTCGGCGATCTTCTTGATCGCCCAGTGATAGTTGGCCTTCAGAGCCCCCTGACTTGTTCCCGTCATGGCGCTGATCTGTTCGTAGGAAAGCTCATCATAGAATCGCAAACAGAAGGTCTCACGCTGCTTTGGAGGAAGCTTTTCAAGAACCGACTGCATGTAGATGTCAAAGTCGCGCTCTTCGGCATGCTGGCTCGGAAGTGGCGCAGCAGAGGCCACGTCGATCTCCCCTTCTGCGCTGCCGATTCCGAAGAAACTCTTGATGCGACGTCGGCGAAACTCCGAGCGGCATTGATTGATCGTGATGCGATAAAGCCATGTCTGCAGAGAGCTCTGCTGCTGAAAACCATCGACAAACCGCGCGGCGCGAAGCAGGACATCCTGCGTGATATCCTGCGCGTCCTCGACATGATTCATCTGACGAAGTGCCACCGAATAGACGAACCGCTGGTAGCGACGTACCAGTGCCGTGATGGCACGGTCACGCTCGCCGGCACGAAGCGCCGCGAGGATCTCGGCATCTACTGCATCAGATTCGGCCATTGGATAGGATACTGCGTTGGACATTGCGTCAAGCCAGCGTTCATTGATGAGCCGTCACAGACTCGCCACCGGTATCAAACGTTTAATCCGCTTCACCCGGCGGTCCGTCAAGCCCCCTACAGCGAGCTGCTCATCCAGCGACCACGCCGCAGCACGGCAAAGGCGATGGCGCAGAAGATCGCATATCCGCCGGCCACTCCGATCCAGATTCCCGTCTGTCCGAGCGCCGTATAGCGCGACAGGACATAGCAGAGTGGCAGCTGAATACCGATCAGTGACCCCGCCGTGATGACCATCGCGAGTATCGAAGCACCGGCGCCGGAGATCACGCGGACCGCAACAAGTCCCACAGCAAAGAAGACGTAGCCGAAGACCGTGATGTGCAGATACTCGGTCGCAGCAGCAAGGGTTGATGCCGACTGCGTATAGGCTGCAACGAAGTCCCGGCCTACCAGCCAGACAATCACGGCCAGTGAGACCATGAGCACGGTGAGCTGCAGTGCCGCGCTCTGAAAGTACTCCCATACGCGCTCCGGCTTGCCCGCACCAAGGTTTTGTCCGGCCGCTGTCTGTACAGCGATCCCGACGGCAAACACCGTCATGAACACCATCATATCGACATTCAGGCCGAGCGTATAGGCCGCCGTGGCACTGGTTCCGAAGGTACCGACCAACGTAAATATGAACGCCCGGTTAACGCTGACCGAGAGCATCTGCAGCGATGCCGGGAGCCCCTGTTTGACAACGCGCTTGAGCAGATCAGCGTCGAGTCGGAACTGCGAAAAGTCAAATCGCAGGTTCGTCTTTCCACGTGCGATAGCCACCATCGAGATAACTGTGCCGCTGATCTGTGACAGGGCAGTTGCCAGGCCAGCCCCTTTCATGCCCATCTCCGGAAACGGACCGATTCCGAAGATCAGAAAGGGGGCAATGGCGGCATTTAGCACCACGGTCGACACGAGAACCGTGGTCGGAAAAAGGGCGTTACCTGATGACCGTGAAAGCGAGAAAATGTGAAAGTTGAGGAGATTGAACGTGAACCCGATCAAAAGAGTCTGTAGGTACTGGCGTCCAAACTCAGCAACGTCCGGGGGCATGCGCATGAGTTCGGGAATTGTAGGCAAAAAGACGTAGAACAGCACGTTTGCCGTGCCTGCCATGATGGCCATGCCGACCAGTGACTGCGTTGCCGTGCGGCGCGCCCCATCAGCATCTCCTTCTCCGAAGCGGCGAGCAACGATGATGCCCGCACCAACGGCGATGCCGCTCACCAGCGTGAAGAGAAAGAACACGATCTGATCGGTCGATCCGATGGCCGCAATGGCCGCATCGCCAAGCCGGGAGACATAGTAACGGTCTACCAGCGAATAGATCATGTTGATGATAAAGCTCAGCGCGATCGGTATTGAAAACAGTCGCAAGGAGCGTCCAACGGGATCATTGATCAGATCAACGCGGCGCTGGGCAAAGGCAGAAGACACGGGGCTCCCTGAGCTTGACCTTGGATGCCACAGCGGGGCAAAAGGTCGATGAACATTTCGTAATGAGGTGCAAAGCTACGACGCGGTAACTTGCCGCTTACACTCTGCATTCATGGATTACCTCCTCGCCACCTCGGCTCTCGTGTACGTTACACGCCTTGCCTTTTTCTTCAGCGGCCAGTGGCGCAATCGTCGAACTATGCCGTTGCAGAAGGAAGACCTTCCACGCGTGAGCGTGATCGTACCGGCACGAAACGAACAGCAAAACATAGCGGCATGCATCGGTTCTCTGCTGGCGTGTGACTATCCAGAGGCGCAGCTGGAGATCATCATTGTCAACGATCGAAGTAGCGATGAAACCGGACGGATCATTGATACGTTCGCCGCGTCAAACCCCTGTGTCCGTGCGCTCCACCGGACCGAGTCCGATGCCATTGATAATCTGCGTGGAAAGCCCGGTGCACTGCAGTTCGGCGTTGACAGGTCGACTGGCCACATCCTGCTTGTGACCGATGCGGACTGCCGTGTGCATCCCAATTGGATACGAACCATGGTCGCCCCGTTTACGGACAGCCATACGGACATGGTATGCAGCTTTACCACAGTGCGCCGCGGTAACGCATTTGCACTGCTACAGGATATTGAGTGGCTGTACACCTCGGGCATGGCCATGTCTGCCAACGCAAACGGACAACCGCTTGGGTGCTTTGGTAACAACATCGCCGTGCGCGCGACCACGTTTGCCGATCTCGGTGGCTACCGATCGATCGCCTTCAGCGTCACCGAAGACCTGGCACTCATGCAGGCGATGGACCGTCGCGGCTCAAGGATCGCCTTCATCTGTGAACCAACCAGTCGCATCGAAACAGAACCATGTCTATCTCTTGGGGAGTACCTCCGACAGAAACAACGCTGGGTGCAGGGCGGTCTGGGTCTGGGCTGGCGCGGGTACCTGTTTGCGGCCTCCAGCGCGATCTACTGGTTCGGCCTTGTGAGCTCGATCGTCACCGGAAGCACAACTTGGCTGCTGGTCTTCCTGGTTCTGCGCATCCTCGGGGATGGCTCGCTCATCCTCACCTCGTCGATCCGTCTGCGCCGGTTTTACCTGCTGTGGGCAATCGCCCCGTCACTGCTTCTGCTGCTCTTACTCGAACTCATCCTCCCGGTTCTCGCCTTCCAAAAACGCGTCATCTGGAAAGGACAGACGTTTGGGAAGTGACGAGTGACTCCGCAACTCAACTTCTCCATCGTTCCAGCTTTGGGATCGACCTCGTAGCGAGCCACGCAACGAAGCGATTGTATCCGCTCTGTTTCATCTGTTCGATGCAGAACTTCTGCATTTTCTCGGCGGTGTTGATATCGGGCGGGGTAAGGAACGCCCCCTTTTCATAGCACATTGAGCAGTACTTGCGGCTTCGAGTGCCATCGGCTTCGGTGCCGCCGCCATTCTTATCCTTTTTCATGGGATAGCCACAGCTCTGACAGAACTTGCTCTGCTGCATGTCAACCTCCGTTGTATTTGTGCTCATCAAATTACAACGAAGAACGCCGTACCTCGGCGCGGCGGTGTTACACCCGCGCAAGGAACGGCGTTGCTGAGGTTCGACGGTGTCTTAGAAGGTGCGGATAGCGCGGACCCTGAAGTTTACAAGGTTCTTGGTGCTGTAATTACTGGCAATGCCAAAGTTGAAATTGTAGTTCCAAGCGAGGATCGCCCCGTTCTCGGTGCTGCTCCAATACCCCGCCGTCTTTGGAATTTCGGTTGCTCCCGGCACGGCTGCCAGTGCGGCATTGACAGTCTCGCGGTTTTCGTAGACGCGCTCCAACTCTTCGATCGCCGGCAGGTACCAGTCGCTGAAGCCGTCATAGGAGTAATCAAGGCAAACCTTTGCGGCGCTGTTCAGATGGCCAGGCTGCGCAGTGATGGCCAGGCTGTTCTCCAAACCGTTCGACCGGCTTCGAGCTACGCTGCCCACTTCTTTCTCGACAACGTTGCTCCAGGACCGACCAAGACTTTGGTCCGTTAGCGCTACGATTATACCGTGTTGGACACCATCCTGTGTCCACATGGCGGCAATGATCCCGCCACCATACAATTCACCGACAGCTTTGATCGGCTCAACACTTGAGGAGCATGACGTTAGGCAGAATGCTCCAAAAACAAATACAGCACCATATACAACCGTAAGCAAGTTCTTTACTCGCTTCATGGCAGTACTCCCTCGTGAAAGGTTAGTTTGTGAACGTGTTGTCAATGGTGCGAGCCACAATATGACAAACTTTACCGTACGTCACAACATGTCATAGTGTAGATTTTTGATAAAAAGTTCCCCATAAAACCTAAGCCGCACCCCCGTAATTCTTCGTACTTCCGTACTTCCGTACTTCCGTACTTCCGTACTTCCGTACTTCCGTACTTCCGTACTTCCGTACTTCCGTACTTCCGTACTTCCGTACTTCCGTACTTCCGTACTTCCGTACTTCCGTACTTCC
>CANHFG010000083.1 GCA_947459875.1 Ignavibacteria bacterium
GAGTCCACTGAAGGCCGGCAGAAGCTCATGATCCTGTCGAGCAACGGTGATCAGCGCACGATCGATCTCCGCCGTAACGACGCCTCACTTGAGGGTGTGGCAGGGGGCGATGTCATCATCTACTCAGCAGAAAAGTGGCATCGTGATTCGATGTTCACACGCCATGGTCACATGAACATGAGCCTGTCGCCTGTCTCCAATACGCGCCTGGCTCGGCTATCCATGATGGTGCCGTTGACGGACAACTATCAGTTCAAGATCCACAACTTCGATCCGGTCCAGACTGATGTCGAGACACCGAGTGGCATGCTGTTTACGTGGACTGCGCGCGACGTGCGTCCGGTCGTGCAGGAGATGTTCATGCCGCCGCTGATCGATTACGTACCGCATGTGGAGCTCAGCACGTTTCCGGGATGGAGTATCGTTGTGCGTCAGATGAAGGATGCCTTCAGCCGTCGACTGCAGTCGTGCGACCAAGTGCGCCTCCTTGTCGATTCTCTGCTACCGCCCGATCGGAAATGGAAGAAGGATGTCGTAGCCACGACGATCGCCCGCTGGGCGATCCGATCGATCACGCAGCAGCCTTCGTCGAGTCTGGCCTTCGATCCCCACCGAGCCTGTGACGTGCTTGCCCTTCGCAGCGGCACGACAGCCGACAGGGTGATGCTGGCCTCTACGATGATGGCCGAGCGAGGAGTCGAGGCGATTCCCACGCTGATCAAGTCGGAGTCGAACCTGACCTATAACGAGCCCACCGTCTCGATGCCGTTTGATCACGTGGTCCTTGTTCTGCCCGGTGACTCGTCGGCCCAGATGATCGACCTTTCCTTCCGGCCCGTGCCGTACGGCGTTGTGCCGGCCTCCGTCGAGAATACCTTCGCTCTGCCCGTCAGCGACCGCATGCGCGATCCCGTGCGTCTGCACAAGCGCTTCATCACACCTCGCAGCTTTGTGGTGACAACACAAATGCAGATCGATACCGTGGGCTGGATCACATCCAAGACCAGCCTGCATGCGCGCGACTTTGACTCTTCGGCCATCATGCGAATGGCACAGTCATTCGCCCCTTCGGGCGTGCCCATGCCCGACGCCCAGATGATCGTTGACTCAACGTGGATCTCTCCGACGAAGAATGAGCCAGCCAGCCCGACGTGCAATATTCTGATGCGCAGCCGCACGATGGCTGATTCGACGCAGGATACGATCATCATCCGTCCGCGCTGGATGACGATGCCGAGCTATCCGATGATGCCTATCGATCAGGCCCAGCGCGTCCATCCGCTTGTCCTGCAGCCGGCACACGACTCCGTGTCATCCGAGATCGTACTCACTGCGCCAAAGGGATACACGTTTGCAAAGCCCCTTCCCTCAGCATCATTCAAGCTGCCGTCGATCACGTACTCAATCACATCAACGGTCAAGGGGCAGACTCTCCGTCTGCGTCGCACGGTTGTCGTGCACTCCACCTATGTTGAGCCTGCCGATTATCCGGCGTTTCGCGATGCACACCGGAAGATGCTCGAAATGGACCGCATGCTCGTCAGAATGCAACGTCCACCGGGAAAGCGCCGCTGATGAGCATCGGCTTTCCGAAGCGCGTAGTGTGTCTGACGGAGGAGACAACCGAGACGCTCTATGCGATCGATGCCGACGAGCTGATCGTTGGCATCTCGGGCTTTACCGTTCGTCCGCCGCATGCACGTAAGGAAAAGCCCAAGGTCTCAACGTACCTTGATGCCAAGTTTGAGGAGATCATTGCGCTGCGTCCTGACGTCGTCTTTGCCTGGTCGGACCTGCAGGCGGATATCTCAGCGGAACTGATCCGCCGCGGCGTCGAGGTCGTGTGCTTCAACCATCGCTCGGTAGACGGAATTCTTTCGATGATCCTGAAGCTGACGGCGGTCGTGGGAAGGGGCTCGGCAGGACACAGCTATGCGCTGAGTCTGCAGGAGCGCGTGTCGATGATGGCAGAGCGCGGAGCACGCCGCGAGCGACGTCCGCGCGTGTACTTCGAGGAGTGGTACGATCCGATCATCACCGGCATCTGCTGGGTGAGCGAGATCATTGAGATCTGTGGTGGCATGGACGTCTATGCCGAAAATCGGATCCATGCCGACGCAAAGAGTCGGATCGTTTCCGATATGCTCGACCCCGTCCGTCGCGACCCTGACATTATGATCGCCTCATGGTGCGGAAAGATGCTCAAGCCCGAGCGTGTGATCGCGCGCGAAGGATGGGATGCCATGCGACCCCTCCGCAGTGGATTTCTGCGCGAGATCCCCTCGCCCGTCATCCTACAACCGGGTCCGGCAGCCCTGACGGATGGTATCGACACGATGATGTCCATCTTCGATCAATGGGAGAGCTCCGGACTTCCATGAAGCACCTGCTCGGCGATAGCGACCAGCTTGACGCGGTGATCATCCTTAACGGCACGCTTCCACCGATCGGTGTGCTGGAGCAGTTTTCATCCGTTCCGTTCATTGCTGCCGATGGTGCCGCCAACGCACTCATTGAGGTAGGCGTTATCCCGGATATTCTCGTCGGAGACCTTGATTCGGTGCGGCCCGACGTGGTCGAGACAGTGCGCCTGCATGGAATGGTCATCTCCGAACCGGATCAGGAATTCAATGATTTCGAGAAGGCGCTGCGCGTTGCCGCCACGTCTCTCTGGCGGAATGTACTTGTCCTTGGCATTCACGGCGGAGAACTCGAACACACGCTCAACAACTGGTCCGTGCTGATGCGCCACGGACGCTCGATGCGCATTCTCGCGCTCGACGGCGCACGCATCGGACTGCCCGTGTATGACGTGTTCACGTATGGGGCCGAGCATGACGAGATCGTCTCGATCATCCCGCAGCCACAGGCACGCATTACCACGACAGGTCTGAAATGGCCCCTTGCCGACGAGGTCCTCGAGCTCGGCTCGCGGGAGGGGGCTCGAAATCGTGCCACGGAAACATCGGTCACCATTACCGTTCACGATGGTTCCGCTCTCGTCTTCGTGTCCAGCCGGCTCGCCCCCTGAGGTCGACTAGTCGCTGATAGCGTAGTTTTGCCGCCATGAGAAGAGAACTCAATGCGTGGCACAGTCCACGACTCGATAAACCAATGGAGATCTGCGTGTACGGAGACTTCGGCACGCCGATCCTGATGTTCCCCAGCGCTGCAGCCGACTACCTCGAGTACGAGCGCTTTCATCTGATCGATAGCATTCGTGAGCCCCTTGAACAGGGACTGATCAAGGTCTACTCGATCAACAGCATCAACAGCGAAGCGTGGCTGAACGACACCATGGAAGGTCGACAAAAAGCCATCCGACACCAGCAGTACAACGCCTACATTGTCGATGAAGTCGTTCCGTTCATTCACAACGATTGTGACGGACCCCTGCCAATCCTTACCTCAGGCGTCTCACTCGGAGCCCTGCACGCCGTCAATACCATGTTCCGGCGTCCCGATCTTTTTGGCGGTACTCTTGCCATGAGCGGCATCTATGATCTGAAGTCCTACACCAAGGGCTACTTCGACGAAGACTGTTACTTCAACTCGCCCATGGACTTCGTGCCGAATCTCAAGGAAGGGGCTGTTCTGGATATGCTTCGGCACAACAAGCATATTGATATCGCTACCGGCAGCGGGGCTTACGAAGACCCGTCAGCCAGCGTCCGCTTCGGCGAGGTTCTCAGCGCACAAGGCATCCCTCATCGTATCGATGTGTGGTCCAACGAATGGACCCATGACTGGCCAACCTGGCGCGCAATGTTACCGGTGATGGTTCGGCGCTGCGCGCAGGTGTGAGGTGTGAGGTGTGAGGTTTCTCAAATCGGCACCTCCGTAATCCCGTAATCCCGTAATCCCGTAATTCCGTAATCCCGTAATCCCGTAATTCCGTAATCCCGTAATCCCGTAATCCCGTAATTCCGTAATCCCGTAATTCCGTAATCCCGAACCTATCCTTCCATTTCATCAAAGTTGATGTCGGCATCATTATCGTCAAACTTTGAATCGCTGATGTCCCCTTCGAAGGCGGCGGCGTCATAGATCTCGCGGGCCTCATCGAGATCGTCTTCGAACACGAAGAGTTTGTACCCGTCGGCCTGACCATCCTGAAGTTTATAATCGATGGCAGCCGACTTGAGCTTGGAAGCCAGAAGCTCGGCTTCGAGCTCGCTACTGAATGTTGCCAACAGAATCATCACATCCCCTATCGTTTCTTTGGCTGCAGGTATTTTTTGGCTTTCTCAGGGTTAGCATCCATCCAGCGCTGGGCTTCCTGATTGACTATCTCAAAAGTACGCTTCTGGTGGGCTTGTTTCAGCTCGGAAAGGGGCTTGGCAAACGACCAGATCATACACCAGGTGTCGGCCACCAGCAGATCGTCCTTCGTATCGGTGCCGATCGGCTTTTCGTCTTTACCGTACAGTACCCGGCATATGGCCTTACGGGCGTCGGCTGGCAGCGGCCCAGACCAGCGGAAGTACATGATCACGCCGCCTTCTTTTCCGGCATAGGCCTGGATGAGCTTCTGCGAGGGAGCTCCGAACGATGGCAGAACCTTTTCCCATGAGCTCCAGAGCTTACGCGCGATCTCGGTGGCAGGTTTGACCGAGGCAGATTCCTTGTAGCCGGCGGGCTGCTCACCCGGCAAGAACTGGAAGCGCTCGAATGGCATGGTGATCTCGCGGGCAAGACCCGAGAAGTCATAACGCATGGTGACGGTCTTTACCTGCGCATCCTTTCCGAACTGCTTCTTCAACGTTTCATCGAGTGTCTGCATTCCCAGCACCGAGGCGCAGGCCAGCATAAAAACGAATACGTGTGATAGTCGGAGAAAGCGTGGCATATCAATCCCGCGTGAGCTTGCGATAGGATATGCGATGAGGACGGTCCGCATCAATGCCGAGGCGCTTGCGGCGGTCTTCCTCATACTGTGAATAATTGCCATCGAACCACACGACCTGACTATCACCCTCAAACGCCAGGATATGCGTAGCGATGCGATCCAGGAACCACCGGTCGTGACTGATCACCACGGCGCAGCCGGCAAAGCCCAGCAGGGCTTCCTCGAGTGCGCGTAGCGTGTTTACATCAAGGTCGTTCGTGGGCTCGTCCAGCAGGAGAACATTCGCCCCCTCCTTCAGCATTTTGGCCAGGTGTACGCGGTTACGTTCGCCGCCCGAGAGCTGCGTGACCTTCTTCTGCTGATCGCTTCCGCTGAAGTTGAAACGGGCAACGTAGGCGCGGGAGTTGACCTCACGTGATCCGAGCTGGACGATGTCGAGTCCGTCTGAGATCTCTTCCCAGATCGACTTGTTTGCGTCGAGTGGACGGTTCTGATCGATATAGCCCAGCTTCACCGTGTCCCCGATTGAAAACGATCCAGTATCAGGCGTGATCTCCCCTGTCATCATCTTGAAGAGCGTTGTCTTACCGGCACCGTTCGGTCCGATCACGCCGATGATACCTCCGGGAGGCAGGGAGAAAGAAAGATGTTCGTAAAGCAGTTTATCTCCAAACGACTTCGAGACGTCTGCGGCATCCACGACCTTGTCACCCAGACGTGGTCCGGCCGGGATGAAGATCTCCATCTCCTCGTTGCGCTTGACGGTTTCCTCGTCGAGTAGCTTCTCGTAAGCCGAGATACGGGCTTTGCTCTTGGCATGACGTCCCTTGGGATTCATGCGAACCCATTCAAGTTCTTCCTTGAGGGCTTTCTGACGTTTTGATTCCTGCTTTTCCTCGACGGCAAGTCTGGCCTGCTTCTGCTCAAGCCAGCTGGTGTAGTTGCCTTCGAACGGAATTCCATGTCCGTTATCAAGCTCAAGGATCCAGCCCGCCACATTGTCCAGGAAGTAACGGTCGTGCGTTACGGCAATGACCGTTCCCTCGTAGTCGTGCAGGTGGCGCTCAAGCCAGGCAACGCTTTCGGCATCAAGGTGGTTCGTTGGCTCGTCGAGCAACAGAACGTCGGGTCTTTGCAGCAGAAGGCGCACGAGTGCCACGCGGCGGCGTTCACCGCCGGATATTACGTTCACCGGAGTGTCAGGGGGCGGGCAGCGCAGCGCATCCATCGCCATCTCCAGCTTGGAGTCGATGTCCCACGCTCCCATCGCATCGATCTTCTCCTGCAGCTTTGCCTGCTTCTCAAGCAGCTTGTCGAAGTCTGCATCCGGATCGGCAAACTGCTCGCTGATGGCATTGTAGTCCTTCAGAAGCTGAACAGCCTCCTGAGCCCCCTCCTCAACGACCTCTCTGATAGTCTTGCTGGGATCGAGTTCCGGCTCTTGCGACAGGTAGCCGAAGGTGACGTCTTTGTTCTTCGTGATCTGCCCGACGTATTCGTCGTCAAGTCCGGCGATGATCTTTAGCAGGGTCGACTTGCCAGACCCGTTAAGACCAAGCACGCCGATCTTCGCGCCGTAAAAAAAGCTAAGGTAGATGTCGCGTAGCACCTGCCGGTTGGGCTTATAGACCTTGCCCACTCCGACCATGCTGAAGATGATTTTCTGCGTTTCTGGTTGTGCCATGCGCGAAAATAGGTACTAGTGACCAGTGACCAGTGACCAGTGACCAGTGACGCACAACGGTTATCGCTCTTTGGCGGTTCGAATGGCAGAAGCTAGCATTCGACGGACGTTGACCAACTTATCAACGATAAACCCGAGATCATCTTTCGTTACCAATGCCGGGTCGTTCGAAATGATATCGAGCCAGTATGTCAGCTCTGCCAGTTCCTTCTCAGCAATCTTGGGTTTGTGCACAAAGTCCTTTTTGGACTCTGCGTATTGCGCTTCGCATATGTTGGCCCCGACCGATGTACCCGCCCTTAGGAATTGAGATAGGACAGGTCGTTCAAATGACACTCGCGGACTTAACTGTCGACAAAGTGTCCAGACCATACGTGAGAGGGAGATGGAATCCCGTTCGAGCGGACCCTTTTCCCTATTGTAGGAGGTAGTAGTGTTGTTCATAATCACCAGCGTACATTTTTCACGAGAAACGTGACACTCGTCACTCGTCACTCGTCACTGGTCACTCGTCACTCGTCACTGGTCATTCGTCACTCGTCACTCGTCACTGGTCACTGGTCACTAGTCACTAGTCACTGCCTTGAAGCACCTCTGCTATCATCACTGCCGCCAGCTTGGCGGTGCGGCCATCGATGTCGAGCACGGGGTTGCATTCCACCACATCGAAGGCCACGAGGGAGCCGCTGCGGGCGGCATGACGAAGGCAGGGGGCGATCTCGGCGGGAGTGAACCCATCGGCTGCTGGAGCGCTTACGCCGGGCGCGTAGGCCGAGGCAAAAGCATCGATATCGAGCGAGACATATGTGCGCTGAGCCACAGAGCAGGCATCCCAGACGTGCTTCCACGCAGCAGGAACACCGTGCTGGCGGATCTCATCGAGCATCCAGACCTGCATGCCGTGATGACGGACGAAATCAAGATGTGCACTCGCAACGCTGTATGGCTGAAGACCGAACTCTGCAAAGCCCCCTGCCAGCAGGTGTGATGGGGTCATCGACAGCAGTTGATGGAAGGCCGAACCGGAGTGGGCGCGTCCTTCCTTGAGGGGGCGAACGTCTGCGTGGGCATCGATATTGATGACGCCGAAGGGAAGGCCCGTTGATTCCAAGGCTCGTAGCGTGGGCCAAGCACAATCGTGACCACCTCCAAGGACGATCGGGAGATGTCCTGCCGAGAGGATTGCCGAGACAATATCGTGCTGCTCGTCATGGATCTGTTCAAGCGTCTTACCCGCTACGTCGATGTCTCCTGCATCGGCAATGACGAACTCACCTCTGGCCACATCATCGGCCAGAGTCCCGAGCGTGAGCTTGCTCAGGGCAATGCGGATTGCCCGCGGCGCCAGGGCAGCACCGGCACGTCCACCATTGCGTTCGACACCGATATCCTGCGGCACACCAACGATAACTGCAGCGCGGCGGCAGTCGGCCGGAATCTCCGATACCTGCACGATCACGTTACCGAAGCGCGGATCGTCAGGGTCATCAGAACGATGATACAGTTCTGACGGAAACCGCTGCAACGATCGGCCCAGACCGGAAGCACCCATGGTGGTCAGCGGGTGACGATGAATGTCTGCGACGTACGCAGTCGACCCGATTCCACGACAACGAGGTACGTGCCGGGCGCGAGGATGCGTGGCATATCGAAGTCAACTTCGCCGCGAGGCAGATCGCCCGCATGGAGTTCGGCAACTGTACGGCCCATGATGTCGCGGATACTCACACTCGAACCGTGCAGCAGATCATCGCGGAACACATCCAGCTTGATCGTACCACGGTCGATCACCGGATTGGGGATCACGGCGATCGAGAGGGCCGACGTAAGGTCCTGCTCTTCGTCCACGCTACTGGTCGATCCCACCGTGCCAAGCAGACGGATCTGACGGGCGGTGTTGCGCTCATCATTGCAGAACACCCGGGCTGATCCCGAGGTCACCCCGGCATCCGGACGTTCAAAGGCAATCGTCACAACCAGCGAGTCACCAGGTTCGAGCGCAGCCGGAAGTGTCTTCGATGTCGAGGATACCGTGAAATGTCTCCGCACAGAGAACACCCCGATACTGTCAACGCGCAGACCTGCCTCGTTGGCAGCACGCACAACGAAGGTCCGTTCGACCTTTGCAGGTGTTGGCGTTTCGAATTTCACAGTGTCAGTGCTGACCAGTATCGTTGGCTTGATGGCCACGATGAACTGCAACCATGCGCTGTTGCCAAAGTCTGGCTCGAACGTTTTGATCGTGTTGCCACCCGACTTCAGCAGCAGACTTCCGGTTCCGAGCTGATCGCGCAGGAACCAGAAATCAAGTCCGTAACCGGCACGGTTAAGGAGTTCGAATTCGTAGCATCCGGGATCGAGCTTCAGATCGTAGGTAAAGAGCTTTTCGCTCTCAAGCTGGTCAACCTCCTGGATCACTGTGCCGTCGGACCGTGTCAGACGCCAGCTGTACTGTTCTTCAGCCTGACGGTTGGTACGAAGTGCGATCTGGAGGTCTCCGTAGTAGGAAGGGGGCATCACAAACGAGCTCGAGCGCGTGTTGTTCTTCACATACTCGTCGCCTGTCGTGCTCACTGTTGCCGTGAACGTCTGGTTTCCGGATGACTTTGGCCATTCGGGGATTGGCAGCACGACCGTATCCTTGGCAAGAAATCCGAGCTTGCCCTTCCACGTATAGGTTGACTGTTTAGCCCCCTTCGCACCGAATGTGATGGTGCACTCCGTGAGGTCTTTCGAACCGGTGTTCTGGATGACCACTTCCGGATTGGCACAGATGGGGTTCATCCGACTGTAATACTCCCACGAGTTTGGCTTGCGGATGTCGACGATGGACACGTCGGTTGCGAAGTTCGGAGCACTATAGCCGATGAGCTGCGTGGA
>CANHFG010000084.1 GCA_947459875.1 Ignavibacteria bacterium
AGAATCTTCTGCACGTCTACGAAAACTGTTTCGTGAGTAGCTGGAAGTACCCCGCCCCCCCTACTCGATGACCACCGGCGTACTCAGCGAATTGGCAATGAAGCAGCGCTGGTGAGCTTTATGATGAAGGGCTTCAAGTTCAACGCGTCTGGACTCATCCGTGATCCCCACACGCGGGTGAAGGACGATCTCGGTGAAGCGCCCAATGCCATTGCTATCTGATTCCAGGGTGCCTTCGGGCGAGTCCGAATAGCTCGTCACGACAACTCCGGCATCGGCACAGCAGTGCAGAAACCAGAGCATGTGGCACGAGGCAACGGAATACAGCAGCATGTCCTCGGGGTTGTACCTGGTAGCATCGCCACGGAACATCGGAGCCGACGAGCAGGCAAGGGACTCCTTCCCGTCTGCAGAAAGAACATGGCTGCGCTCGTAGGCCGTGTAGGATGTAGTGCCGCTTCCGGTGTTACCGGTCCAGTCAATGTGGGCAACGAAGTGGTGGCTCATGGCTGATATCCTCTTGTGATGGTGCAATCTACTTCGGCACACAGGATGGCGGCATACCGTTGCACGCATTTGCTGCGGGACGTATTCTTGTGCCAATGCTAGCGATACACGCCACGCGCAAACTGCTAACAGCACTCAAACGAGAACCGTTGTCTGATGTGGTTGCCGACCAGAGCCGACTCGGCTCGTGGTATGCAGACCTCAACATGACTGCTAGACGTCGTGTGGTTGTACTGCTCAACGAACACACGCTCCTTACGCTTGCCGTACCACTGAAGGCGTTCGCTGCCGATCCGGTGAATTCTGTGCGGAGCTCGCTGGCCGGGGTGTTGCACGAGATCAACGTGCCGGATGACGTTATCGCCCGTGAGATATCACTCATTACCGACGCGGTTTTCACCAAAACACAGTCGAGAGTGATGCTGACACTCATGCGGCAGGCGATGGATGTTGCCGCGGCCTACATCGCACATAAGGAACCGTTGGCACAGTTCAACCGCACCATGACCACGTACCTCTATGGTCGACGAAGTTCACCGAACGCGTTTGACCTACCGGTCGACCTGGTGTCGGAGGTTCTTGGCGTTCCAACGTCGAAACCGAAGGGCGTCGATTTCGGCAGCTACCTCGAGACTCACGATTCGCCTCATGAAACTCTTCTCGAGATAGCACGAGTGCTGAAAGTGGCTCTGTCGCCAACATCAATACGGCCGACAATGCCCACCAAGAAGTCAAGGACAACGGCGGCAACGCCAGCATCCGCCGAATCAAAGGGAAAAGTCCGGGCACTGGTGTTCAGAGTCTCCCTCGATCATATCAATCCGGTGATATGGCGCGAGGTCCGTGTTCCGGAAACGGCAACGCTTCGTCACCTTCATGAGGTGATTCAAATTGCCATGGGCTGGCTGGACTGTCACCTTCATTCCTTTGAGATCGGTCCCCGTTCATATGGCAACCCGAGCATGTTTGATGATTTCGACGAGTTGATCAACGAACGACAAACCAAGATTTCGTCTCTCGACCTGAAGAAGGGCAAGCAGATTACCTATATCTACGACATGGGTGACTATTGGAAGCACACCATAAGCGTCCAGATAGAAGTAGTTGTTGCACACGATGAATCATTCGCCGTCATCGACGGTGCCCGGGCATGTCCACCCGAAGATTCAGGTGGTCCGTGGGGCTACCAGAGATTCTGTGAGATCATGTCCAACCCCAGGCGCAGAGAGCACAAGGTCACCGCCGAATCGTACAACAAACCTTTCGAGCCCGAGAAGTTCGACCTTAAAGTAGTTCAGGCAAAGCTCAAGGAGTGGCAGTTCTCGACTAAGTGAGAAAGGGCCCGTCAACGTTTCTTGCGCTTTGGAGCATACGCCCGACCAAGATCTGATCGAAGGTTTGCTCTGTCTTTAGCAAAGCTGCGCTTGTCCTCTGCAAACCCCGGAGCATAGCCCGAAGTAGGCGCCTGCTCATATTCGGCAAGCATCCGATACGTCTCCTCCCGTCCAATACCACCCGTAAAGATGACCTGCAGTCGGGCGACGAACTCCGCTATACGATTACGCATGGCTACTGCTATTGGTAACAGTTGTACATCGACACTAACATCTACTGGAGTACAAACACTATAGAGCAAACTTCGTCAAAAACGTGACGCCCCCCCTACTCAACCACCCCGACGGTCGTTGTCCAGCGCTGACCGTTGGGACCGTGCACAACGACCCCGTATACACCCTGACTTGGCAAGGGGCTTGTAACACTCGCCGTACTTTCCTGTGACCAGAGCTGTTCGGTTGAATGCTGGCGTCCCTGGATGTCATAGACATCGATACCAAGGATGCGGGCGGTGGGAAGCCCCGTTACCGTAATGCGCCATGCCTGACCACTGTGCGAAGCCATGGCATGGATCGTTGGTTCAACGTGTAGCTCCTTCACATCAACAGAGGTCGAGGTGTTTTCGCGATAGATGCCCAACGACGTGGCAACATAGAGCTGCCCCCTATACTCTGCCACACCGTTGATGACGCAAACCGCCGGGAAGTTGATCTCAGCGGTCCATGTTTGACCGTCATCGGTGGAGATCATAACGGCCTCGGGGGTGGCGATATAGATGCGCTGATCGCCCTGCCAGATGCGGTACGAGCACCGAGTTAACTCCGGATTGCGCAGACTGAATGTTTCCTGCATTGACCACGTACCACCGTCATCAGTGGAGCGCAGAATGGTGCCGGAATAGCAGCGAATCGCCGAAGATTTGGTCGCAGAATCTGTAACGATTGACGCGTTGACAGACACAGCCAGGATAGCGCCGCTTCTGAGCCTCTGCATGCTGTAGAAGGCTTGGTCGGTAGTTGGCACAGATACACGTTCCCATGTTCTGCCGCGGTCTGACGATCGTACGATACCGCCACGGATGACTGTGAGCGTGTCGCCATCGAAGTTCTGACTCGTGTATCCTTTCAACGCTACGACGAATCTCGAGCTGTCGATTTCAACGATATCGCTCAGCACTCCAATACTATCCTGCTTCTCACCTGGCAACGTCACGGGAATGATATCGCGAACCGTACCGTCATAGCTGGCCCGAAGAATATCTCGACGTCCGAAGAAGAACGTCGTGTCTTTCCCTCGTTGAAGCATTGTAAGTGGGTTCTTTGCGTTATAAACACCGCGGCCCGAGGTAACGTTGCGGGTCTTGATTGATGCACTATTTAATCCATAGACGTAGTGAGAATCGACCACGATGAGCTTCGGTATGCTCTGCTCAAACGTAAGATTCACGGTCTCCAACGGGAACGGTGCCCCTTCACATGACAAAAGAAACCCTCGCATCTGCCCTTCCATCGTAAACTCCATGACCGCTCCTGCCGCATCACGTCCAATGAGCCGGCCGTCAAGCGTGTCAAGAGCACACCAGCTCATCGAGCGGTGATACTCTGCCGCTTCTCCCTTGAGAACTTTCCCGACATGTTCTATGCGCGGATCTTCGGCGGTGCTGCGATAGAGATGTCCTAGATCATGTGACGGAGATGACATTTCTGTCACATAGACTGTGTTGGAAGACCACGTGATAAATTGATCCATCGGATTAGGGTAAATCCTCGACAACTCTGGACTAAACCAAGTCTTGCCGTCATCACGGAATACCATCATATTGACCGATTGACCATACCAGTTCTTTTCTTTCACCAAGCAACCTCGCTCATCAATTGACGCCAATTCAAAACTGGAGCTCTCAGCAGTTTGGACCAATGCCGATGCGTGGACAGAATCTTTGTCAACACCCAGCAGGTACCAATCCGATCCATCTTTTGCAATGCAGTAAAAGCGATTTCCACGCCACGTAACGGGTTGCATCAGCTGCAGAGCTACAGCGTCTGATTTGTTTGGTACTCGGAACAGACTCCGCTCGGCAAATGAGCTATCTCCGGGACGCAGCCATGCAATTGAGTTTGGTGAAAAAGCAATCAGCACTCCTTCACTCGTGGAGCGCAGTTTTTCATACCGCGCTGGGATGGCCTGATACTCTTTCCACACATTCGCAACGGCATCTATGCTATACCATTTCGCACCAGCATCATTGCGGCACAGGAAACCGTGAATAGGCGAGTACACCTTCTCAATCGACAGCTGTAGGAAGTTTCCTGGATAACTACTCCATGTCTTTCCGTAGTCCAAAGTGTAGGCAGTCAAATGACTTCCGACGCCACGTTCGTTCGTATATGCCGGGATAATTGGGATTGGTGCTTCTGCTGCAACCTCAAACATCTCAGTAGGACCACTGCTCGTCAGTGTAAATGATCCCGACTGTGATCGTGGCCCACCCACGATTGCGGCCCTACCGTCTTCCCACAGGTATAGGCCGGGCCAACCTTCGACCCGGACATAATCCCTCGCTTGCGATGCCGTCTCAAACGTTTCGCCCTTGTCACGACTCCGCAGCAGTAATGGCGGATCATAGCTGGCAAACAACAGATAAGCGTCATCGTAGCTGACTCGGACAACCTTAGGACCAATCAACTCTCCAGACAGAGTTACTCGGTCATATACCAAATCAAATGATGTCATCTGGCTATGCGTCGATGCACAGTTGATGATTACCAGCACACACACAATTATTCGCATCATTAGCTCTCCAAGGGTACTTTATAAACTGCTAATCGCCGCTACAACAGCCGAGTGGGGTGTTCAGGTTGGCACAATTTACAAGTGTGCAGGGCTGCTCACACTGGTTGTTTGTGGCACATATAGTCGTGATACACTCCAAACATTGCACAATGTTACCTACAATTTTCCGGCAATACCGGCGCTCTACATAGCACATTTTATCGCAGTTGCTTTCGCAGGGAATCCAGCAATTCCCCTCACGTTTGACACAGTTAGGTAAACCAAGAACATGACATTAGGCGTTTGATGTGAAACTGCAGGGGTCTGGTCCAGGATCGCAACTTCTAATCGTCGCTGGAATAAATTGATTCGAGCAGCACAATGATGTTGCTTTCAATATCGCTCGATAAATACTGTCGATACTCACCAAATACAACGCTGGAGGCACACAGACCTTCCGGACCCATGAGATTGCATCTAATGGTAAGACGCAGTTCCTACACGGATTGCTTATGTATTGATTCGTAGCAAACTGCGTACAAATCGTTACGTCAATCGTATCCGTCACCGGCCCAATACACACCCGGAATCGGTAGACACTATCCTGCGTGCAACCGTTGCAGTTGTACGGGTCCTGGCCCGGACATCCCGTTTGTGCATTCATAGTGGATGTGGCTGTCCAGATTACCGCAATGACAATGGATGCGAGGAGTAAGTGACTCTTCATGTGGAATCCTTTCGTGTAGTGTTTAGTGGCTTAATGGATCGATGACGATTATCTTGGTTGACTCGCTGTAAGCAGCAACCGCTTGTTGACTTGTTGCCGAATCGGAGATGACCTGCTGGATGATGGCAGTGTTTGATTGCAACGCCTGGTCATATTGACTCGACGTGATCTGCTGACCCGGAATAATGATTCCCAGCCACGCAAGAATTGCTAATAGAAACTCCATTATGTTTCTCCTTGAAAAGTGATTAAATCATGACGAAGCAATAA
The DNA here is from genome assembly GCA_947459875.1 of Ignavibacteria bacterium. GTDB lineage: Bacteria > Bacteroidota > Ignavibacteria > Kapaibacteriales > Kapaibacteriaceae > UBA10438. The sequence continues at coordinate 5,612 of CANHFG010000084.1, forward strand.
TGGCGACAACGCTTTTACTCTATAATTCACATTGACTAGGTTTTTCCTCATCACTATTGCATCATATTCATGACCTCATATCAGTATCTACAGGCCCTTGCAAGGGTTATTGCCCAGCGCCGATTCAAAACGATCGAAGTTTTCAATGAGCCCGCTGAGGGCATGACGACAAAGAGTTACACACTCTATAAGCTGGCTCAAGATCCAGCCATCACTTCGAAGGACGCGATAGCGGCACTGTACGACACACCTTCGGGGGATTCTCGCCACGACAAAGCCTTTACCAATCTCATTGATCGCACGGTAAATAGACTCGAGAATCTTCTGCTGCTAACCGACCATTCATCGAGCACGGGCGACAAGAAACATCGCTTGCAGCTTCAGGCTGTGCGTTCTTTGGTTATCGGCATGTTTCTCGCTCAGGGCGGCCTGGCTGAGGGCGCACACTTTCACCTTCGAAAGGGAATTCGGCATGGTGATACCATTCCTGCCGAATGGCAGGGACTGTGCATTTCCGCGCTGCGATATCTCGTACTGTATCACTCGCAGTTTGGTTCACGCTCGAAAGCGATGGTGTATACGGACGTGTTGGGGAAGTGCCTGAAGGCGGTCCACATGGAAGCAATGCTGAGGACGCAACATGATACGCTGTATGCAGCGGTCCGTGCATCGAACGCACGAAACCACGAGGTTCGCGTCAAGTGGAGCTCATTCCTGAAATCCTGTTCGAAGGCACTTCAGCACCATCGCGAGCCATGGTTCAGGGTTTCTGTTTCGAGGATGAGGCTAACGGCCTACCAGGTGATCGGAGACTTCGAGGCAATGCTGGTTGAACTCAGATCGTCTCCCCTGCCCCCTGCAGAAGTTGACCTTATGACGGCCGTAACTAGTATGGAACTTGGCAAACTCAACGAGGCGAAAAAGCACGCACTATCTGCCCGTACGGTATTCAAGCCAGGATCATCGAATTGGCTGACCTGTACTGATGTTGCAATTCGGAGTCAGATGCTGTCGGGCAACGTCGAGCATGCTGCAGGGCTCGTTGCAGACATTCGACGCTTTCCGCGGCTGACCTCACAGGTTAGTGAGCTGGATGCGTGGCTTGGAATGGTCGAAGCCTACTGCCGGTCGCACGAACAACTGAAAACGCGCCCTTCGCCGCGACGAGGGCGCCCCACGAAGCAGTCTCAGTGGTTCAAGACGCAGCTCAAGGATACATCAACCACGCGTCAGGTCTACGTTTCTCTGAGTGTGTGGCAGCTCATCGATGCAAAGGCGCAACAGGATGACGAACTGTTCGAGCAGACGATTCACACCATGCTTCGCTATGTGAGACGCCGTCCAAATCTGCGCGACCGTCACAGATATGGCGTTTTCGTGGAGTTCGTCCACAGGCACCGTTTCACCAGGCCAACAACTCGGGAGTTGCGACAGTTCAAACTCACACTCCAGTCCTTCGGCACGGTCTATTCGAGCGGAGAGATCATCTCGTACGAGATCCTGGCGGAGATGCTCACCGCCCGATAGTTCTGCTGCTTCGCCCCCTTACAGACTCGGACCCAGCATGTCTTCCGGACGTACCCACTCGTCGAACTGTTCTTCGGTGAGCAGGCCAAGGGCGAGCGCTTCCTGCTTGAGCGTTGTGCCATTCTTGTGGGCGGTCTTGGCGATCTTGGCAGCGTTGTCGTAGCCGATGTGCGGATTGAGCGCCGTCACAAGCATGAGCGTGTTGCGGTTGTAATAGTCCAGACGCTCAACATTCGGGGTGATGCCAACGGCACAGTGCTCGTTGAACATCGTGCACGTGTCGGCCAGAAGTCGAGCGCTTTGCAGGACGTTGTAGATGATCACAGGCTTGAAGACGTTGAGCTCGAAGTTGCCCGAAGCGCCGCCGATGTTCACGGCCACGTCATTACCCATCACCTGCGCGGCCACCATCGTCATGGCCTCGCTCTGCGTGGGGTTCACCTTGCCGGGCATGATGGACGAGCCGGGCTCGTTTTCGGGGATGGAAATCTCGCCCAGACCGCAGCGTGGACCCGATGACATCCAGCGGATGTCGTTGGCGATCTTCATGAGCGTTGCCGCAAGCGTCTTGAACGACCCATGCAGAAAGACCAGCGCGTCGTGGGCGGCAAGCGATTCGAACTTGTTCGGGGCGGTCACAAACGGCAGACCCGTCAGCTGGCTGATCGCAGCTGCCGAGCGCACGGCAAACTCGGGATGCGTGTTGATTCCGGTGCCAACGGCCGTGCCACCGAGGGCAAGCTCATAGACGCCTTCGAGTGCTTGGTCGATGCGCTTGAGGTCGTTGGTGAGCGCCTGCACGTAGCCCGAGAACTCCTGCCCCAGCGTGATGGGCGTGGCGTCCATAAGGTGCGTGCGACCGCTCTTGATGAGGCCCTTGAACTCTTCGGACTTGGCCGCCAGAGTGTTGCGCAGGGCCGTCACGGCCGGCACGAGACGCGACGTCACACTGATCGCGGCGGCAATGTGCATGGCCGTCGGGAAGGTATCGTTCGAACTTTGCGACTTGTTGACGTCATCGTTCGGGTGGACAGGCTTTTTGGAGCCCAGCTCGCCCCCTGCCATCTCGATGGCGCGGTTGGCGATGACCTCGTTGACGTTCATGTTGGTCTGTGTGCCCGAGCCAGTCTGCCAGACGCTGAGGGGGAAATGCTCAAAGAGTTTACCGTCGATCACTTCGTCGCAGGCACGCACGATCAGGTCCTTCGTCTCCGACTTCAGCACACCCAGGTCGGCGTTGACCATTGCGGCGGCCTTCTTGAGGATGGCCATGGCCTGCACAACCTCGCGCGGCATGCGCTCTTCGCCAATGGCGAAGTGAATGAGCGAGCGGGCCGTCTGGGCTCCGTAATAGGCTGTTGACGGGACGCTGATCTCGCCCATCGTGTCGCGTTCAATGCGTGTACTCATGATCGTAAGGTGCTGATTCGTGAATGATGCAATGTCAGGCCCGCACTGCCGAGCGGGGACAAAAATACGGCAAGGGGCTTACCAGACGAGACGTCCGCTCAGACGCAGAGCTTCGATCGCTGCCGCATACGTCTCGGACTCGGTCTGGGCCAGACGTGTGAGGATCTCGACAAGGGACTGCTGCGACTGGCGCACGTCCATATCGTCGACAAGGCCCTGACGGTATGCCACGAGCGTGATCTCGGCATTTCGCTCGGCCGCCGTGAGTGTGCGGCGCTCGGTCTGC
>CANHFG010000085.1 GCA_947459875.1 Ignavibacteria bacterium
CACTTGTCACTTGTCACTTGTCACTTGTCACTTGTCACTCGTCACTTGTCACTCGTCACTTGTCACTCGTCATTCGTCACTCCATATTTCTCCGCCATGACCCGCAGATGATGCTGTGTGTGACCGGCAATGATCCACATGAGAGAACGCACCGTGACAGGGTTGTTGTTTGCGACACCCGAAAGCAGTTGCTCGACGCTTGACAGGCTGTCATAAAGCAAGATTGTGCCGAGGCGCACGGCAACGAATTCATCGAGAATATGAGCAATCGGTCGCTGATCGAATGAGGCGTTGGCCACGTAGGCATTTTCATCAAAGCCCGGAAGCGCTTGCGTCTCTCCGCGGGCAATACACATAGCCCTGTAGGCAAAGACTCTTTCACAGTCGATGAGGTGACCTATCACCTGCTTTACGCTCCACTTACCTTCTGCATACCGGAAGAGTGCGTCCTCGTCTGTCATCGTGGACATGAGGCGTGTGAAGTACTCCACCTGATCTGTAAACACAGGCCTGACATCGTCCTCACCAACAGATTCGATGTAGCGATGATAGTAAGCCGGGTATTCGCTGACGTGTGGTTTCATGATCCAATCTAGCGTTCATCCTCCAAATCCGTAGCTTCGATAATGATTGACTTCACCCCCAACCAGCGCGCGGAAATGATCGAGCACGTCCGGGCGTATTGTAGCAACGAGCTCTCGATCGAGCTCGGACGGTTTGACGCAGAGTTCCTCGTTGACTTCTTTACGCGAGAGATCGCCCCTTACTATTACAACCAGGGCTTGCTTGATGCGCAGGCGGCCCTTCTCAAGCGCATGGATGACGTGAAGGAAGCGATTATGTCATTGGAGAAACCGACACCATGAAACACCTTGTCCTTGCAGCACTGATTCTCTCAGCCCTCTGCGTTTGGCCTGCTCACGCGGAAGTGTGGCGCGTCGGACCGACGCAGCAGTACAAAGTTCCCAGTGCTGTTGCGAGCTTGGTCAAAGACGGTGATGAGGTCTGGATCGATCCTGCGGAGTATGTTGGCGATGTGGCCATTTGGCGCGCCAACAATCTCAAGCTCTACCGAACGCCAACGGCACAGGACGGATCGTTTGCTGTACTTCGTGCTGATGGCAAGGCTGCCGAAGCAAAAGCTATCTGGGTGATCAAAGGTAATGACTGCGTTGTGGCCGGCATTGACTTTCGCGAGTGTGCCGTTCCGGACCGCAACGGGGCCGGCATCCGTGTAGAGGGTACGAACATCACCGTCACGCGATGCGCCTTCCGTCAGAACCAGGATGGCATTCTCGCCGGTAACAACCTCAACAGCACGATCATGGTTGAATACTCCGAGTTCGACCGAAGCGGTGCCGGTGATGGGTTGTCGCATGCGATCTACATCAACCACGTCAAGGCTTTCATCTTTCGGTTCAATTACTCGCACGGTACACTTGTCGGACATGAGTGCAAATCACGAGCCCACTTCAACTACATCGCCTACAACCGGCTCAGCAACGAGAACGGAACTGGATCGCGAAACCTTGACCTTCCAAACGGTGGCACGAGCGTGGTGATCGGGAATGTCTTTCATAAGGGGGCGAATGCAGAGAACGGGAATGTGATCGGTTATGGGCTCGAGGGCATGAGCGACACCGTCGATAACTCTCTTTATATCTCGCACAACACCGTTGTTTCCGATCGCGGGCTGGCCACCTTCTTGCGTATCGATCCCAAGACCAAGCTTCTGAAGGCGGTGAACAACATCCTCGCCGGTAGGTTGGAGTTTGTCATTGGCACTGCGGCTGCTGCCGACACGCTGAACAACCTTCGTTTCACGAATGCAACACAGGCCGGATTTGTGAATCCAGTAGTTTACGACTACTCACTTCTGGAAAGCAGCCCCGCCCGCAATAAGGCCGTTGATCCCGGTGTAGCTACGTCTACCGTGCCGAACTATCTCGAATTGCCGCTTAGCCCCGTTCTTGAATACGTTCACCCATGTCTGGATCGCATCCGTCTGGGTCAAGCCGACATGGGGGCGTATGAATTCCAGAAACTAACCGGCGTCGACGAGAAGTCTTCATCGTTATCGCTACAAGTTCTACCCAACCCGGCCTTCGAGACCCTCAGCATTCTTCGAAACGGTCTGCGCTTTGCTGGCGAGGCACGGTTCGTATCTCTTGCCGGAGAAACCGTTCTCATAACGCAGGGACCAGACGTTCATATTGCTTCCCTACCGTCCGGCATGTACCGTATGATAGTTGGGGATCAATCAGCAGCGCTCGTGGTATTGCGGTAGAAGGCTAGACGGTCAGCAGATCTATCGGCACAACATGAACTCCGTCACTCCTCGTAAACGCATATCCACCGCCAGTTATGATGATCAACGCCTTGGGTTGACCACTTTTCCTCGTATCGATTTTTTCTGAGAAGCGTATGAGACTCATGGCCGCTGCATCGAGATTTCGTTGACCAAGTTTTATCTCGATAGCTATCCACGCAGCATCATCGCCTTCGATGATCACGTCGACTTCAAGACCACTATTGTCTCGATAGTAAGACATCTTAGCTCCGCATGCTTCGGCGTATACCAGAAGATCACGTACGACGAGATTTTCAAAGACCTGCCCAACATACTCCAGGTCATTACTCATGCGAGCTGCCGACAATCGCAATGTGGCTGGTCCGATGGATGGATCCACGAAATAGAACTTTGGTGTCGTCCGCAATTCCGTAGAGCTTCGCAGGTGTGGCTTCCAAGCCGGGAGTTCTTCAAGTATGAATACCCGACGGAGTGCTTCGAGATATCCGGTTACAGTTTCGTGAGCCAAAGCACCTTCTGGTCCGGCTGCGTCTTGGACAATTGTGCTGATACGAAGTGCTGATCCGATGTTTCGTGCCAACGACATCATTACTCGCAATATCTTTTCCGGATCGCGCCGTTTCGTGGTAACACCTATACGTGCGACATCGATACGCGTGATCTCTTCCACATACGATCGAACCCATCGCTCGGCTCCCGAGTCACGCCCTTGGACTGCTGGCCATCCGCCCGACGTCATGCGACTCAGGAGCGTAGTAAGGTCTAACGTTGAGACGCCCTGTATACGAGCAATTCCCTGTAGGAGTTCATGCAGATGAATGGGCGTTGCAGTTGGGTGCGACTCACTCGTTGAAAACGGACGCATCCGTAAACGACTGAATCTTCCGGCACCTGAATGACGTGTTGCGTCATCTTCGGGAATGGCCGATCCTGTCAGAATGAACTGCCCCGGTGCTGCCCGCCGATCAACCTCGTGCCGAACAAGATTCCACAATGCCGGAAGCATCTGCCACTCATCCAGCAATCGCGGGGCGGCACCGGCAAGTAAGAGTTCGGGGTTGTCGGCCAACATCGGCTGCGCTGATAGCTCAAGATCCACTCTCGCAACACTCTTCGCATGATGCGAACCAGTCATTGTTTTACCGGTTGCACGTGCCCCTTCAAGCACTACTGCACCCATGTATTGCAGTCGGTCAATAAGAAGATGATCAACGAGTCGTTTTTTGTATTCTTTCATCAAAGCAATATATGCTTTTCTGTCAATGACTTACAAGTCTATACCCTTAACTTTCTCGGCTTTATACCCTCATATTTCTCGGTTCTATACCCTCAAGTTTCTCGGTCCGATACCCTCAGTTTTCTCGACTGTGCAGTCGGAACTGTTAAGCATCATTCTAGGCCTCTCGGTCAAGCCACTGCTGTTTCGATAATGATCAGGTCTCTGCCTCTGTGTAGGTACTGGGTATGTCTGGCACAAAGGGCATCACTCGTCCTTAGCCGAGTGCTTCGCGTCGACCGACCATGCACCGGTACCCAGCAGAGCTATGGCAAGGAAACCGACGAAGTACATCAGCGCCGCTTCCCTGTCACCCAGCGGATCTCCGCTATGCACGTAGAAGGCGGCCACGCCCATGGTGAATGCGGCCACGAGGGCAGCCCAGCGCGTTTGATAGCCGATGATGATCAGGATTGGGGCGAAGAATTCGCCTACAACGGCCAGGAACAGCGAGATGGTGGGGCCAAGCCACATGAAATCGAAGAACTCGATCTCGCCCCCTGCCATAAGCTTCTGCAGTTTCGGCCAGCCGTGCGTCATCATAAGTGCTGACATGCCGATGCGGAGAATGAGCTGTCCGGCATCGTGAAATCTATTCGTAGTGTTCATTCATGTCTCCCGAGAAAGAGAGTGTGCTTTCGCAATTGCTTTCTTACGATACGTTCTTCAGTGCTTCACGGATAGTGAGACCAGATAGTATTTGCCGGTGATCAGCAACAAACGTGCGAACGCGATCGGGCTTCACGTACGCATACGAACGCAGCGCCCATCCTGCGGCCTTGCGCACGAAGAACTCATCACTCGATGCACGCAGCAGAATACACTCTGCCAGCAGATCAAAGTCGGTTGCGTCACGGTACTTGAGTTGAAGCAAAATCGCCGAGCGTTGCAGCCAGATATTCTCCGAGGCGATCATCCGCTGAGCGTGCCACTGAACGAGCTCCGGAAAGGGGCGGAGCAGTCCGCCGATGATCGTTGGTGCCAGGACGTCCACAGTATCCCACCAGCTTTTCTGGAGCACCAAACGCTCTAGCCGAGGAACATCGTCAGGCGTCAGAGTGCGAAGGACCTTCGACTGGGACAGCACATCACAGGCGGCGTATTGCATTTCGCGCTCGCGGTCAACCCAGCAAAGATCAGCGAGTTCCAGAACGGACAACGGGAGACCCAGCTTTTGCTGGACCTCCCGGATGAGTCTTCGTCGTGTAGGCGCATCGATCCCAAAAAACGGGAACTGATTCCGCATGTACGCGGCAGCGCCGAGCGCGCGTTCCGAGTCGGCATTCCGCGAAAAGGTCAGACGCAGTGCCGAGTGAAAGTCACGTGCCGAACAGCTCACAGCCCCATCTTGCGACGGATGGCTGCATCGATACGGCGAAGTGCCTCTTCGATGTTCTCGATGCTGTTGGCGTATGAGAAACGAATGAACCCTTCACCGAATGCGCCAAATGCTGTGCCCGACAGACATGCTACGCCCCCTTCATACAGAAGGTAGTCGGCACATTCCTGCGACGTCATTCCAGTGCCTTCGATGTTCGGGAACACGTAGAAAGCGCCATGGGGCTTATGACAACGGAAGCCTGGTATCTTGTTCAGACCTTCAACGATCACGTCGCGACGGTGTTCGAACTCCTTGAGGAATTCGGCTACATATGGAAGTGTGCGGTCATCAAGTGCTTCCACACCGGCCATCTGCGTGAACGAACTCGTACATGACGTTACGTTCGTCTGAAGCTTGGCAACAACCTTGGCGATATCCTTCGGGAACAGGCCGTAGCCCAGACGCCAGCCGGTCATGGCAAACGTCTTCGAGAATCCGTCGAGGATGATCGTGCGGTCTTCCATACCATCAAACTCGGTGATGGACGTATGCTTGAAATCGCCGTAGGTGACCTGTGAATAGATCTCATCGCTAAGCACGATCAGATCGTGCTTGATGGCCAGGTCGGCGATCGCGCGCAGATCTTCGCGGGTAAGGATGCCCCCTGTCGGATTCTGCGGCGTGTTGATGATGACCATGCGAGTCTTTGGCGTGATCAGCGCGGCCAGGTCATCAACATCAAACCGGAACTCCTTGTCCTCGCGCAGCTGCAGCGGCACTGGTGTTGCCTGGAGGAAGTTGATCACCGACTCGTAGATCGGAAAGCCCGGATTCGGATAGATCACCTCATCGCCCTCGTCGATACAGGCCATCATGCCGAAGAACATGATCGGCTTAGCGCCCGGAGTGATTACGACGTGATCAGCGTCGTACTTGGCATAGCCACGCGTCTTGTTGACGTAGTCGGCCACGGCCTTGCGAGCATCCGGCAGACCAGCTGCAGGACCGTAATGCGTAAAGCCGTTATCGAGCGCATCCTTCGCGGCCTGGATCACGTTTGGCGGTGTATCGAAGTCCGGCTCACCGATCTCAAGGTGAACGATGTTCTTGCCCTGAGCTTCGAGGGCGCGAGCTTTTACGAGGACTTCGAAAGCTGTTTCGGTGCCGAGTCGGGAGATACGTTGGGCGATGTGCATGGGAGGTGTGAGGTATGAGGTTTCGGGTTTCGGGTTTCAGGTTTCAGGTTTCAGATTTCAGGTGTGCATTCGCAATTCCTGCGAAAGCAGGAATCCATGCATGATTCACGACGATTCCTAGCTCAATTGTTCAACGGCAAGGGGCGAGTTGATGTGGATCAGGCGAGCATCTTCATCCGACTGGTCGGTTTCGATCGTCACTGTCCAGCGGCGCTCGGGTAGACCCGGGCCGGCCTTTTCGGGCCACTCGATGAACTTGACGGCATCTGGGGCGTTGACCATTTCTTCGAAGCCAACCGAGCGCAGTTCGGCAGGGGTGTCGATCCGATACAGGTCGACATGATAGATCTTTACCGCAGAGCCCCCTGACGTCGTGCCATCGTACTGATTGATGATGGCGAAGGTGGGGCTGGTGATGATATCCTCGACGTTGTAGAAGCGGCAGACGCCGCGTACAAACTCCGTCTTGCCTGCGCCGAGATCGCCCTCGAGCGCGACAACGTCACCGACGCTGAGCATTGCGGCAAAGTCCTCTCCGAGTTCCTGCGTCTGGCGCTGACTACGAGAGTGGTATGTTTTTTGGTCCATGAATTCACGGCCCGTGTGGAACAAGTTCACCGGGGCCGGAGAGAGCCGACCCTAGCGGGGCTCCAAAATTACGACGGGAAGGACCATCTCTTCGAGAGAAATTCCCCCGTGCTGGAATGAGTCCTTGTACTTCGCAAGGTAGCGGTTATAGTCCGTGGGGTAGACGAAGTAATGATCTTCCTTGGCGATCACCACCGAGGTCGACGAACCGGGTCCGGCCGGTATGCGCATTGCTTGTGGATCACGCACGATCATCGCATCGCGCGGCTCAGCCTGCACGTTGCGGCCGATCTTGTATCGAAGGTTCGTTGTTGTTTCGCGGTCACCAATGACCTTTGAGCCACGCAGGCAGCGAACCGAGCCATGATCTGTTGTGATCACGATCTGGATATCCTTGACCGTTGAGAGCGCGCGCAGGATTCCATAGAACGACGAGTGCAGGAACCACGAGCGCGTCAGAGAGCGATATGCAGACTCATCGGGCGCTATCTCTTTCAGGATCGGATAGTCTGAACGCGAGTGCGCGATCATGTCGACAGCGTTGATGACGATCGCTGTGAGATGATTCTTCGCATGACGCATGATGTCTGCCTCTATGCGCTTACCGAAGTCCGTGTCAATGATCTTGATGTATTGAAGATCACTCTTCAGATTCACGCGACGTCGCTGCAGCAGCAGCTGCAGAAGTTCCTTTTCATGACGGTTCAGCGTGTGCTCATCCGTAGCGCGCTCATCGATGGCAAACTGCGGATAGTGTCTGTTGATCTCTGTCGGATAGAGCCCTGCAAAAATCGAATTCCGTGCATACGGTGTGGCGGTTGGCAGGATGGAGCAGTAGTAATCGCGCTGTACCGAGAACAGGGGGCGAACGAACTCCTCCATCATCAGCCACTGGTCAAGTCGCATACAGTCAACGACGATGAAGAATGTCGGACGACCGTTTGCCAGCCGTGGGATCAGATACTGGTCTGCGACATGGGGCGACATCAGGGGGCCCCCTTCCGAGCGCTTATCGGTCAGCCATGACGGATACTCATTCTCTACGAACTTTGAGAACTCGGCATTGCACTCCTTCCACTGTCCGCGCAGTGACTGCTCCAGCCCCACATCCGGATGACTGTCGAGCTCGATTGAGCGCTCAACGAGTTTCACATACACATCCAGCCAGTCGCTCCACTCCATGTGGTCCATCAGCTTGCGCGTTAGCGACGAGTATTCCTGATGAAAGTCCTGCGTGATCTTTCGCTCGGTGATCTTCTGCGACTCAAGAAACTTCTTGCAGGCGGCCAGGATCTGCGTCGGATTCACCGGCTTGGTCAGGTAGTCATCGATCTTCCTACCGATGGCCTCTTCCATGAGCGACTCCTGCTCATTCTTGGTCACCATCACCACCGGTGTAGAGCGGTCAATGTCCTTGAGCACGGCCAGCGTGTCGAGCCCCGACATCCCAACCATCGATTCATCGAGAAACACCAGGTCGTAGCGTTTTGTCGATGCCATCTCCACGGCATCCTCCCCATTCGTCGCCGTGTCAACGCTGTACCCCCTCTGCTGAAGCAGAATGATATGGGGCTTTAGAATGTCAATTTCGTCGTCAACCCAGAGGATGGTGTTCATGCAGGTGTGAGGTGTGAGGTGTGAGGTGTGGAATCATCATTCCTGCGAAGGCAGGATTCCAGCATTGGTCATGAAACGTCAGCAGTTGATGACGTCAAGTCAACAAAGATATTGACGGCCATCGGAGGTCCTTCGCCACTACGCGGCTCAGGATGACGCAAGCGCGTAATGGTGAGGAGGTCCTTCGCCGCTACGCGGCTCAGGATGACGCAAGCGCGCAATGGTGAGGAGGTCCTTCGCCGCTACGCGGCTCAGGATGACGCAAGCGCGCAATGGTGAGGAGGTCCTTCGCCGCTACGCGGCTCAGGATGACGCAAGCGCGTAATGGTGAGG
>CANHFG010000086.1 GCA_947459875.1 Ignavibacteria bacterium
GTCACTGGTCACTGGTCACTGGTCACTCGTCACTCGTCACTGGTCACTGGTCACTGGTCACTGGTCACTGGTCACTCGTCACTGGTCACTCGTCACTGGTCACTGGTCACTGGTCACTCGTCACTGGTCACTGGTCACTGGTCACTGGTCACTCGTCACTCGTCACTCATCACTGGTCACTCGTCACTCGTCACTAACTTTGCACCATGAACCTCGAAACATTCCCCAATCCACGTCCCGGACGTCGGTACACGATCACGCACATCAACCCGGAGTTCACGTCGGTATGTCCGAAAACAGGGCTTCCTGATTTCGGGACCATTACGGTTGAATACATCCCGAACGAGACGTGCATCGAGCTGAAGGCGCTGAAGTATTACTATTTCGATTTTCGGCAGCGCGGCATCTTCTACGAAGCCGTCACCAATCAGATCCTCGACGATCTGGTTGCGGCCTGCGACCCGTTGTGGATGCAGGTAACGGCCGACTGGAAGGCGCGCGGCGGCATCAACAGTATCATCCGCGCAGAGTACACCAAGGCGCAGTAATGCTGACAACGATCTCCAAGCAGTTCCGTTGGGAGATGGGACATCGTCTGCCCTTTCACGAGGGTCTGTGCCGTAACATGCACGGGCACTCCTACGAGGCGCATGTGATCCTGACGGGTCATCCCGACGCCCACGGTATGGTGATGGACTACTACGATATGAAGGGGCTTATACAGGACAAGATCGACGAGCTCGATCACTGCTTTCTGTGTGATGCCAGCGATACCGTAGTGCTGGACTTTCTCTCGACGCACGCGATGAAGACCGTCATCGTCGACGTGCCCACAACGGCCGAGAACATTGCTCGGCTTCTTCTTGAACATGTCTGCGCCAAGCTCCCGGCGGCGCATCGCATGACGTCCGTGCGCGTTCGCGTGTACGAAACCGAAAAGACGTATGCCGAAGTGGAGCAACACCTATGAGCGTACGCGTTCGATTCGCCCCCTCTCCAACGGGCTTTCTGCATATCGGCAGTCTGCGCACGGCACTCTACAACTACCTCTTTGCGCGGCATCACGGCGGAACGTGTATCCTCCGGATCGAGGATACGGATCGCACGCGATTCGTCGAGGGAGCCATAGAAGAGCAGATCTCATCACTGGCATGGGCCGGCGTCACCTTCGACGAGGGTCCGCACGTGGGTGGCAACTACGGCCCGTACACGCAGAGTGAGCGTTTCGATCTCTACCGCGAATACGGGATGAAGCTGGTCGATAACGGCACGGCGTACTATGCCTTTGACACGTCCGAGGAACTCGATGCCATGCGACAGCGGCAACAGGCCGCGGGTATTGCGCCGAAGTATGACCGTTCGGCGATGCGCAATCAGTACACGCTTGGCGAGGACGAAACAAGGCGTCTACTCGACGAGGGGGCTGCACATGTTATCCGTCTGAAGGTGCCCCTTCATCAGGACGTACGGTTCAGCGACGTGATCCGCGGCGAAGTGATCGTTAACGGACGCGAGATCGACGATCAGATCCTGCTCAAGAGCGATGGCTTTCCGACATACCACCTGGCCAATGTGGTCGATGATCACCTCATGGAGATCACTCACGTTATCCGCGCTGAAGAGTGGCTGCCCTCAACGCCGAAGCACATCATCCTGTACCAGGCCTTCGGTTGGGAGCCCCCTACGTTTGCCCATGTGCCGCTGCTGCTCAATCCGGATCGATCCAAGATGAGCAAGCGTCACGGCGATGTGATGGTGCGTGACTTTGCACGTAAGGGTTTCTTTCCCGAAGCACTGGTGAATTTCGTTGCGCTGTGCGGCTGGAATCCGGGCTCGGATAACGAGTTCTACTCCATGCAGGACCTGATCAGCAGCTTCACCCTTGAGCGCGTCAACAAGGCCGGCGCAGTCTTCGATTACCAGAAGCTCAACTGGATGAACGGCGAATATCTCAAGCAGCGCGACGCACAGGACCTGGCCCGCGAACTTCATCCCCTTCTGGTGGAACGGGGCTACCCGCACATTGAGCCGTCATACGTGGCTGACGTGATCGTGCTCGTGCGTGAGCGCGTGGCATTTCTGAGCGACGTTGTCGAGTTTGCCGACTATCTCTTCGGTGATGTACTTCCGCCACTGAGCGACGAGGCATCGGCACTTTTATCCGGCAACGACAAAATATCTGTGGCCATTGATTCGTTTCGTAAAGGGCTCGTCCCATCGGTTCTGGAAGATGCCGATGCATTCAAGGGGCTTGCACAGCAGAGCGCAGAGGCGGCCGGAATCAAAATGGGGGCTCTGCTCAAGCCACTGCGACTTGTGCTGACGCACCGTGAGGTGGGAGCCGACCTTTTCCGTACCGTTCAACTTCTAGGATTGGAACGATGCCTTTCGCGACTCGACGCATTTTTGTCGCCCTCGTGATCTGTGCGGCGACGTTAACCGCGTGCTTCACCACGCCGCGTCCGACCGCATCAGCCCCTTGCGTAACAGAAAAGACACGTGAGCTCACGATCCGATGGGGTACGCAGGATGACTCTCTGAATGTCATCGACGTCTACCGAATGAACACCAGGGGGGAGATCTTTCATTACCGCGGCCGCTCTGCTGAAACCGTCCCTGACGCGTATCTGCTGCACATCGACCAGTCGGAGTACTGCGAAAGTGCCTCGTCTGTGAACGCCTGTTTTCTCAAGACGCAGGCGCTGAGCACCGGTGCTCGCAAGACACGCTTCGTGGAATACTTCAACCCGGCAACGGACGTATATTTACGAGCCTCATGGAACCCTGACTTGCAGACATTTCAGAGCAGGGACATGCGCAAGGAATACGATCAACTGATGAGTCTTGTCTCGAAATGAACCCGTCGCTGAAGATCCTCATCGTCGATGACAATCGCGATTTCTCGGCGACCATTGCCGACGTCGTCCGCTCCCAGGGATGGACGCCGGAGGTCTGCAATAGCCCAGAGCAGGCACTAAGCTTCCTTGCAAAGAACAGTGCCGAGGTCGCCCTGATGCTGCTCGACATTGAGTTCGGCAGCGAGTCTTCGATGACGGGCATTGACGTGCTGAGCCGCTCGATCCGAGAGTTTCCTGCTATTCCAGTGATCATGATCTCGGGCAAGGGCACGATCGAGATGGCCGTGCAGGCAACAAAGCTCGGCGCGATCAACTTCATCGATAAATCAACACTCAGCAACGACCGGCTGGTGAATGTCCTGTCGAGCTCGATGGACCGACTACGCAGTGCCGCCAGCGAAGAAGACCGCCGGCGCATCATGGAAGCGCAGGGGATCGTTGGCAAGAGCCGCGCAATGATGGAGGTGGCTGACCTGATCCTCCTGTACGGTCGCACGGACTTGAACGTCCTGGTCCTTGGTGAGACCGGCACGGGTAAGAAACTCGTTGCGCAGGCCCTGCATGCGGTTAGCCGTCGCAGCAAGCATCCATTCGTCACGGTCGATATTCCGAACATCCCTCGCGATCTGTTTCAGAGCGAACTCTTCGGTCACAAGCGCGGCTCATTCTCCGGAGCCATGGAGAACAAGGTGGGCCTCTTCCAGAAAGCCCACAAGGGATCGCTCTTCATGGATGAGATCGGCGATATGCCGCTGGAGCTGCAGGCCAACCTCCTCCTTCCGATGGAGCAGGAGGGCGTGCGCCGGCTGGGCTCGGTTGAGGTCGAACCAGTCGACATCCGCTTCATCAGTGCCACTGACCGCGACCTGATCGCCGCGATGGCCGAGGGCACGTTCCGCGATCAGCTCTATCATCGTCTGCGCGAGTGCGAGATCTTCATCCCACCGCTGCGTGAACGACTCGACGATGTTCCGGTGACCGTGGACTTTTATGTTGCCAAGCACAACCGCGAGACGGGCGACTCCAAGACCGTCTCCCCTGCCGCCATCGACTACCTGTGTCAGTACCACTGGCCGGGCAACGTGCGTGAACTTGCAAGCACCCTTCGTGTTGCACTTCAGACCCTTTCTAAAGACGAACTCGAAGTCGCCGACGTCCACCGCGTCATCGGTCGCTCCATGGACGCGGCCCGCTCGGCCTCCATACCCGTGACGGCTGCTCAGCCCCCTGCTCCAAGCGCAGCACAACCCGACGCCGCCACTGGCGCCGAGCCCCCAGCCGACGACCGTTCAAAGATCGAGCATGCCCTCACGCGCACGGCCGGCAACGTCTCCAAAGCAGCTGCAATCCTTGGCATGAGCCGAGAAACACTCCACAACCGGATCAAAAAGAACGGTATCGATGTGGCTGGCTATCGCCAGGTTTGAGGTTTGAGGTGTGGGGTGTGAATTACCTGTAGGGGCGAGACGCAGTCTCGCCCGTTGAAATACCCAGGAGCGAGACGCAGTCTCGCCCGTTGAAACACGTGAAAACACTACGCTACTTTTTCTTGCTGGTTGATATTGGCTTTATCGTCTACTGGGCGATCACGGCTCTCGGCCTCATTCCGCCGCAGTATCTCTACAGCGACTACACCAATCCGATCCTTGTTCACTGGAACTGGTCGTTCTTTCCGCTGGACATTCTGATATCAGCCACGGGGCTTTCCAGCATTGTTCTCTACTCGAGGCAGAATCGCCGCTGGAGAAACATCGCGCTGATCTCCCTCGTTCTCACCAGTGTTTCCGGACTTCAGGCCGTATCGTACTGGACTCTCGCGGGTGAAACAGATCTCACCTGGTGGATACCGAATCTGTTCCTGCTCGTCTACCCGCTGTTCTTTATACCACGGCTCGTCAAAGAAAATTGAGCGCGCGGGTGGGCGCGCACGCAGGCGCGCCCCTACAGCGTAATTCCGTACTTCCGTACTTCCGTAATTCTCTTCACCTCGTGCACCCTGATAATGCTCACCTTTGCCGGCAGCAGGATGGCGTGGAGCAGGGCGGTTACGCCATCGCGGTCTTCCGGACGGTCGATGCCGGCGAGGGTACCGATGAAACGTTTGCGGGAGATGCCCAGGAGTTGTCCTGAACCGATGGAGCTGAACTCACCGAGGTGATGCAGGAGCGCAAGATTGTGCACGATCGTTTTGCCGAAGCCGATGCCAACGTCAACGTAAACTTCTTTAATGCCGGCACTTTGGGCTGAGGCAACACGCTCAAGAAGAAAGTCCTTCACTTCGGCCACGACGTCGTCGTAGTGCGGATCGTTCTGCATGGTGCCAGGAGCCCCCTGCATGTGCATTGCCACATACGGTACGCCTAATTCCGCAACAGTTGCCAGCATTTCCGCGTCGAAGCGTCCTGCGCTGACGTCGTTGACCATGGTAGCGCCGGCAACAACGGCGGCGCGGGCAACCGACGCCTTTGTGGTGTCGATGCTGATGTCGATGTCGGCATTGCGCCGGCGTATACCCTCGATCACCGGAATCACGCGATGCAGTTCGTCCTGAGCCGATACCGGCTCGGCACCGGGGCGCGTGCTTTCTCCCCCGACGTCGAGTATGTGCGCCCCCTGCTCGGCAAGGCGCAGTGCGTGCTCCACGGCCTGCGCAGCAGAGGCGAACTGTCCACCATCCGAAAACGAGTCCGGCGTAACGTTCACGATGCCCATCACCCGCGGAAGCGTCATGCGTCGGCGTATCCTGCGAAGATCTCGAGCAATCTCTTCTGCGTTGTCTGGCCAGGGCCGACAAGGGGCAGACGATATTCTGGCTGGATATGTCCAAGTATCGACAGAATGAACTTCACGGGGATCGGGTTCGATTCAATAAAGTTGGCAGAGAAGTACGGCACAAGCTCCATCTGTTCCCGTTGAGCCGTGATGTAATCACCATTGAGTGCGGCCCGGACCAGGCGTCCGAAGCGACGTGGAGCGTAATTCGAGATCACGGCTATCACGCCCCGTGCTCCGCACGAGATCGCCGGAAGCGTCAGAACATCATCGCCGGCCAGGAGTGAGAAATGGGGCGGTGCATGACGGATGATCTGGCACATCTGCTCAAGATTTGCCGAGGCCTCTTTGGTTGCGATCACCGTCGGGCACGCCTCGGCAATGGCCAGCTGAGTTTCGGCCGACACGTTCTGTCCGGTGCGTCCCGGAACGTTGTAGATGATCTTTGGCACATCCGATGCCTCCGAGATCGCCTGGAAGTGTGCCAGAAGTCCCGCCGGCGTTGGCTTGTTGTAATAGGGCGTTACGAGCAGCACGGCATCAACACCGCAGGACTGCGCCAGACGCGTCAGCTCAATGGTCGAGCGCGTGTCATTGGTGCCCGTGCCGGCTGTGATCACGGCCCTGCCTGCAGCGCGCTCGGCGGCAGTGCTCCACAGGAGCTGCTTTTCCGGTGTGGTAAGGGTAGCCCCCTCTCCGGTCGAGCCGCAGACCACGATGCCGTCCACGCCGGCAGCAATCTGCATATCCACAAGGCCGACGAAGGATTCAAGATCGATATCGCCCGACATTGTAAATGGGGTTACGATCGCTGTATGAAGACCGCGAATGTTCATAGTCGCATTTCCGGGAGTGATTTACCAGCTTCGGCTGGCGCGTTTGACGAGATATTCGCGCAGCGCCACATCGAAGGGCATTTCAGTGGTGATGCGCACGTAATCGACATTCAGCGCATGGCATCCCCGCTTCAGCGTTGTGGTGTAGTCTTCAACGGCCTGACGATAGGCGCCGCGGATCTGAAGGGGCTGCGTTGTGATCTCTTCACCGGTTTCGAGGTCACGAAACACCGTCGACGCGTCAAAACCAAGATCCACCTCGCGCGGATCCATCACATGAAACACCATCACGTCGTGCTGATCGTGGCGGAAGTGGCGCAGACCCGAGAGAATCGTTTCGGGATCATCGAGTAGATCGCTGATGATCACCACAAGCCCCCTGCGAGAGAGTCGTTCAGCGATGTGGTGCAGCGAGATGCCGGTGCCGGTTTGCGCCGCAGGACGTGCCTCTTCCAGCGTTCGCATCAGCTCCTGTGCATAGGACATTTTTGAGCGAGGGGGCATGAAGGCCTGCACATCGGTGTTGTACAGGGCCAGACCTGCCGCATCACGCTGGTGCATGATGAGATACGACAGCGATGCCGCCAGAAAGGTCGCATAGCGGTACTTGCTGACGTGTCCCTCGGACGAGTAGGACATCGAGGCTGACATGTCAACACAGATCATCGCCCGCAGATTGGTCTCGTCTTCGAACTGCTTTACGTAGAAGCGGTTCGACCGACCGTAGATCTTCCAATCGATGTGCTTGAGCTCGTCGCCGCGCCTATACTGGCGATGCTCGGAGAACTCGGCGCTGAAGCCATGAAATGGCGACTTATGAAGTCCGGTAATAAACCCCTCGACAACCAGCCGGGCGCGCAGTTCCATACTGCCAAGCTGGGCGACGGTCTCCGGTGTAAGGATCATGGTTCGTTGGCGTGAGGTTGGGTGTTTGCCGCTGCTGAAGTCGGCGTTGTGGTGAGAGAAAGACGGACCAGACCAGCAGCATTGTTGACACCCAATTTAGCCATGATTCGAGCTCTGTGCGTTTCCACCGTTCGCCGGCTGATGTCAAGGTGCTCGGCGATCTGCTGACTGGTAAATCCAGACGATACAAGGGCCACGATCTGCCGCTCACGTTTGGTAAGGGGCAAACCATCGACCACAGCCCCATTGTGCCGGTCGGCGTCCTCCACGGACCGCTGTGCTGTGGCACTAAGGACCCTCTCGCCAAGTCCAACGGACTTTACGGCAATGATCAGCTCTTCCGGCAATACGTCCTTGACAAGGAACCCGTTCGCACCAACATCGAAGGAGCGCGAGATCGCATCAACATCATGCGTCGACGTCAGCATCAGCACCTGTGTGTGCGGCATTTCCTTCTTGATAAAGGCCGTGGCCTCATATCCGCTCATCAGCGGCATCTTCACATCCATCAGGATCACATCCGGACGCGTGCGCCGCGCCATCTCTACCGCCTGCCCACCGTCGGCCGCCTCTCCAACAACTTCAACGTTGTCATCCGATGCCAGCACCGTCCGCACTCCTGCCCTGACCACTTCGTGATCGTCGGCTACCAGAACCCGAATCTTTTGCTGCATGTATCCGTCACGAAGTTTGGGAAAACGGTTACGAATGTCCGTAATAACACCAAAACGAGAAAATAGTTTCTTTGAAGAAGGTACTGGGTACTGGGTACTGGGTACTGGGTACTGGGTACTGGGTACTGGGTACTGGGGACTGGGGACTGGGTACTGGGGACTGGGGACTGGGGACTGGGGACTGGGTACTGGGTACTGGGGACTGGGGACTGGGTACTGGGTACTGGGGACTGGGGA
>CANHFG010000087.1 GCA_947459875.1 Ignavibacteria bacterium
CGGCGACATGGCGATGGCGATGCGTCCGACGTCGCCCGCAGGGAGCCCCTTGCTCATCTTCGTCCACGTGGTGCCCCCGTCCGTACTGCGGAAAATGCCGCCGCCCGAACCGCCGGATGTGAATGAGTGCGGCGTTCGGCGGAACGACCACATCGAGGCGAGCATGATCTTCGGGTTCTTCGGATCGATCACCACGTCCGTGCAGCCCGTGCGACGGTCTCCGGCAAGGACCTTGTTCCAGGTGACCCCGAAGTCCGTGGTGCGGTAGAGTCCGCGGTGCTCACTGTCATGAAACAGCGGCCCCGGTGCGGCCACAAACACGGTTGAAGGCGACTTCGGATGGATCGCGATCATGGCGATGCGCTCGGTCGAATCAAGTCCGATCTTCGACCACGTCTTGCCGGCATCCGTGGTGCGGAACAGGCCCTCACCGACGGATGTGGAGTTGCGCGTCCACGGCTCGCCGGTTCCCACCCACACCGTGTCGGGCCGGGCCTGATCGATGCGAATGGCGCCGATCGACTGCGGATAGTCATCGAAGATGGGGGTAAACGACACCCCGCCGTTGGTGCTCTTCCAGACGCCGCCGCCGGCAGCGCCGACGTAGATCTTCTTTGGAGCGGTATCGATCACGGCCATGTCGCTGACGCGGCCGCTCATGATGGCCGGACCGATGTTGCGAGCACGTATGGCCGAGAAGGCGTTACTCGACGGTGCCTGAGCCTGCAGCATTGTGACTGCGGTCATAAAAAGAGCCACGGCCAGGCACGGCGCGGCCACGAGACGGTTTGTGCGTCCCATTGATCGTCTCCTGAACTTGGTTAGGGTGAAGGGGGCTTACTTCTTGCCGTCTGTCTCTGCCGGGAAGGCAAAGCGAGAATCTGGCACGTCGACGTTGGCCTTGTTGGCGGTGTAGGTCATCGACATCATCGTCTGACCATCGGCGCGCATCTCAATGAGGTTGGCCATTTGCACACCGTTGACGTCTTGGAAGTTGGAATAGACCATCTCGACATCGGCTTCCTGTCCCATCATCGCGAACTTGGTGTCAAGACGCATTTCCAGATTCGATGTCGCGTCGATATACAGGAAGCTCTCCTTGCCATCCTTGGCCGTGATCTTCAGCTTATAGGCCGTTGTGCCGTCGATGTCTTCCGTGCTGACGTACTCAACCTTCTTGCCCTTATCGAGGTAGTCCACAAGGTCGCCATCAAAATCAGCCTGCTCAAGAGCCTGCTTGGATTCTTCAGCCCCTTGCTTTTCGGGCTTGTTGCCGGCCATCGGGTTAACGGACCATGCCGTCTCGCCATCAAATGCCGAAACAATGCTCATGCCCTGGAAGGCCATGTCCATGCGCATCTTGTTCTTGCGCTTATAGGTCTGTGTGAAGTTCAGTTCCATGCCCTGGGCCATGGACATCGTGCCCTCACGTACGAGTGTCTTGATGGCCTTGATCTTCGCAAGACCGCCCTTGGCGTCGAGGTTCTTGGCGATGATGTCTTTAACGTCCGTTGCAAATGCCGAAGCGGCCATGACAACGAAAAGGGTTACGAGTGCGGTTAGGCGACGCATGAGGTGCTCCATAGTTGGAAAGGGTGAATGTCCTGGGGGAATCTTTGTGCCGTGAAATTGCAATACCCGCCTTTGACAACGGCAACGACGTCAAGGTTTCACATGTAGTTTTCAGGCATGCCAAAACTACGCGTAGCCTTGCATCGGCGGTTCACAAACGCGTTCAAAAAATGCATCCGGCTAACCGAAGCCGTGCCACAAAGCCCCTTACCGGGAGGCGATCAGGGGGCTTTCCTGCGCCCGCAGGATAACGCGCTGGTAGCGGTATGTGCCCTTTGGACCGAGGGTGACGCGCACATGCTGCCCGGCGGCCAGATTCGTGATCGCATCGCGCAGCGATCGCTCGGCCTTGACAGGCTCTACATGTTCTATGGCGATCGTGGCTGGCTGCATGGTACCGTCAAGCACCAGTGCCGGGGCGTCCTCGGGCGTCAGCACGCGCAGGATCTCGTCCTTGCTGATGGCATCCACCTCGACCGGTGTGACCGATACGCCAAGGAAGCGCGCCGCTGCACGGGAGAGGTCGACAACCCGACGTCGGATAAATGGTCCGCGGTCGGTAACCTCGACGACGGTGACCCTGCCGGTCTCAACGTTTCGTACTCGCAACAGTGTGCCGAAAGGCAGCGTCTTGTGCGCCGCCGTAAAAGCGTCCATGTCGTATACGGTTCCGGATGCCGTGCGGCGTCCGTGAAACATCCCTCCATACCACGAGGCAAGCCCGTCGGCCACGTCAACCATGGCAAGGGGCTCCGGCATGATCACAACGCGCTCGACCGGGCGGGGCGTTGCCGCCACCGCATCGGGTGCATCGTGCGCCTGAACGAGAAGACTGATCGACATGATAATGGCCATTACGACCACAAACACCGCAATTCGAGCGATGTTCCGTTGCGAGAGATACGTTGTCATAGGGTGGTCCTCCTGCGTAGCTCGAGGAAATCTTACTCGAATCGACAGCTACCCTACACTGTCGTCGAGACGGAAAAGCCTGTTGTAGGCCCCCTGACGAAATCAGGACCTCAAAAATGCAGGTTTTCCACACCACCCTGATGAATTGTTTATGAATTCCTGTTCATGGGTTGCTAACTGCTATTAATTACAATCTCTTACAACGACCACCTCAATACGGCGATTTTTTGATCTGATCGCTTCCAGCTGCTCTTTGGTCATCTTTTTGGCCATATCGCCAGTTGGCTCCATCACCTTTGGCGAGGTTGAACCACGTCCGACGGCACTGCGGATCTTGCTTGCGGAGATCCCGTTATCAACCAGCCACTGGCTGATGCGCTTTGCCCGGAGCTCGGAGAGTTCCTGGTTACGCTCCGGTGGTCCGTCCGACGATGCATGACCTTCGATGATAACCTGGAGCTCGTCGCAGGCCTGCTTCATGTAGTTCCAGAGTTCCTGAAGGTTCTTCTCGGTCTGCACATCATCAAGATCCAGCTGATCGGTGTTGACCACGAAGTTGATCGACTTTGAAAAGGCCACCTTGCGGGGCGTGGCCGGCATCTCCGGTTCAGCAGCGGCAGCTGGCTGGGCACTTTGCGGTGCGGCCGACTTCTCAGCCGACTTTTCGGTGGACTTCTCTGCGGGCTTTTCTGCGGGCTGCTCTGCGGGCTGCTCCGGAGCAGAATCCGGAGTTGACTCTGAAGGGTCAGCGCCTTCCGGGCCTCTCATCGCGGGTTCTTCGCGCCGCTCACGACCTGGACGGCGGCCCCGTGGAGATTCGTCGCAGCAACATCCATCGTCGACAATACACTTGCAACGCGAACACATCTCGGGTTCGTCCCGGCGGTGCGGACGGTGACGGCGTGGCTCGTTGAACTTATAGGTCAGCCCGATGGAGAACGACGACAGGTCATCGCGCATGCCATTGAGGTCCACATCGTCGAGATTACTGCTAAACACCAGCCGGTACTCCCCTCGCAGGGACAGCCCCACGCGCTGCGAGAGCGGAAAGATGATGCCACCACCCAGCGGGATGCTGGCCACGGTGGTCGAGTATTCGCCGGCGATGTTATTGGGAAGGGGCGAGTGTTCACTGCCATTGGATGGCGCAAAGTCCACAAGTCCCACACCCGCCGTGATGTACGGCACGGCCGGAATGTTGTCGACCAGCACGTAGCCCACCATCAGATCTACCGTTGTTACCCTGCTCTCATTGCGCTCCTCGATCTTCGTCAGCGTGCCCGGATAGACGTCGCCGATCTTCGCCCCCTGACCGAAATAGTCGGGATTGGCTGTGATGCGTGCCTGATTGATGCGCCATCCGTACTGTCCGAGGGATGTTCGTGCCTCCACCCACAACCGGTCCATGGCGCTGTACGACAGGCTAACGGTGCCACCATATCCGAAGAGATCGTCCGAAAACTCGCCGTGGTACTTATAGGAGTTCACGCTCATCGATCCAAGGACGTCACCCTGCCGCTTCTGCGCTTGCATGGCCGAGGTCACCAGGAGCAAGAGGAGGAAGAGGATGGATCCCCGCGTTCGCAGGGATGACAGGTCACTCCGTACTTCCGTACTTCCGTAATTCCGTACTTCCGTACTTCCGTAATTCCGTACTTCCGTCATTTCATCTTCTCCCTGCATTCTTTGCAATCGGTTACTTCGAACGGAAGGGCACCTTTGGTGATACGTTCCGTGCCGTCGGGCTGGATCTGCCTGCGGTACCAGCGGCCATCGGCCTCTGATTCGCGCAGCAGGCTGCCGTCTTCGAGGGTGCGGGCCAGATCCCAGCGGATCTTCTGCGGTCCGCGAGGGGGCTCATCATCGACGCAGATGCCGAAGCCCGGCGGACCGAAACACTCGCGATGCTGTCCACCCGGACATGGCACGCTCATGGGTTCGACGCCTTCGGGCTTCTTGGGCTCGGTGGGTTCTTTGGGTTCTTCCGGTTTGGGCGCTGGCTTCGGTTCCGGTGCAGCCCCCTTCTCCTTTGCGGGTTCCTCGCCATCGTCGCCTCGGCCACCATCGCCGTTACCACCGCGCATCGGGCACGGCATGCAGCAGCAGGCCGAGCAGGTGCGGCAGTAGCAGCAGAGGCAGACGTTGCACTTGACGTGGACGCATTCGTAGCAGGCCTCGCACATGGTGCATCCATTGCATTCGGAGCATTCTTCGTCCTGCAGTTCAAACACCTTATCCCAGCCCGGAGGAGCGCCGCGTGGCGGGGTGCATTCCTCGTCGGGGTGCTCGGCGTCACAGGCTTCGCCGCCGGCCGGACCCTCGTGACTGTGCCGACGGGGCTTCGGAGGCATGGCATTAAAGGTATACGTCAGTCCGATCGACACCAGAGACAGGGCATCGTTGGAGCGCTTCGGATTAACATCGTCGAGAAACTGCGAAAACACGATGCGCCGCTCGCCGCGCAGCATCAGGCCTACATGGCGTGAGAGCGGAAACTGCACGCCGCCGCCAAGGATCAGGCTGGCCACCGTGGTGCTGTACTCCCCTGCCAGATTGTTCGGCAAGGGGGCGTGTTCAGAGGCATTCGACGGGTTAAAGGCCAGCAGGCCCACGCCGGCCGTGATAAAGGGTCGGGCCTTGATCCCCGGCACCAGCACATAGCTGGCCATCAGGTCCACCATCGTTGCACTGCTGACGTTCAGCGAATCGATCAGCGTCTGCGTGCCCGGATACCGGTCGCCGATGCGTGCGCCCGGACCGAAGTACTCCGGCAGGGCCGCGATCTTGGTCGGCGTGATCTTCCAGCGATACTCTCCAACGAGCACCCGCGCATCCAGCTGCAGCCGGTCCATCACGGCATAGCCGAGCGATACGCCCCCTGCCAGGCCAAACATGTCGTCGGTCTGCTCACCGTGATACTTGAGCGCACCGCCGAAGAGCGCACCCTGAACCTGGCGCAACCGACCCTGCGCGCCGGCGGCCTGCACCAGCGTCAGCATCAGAACCGAGAGTATGCACACGTCACGAACAGCGCGGAACAACGTGCTCACAGCCACTCACCAGCTTGTGGAAAACAGTGTGGATTGACGTGAATAAGATAATCAAAAATCATTCCAAACTTTACCACTTTATAGATAGACCGACTTTGGGTCGACGCAGCAACACGTTGAAAATCAACCACCTACGAAAAACGCCCTTGAAACTTACTTCAAGGGCGTTTGCCACGAATTCGTATGTGGAAAGCGTTACCTCAGTTCAGAGCCACGAGCACCCGCGAGGAGACTTCCTCAACATCGCCGATACCATTGACGGAGTGCAGGAGCCCCTTTTCGCCATAGTATTCCAGCAGCGGAGCGGTCTCATTATTGTACACATTCAGGCGATCGCGGATGATCGCTTCCGTATCGTCGGCCCGGCCACGTTGCAGCAGGCGGGCGATGATCGTCTCATCGTCGACCTCCAGGTTCACCACGCGGCCGATGGAGAGGCCTTTTTTGGCCAGCAGCTGATCCAGGGCATCGGCCTGTGCGCGAGTGCGCGGAAATCCGTCCAGGATGCAGCCATCGGCGAACTGGGTGCCGCTCATGGCTTCTTCCACGATGCGGGTGACGACCTCATCCGGGACGAGTTTACCGGCATCGACGTATTCCTTGGCCAGCATACCCACGGCCGTCTGGTTTTTGATGGCAGCGCGGAAGGCATCACCCGTGCTCAGGTGTGCGATACCGAGTTTTTCTGCCAGGATAACGGCTTGCGTGCCTTTGCCCACACCCGGGGCGCCGAACAACACGAGAATCATTTCTCCCCCATGAAGCGATTGCAGCGAAAATACAACGTCAGAAGAACTCCGCATCGAAGGTCGACGCATATGGTGCGGCGTATTTACGCAGCACCTGCAGGGTTGCCGAGAAGTCCTTCGGGGGCGTTGCCTCAAACGTCATGCTCTGATTCGTATCCGGATGCAGAAACGTGATACGCCGTGCGTGCAGCGTGAGCCGCTCGATCAGGGGGCGCTCGGTCTGCCCCTTGCTCACGTTGTAGCGACGTTTAATGCTTGAAAGCAGGAATGACGACGACGTTCCGTAGTCGGCATCAACCAGCAGAGGATGTCCGATGGCCGAGCAGTGCACGCGGATCTGGTGCTGACGTCCGGTAATGAGGTCGCATTCGACATGCGTAGCCAGGCGGAAGCGCTCCAGCACGCGCAGAATGGTGCGGGCTTCCTTGCCTTTGGCCGAGGGCTTCATCAGCCCCTTTCGACGTGTATCCGGTGTGATCGGAATGTCGATGGTCATCGTATCCTTATCGACGATCCCCGAAACGATGGCCTCGTAGGTCTTGACCACCGTATGGTGTTCGAACTGTTCACTCAGGTGCTTATGAGCTTCCGGGGTAAGGGGCATGAGTATCACGCCCGACGTTTCCCGGTCGAGCCGGTGCACAACGTAGGCCGAGCCATACTCTTCGCGGATGATGGCCTTAACGCTTGGCAGCGTCTGATCATACCGATCCGGGATCGAGAGAAGACCGGCCGGCTTATTGACCACCACCAGGGACGCATCGGCGTGGAGGACTTCGAGTTTGGGTCGCTTATTCATCGGTGCCGCCTCTGTGCGGCCGTTACGGTGTTGCGCAGCAGCATGGCTCGCGTCATGGGACCCACGCCTCCCGGCACCGGTGTGATGGCCGAGGCCACTTCGGAGACCTCGTCGTAGAGCACATCGCCGGCCAGGCGCGAGGTACCATCCGGCAGTTCGATGCGGTTGATACCCACATCGATCACGACCGCACCCGGGCGTACGTGCTCGCGAGTGATCAGGCCATGCATGCCCACGGCTGAGATCAGGATATCGGCCCGGCGGGTGTGCTCGGCAATGTCGGGCGTGCCGGTATGGCAGAGCGTAACCGTGCAGTTGCCCTGTGGACGCTTCTGAGCAAGGAGCATGGCAAGGGGCTTACCCACGATATTGCTCCGTCCGACCACCACGGCGTGCTTGCCGGAGGTTTCAATGCCTGTTCGACGCAGCATTTCCAGCACTCCATAGGGCGTACACGGAATAAACCCGTCGAGTCCGATCAACAGCTTCCCGGCGTTCACCGGGTGGAATCCATCAACATCCTTATCCGGATCGATCGCCCGGATCACCGCATGTTCATCGATGTGTTTCGGAAGCGGCAGCTGCACCAGAATACCATGCACTGAGGGGTCGGCATTCCATGCCTCCACCTGAGCGATCACCTCGGCCTGCGAAACATCGGCACTCATACGCACGATCGTCGAGCGTATGCCAACCTTCTCACAGTCCTTCCCCTTATTGCGCACATACACCGCACTGGCAGGGTCCTCCCCCACCAGCAGCAGATTCAATCCCGGCGTTATCCCCGTAGCCCCATGCAACGCGGCCACATCGAGCGCAACCTCGCTGCGCACCTCGGCCGCCATGGCGTTCCCATCAATGATCAAAGGCATGGGCAAAGATACGAGGAAGAATTACGGAGTTACGGAATTACGGAGTTACGGAGTTACGGAATTACGGGGTAGGGGCGACCCTACGTGGTCGCCCATTTGTGATGGTGCGTCGCCCATTGCGTGACCACGTATTCGCATGTTCCCCGGGTATATCCTAGGCCTACGGCCTAGGCTGGTATGGGTCGCGCCGTTGGCGCTCTTATCGTCATCCGTGAATGTCATATCTCGTGCTATCGGTTGCC
>CANHFG010000088.1 GCA_947459875.1 Ignavibacteria bacterium
CGATGTCCACGTCCTGGACGGCAGCCATCCAGCAATCGTACAACGTGTCCGGGAAGGTACAAGGGTGGGTGAACAGATACTTCATGAATAGGATGTCGCCATAATCGCCGAAGCCCCATGAGTATACGATCTGCTCGATTTGGAGTCCGAGTGGAAAGCCCTCAGCGCGTCGGCGAGTAGCACCACCCTCATAGCGAGAGAGGTCGGTGTCTTTGTAGATACAGAATACGTCCTCGCCAGAGACAAAGGCCGGTGCATCCTTGCCCTGCTTTTTGACTCGATTGGCGATGTCATCGACATAATTACCGTAATAGTTGTCGACTCGCAGTGTCTTGGTCGGATCATTGTCCCAGATGGGCCAGTTCGGCAGCTCTGGGTTGACCTTTTCTACACCTGTCTCGTCGGAAAAATCCGTCGAGAAATACGTTCGGAACTTATTGCGGGCGGCTTCAGATTGATCCAGCAATGCACCGCTTGCGATTGTACCGGGCACCATCCACGAGCGGCCGCTATTGGGGTTATACGTGATCATCACTCGCTTACGGAGCGTGTCAGATCCCGGTGGAAGCTTACGAGCACCGAACCATGCCCCGCCGGCGAACAGATACTGATTCCCACGACCGCGTGGCCAGAAGGCACCGCCTTGACCGTTCACCACGTCGAATCCGAATATCCCGTAGTTCGTGGTGATGAAGTCGATGCGCGACTTGGTGTTCTTTTGCTGATCAAAGACGCCCGTCGGCGTGCGCTGAACATCTTCGGACTCTTTGTCCTTGCGACCCTTAACATCACGATTGATATCGGCCAAAGACGTCACGGACAGGCCGAACAGAACCGTCAAAGCAAAAACGCCCGACATTAGCCGCTTCATAATCACTCCATTATTCTTCAGAGGTGTAAACATCGTTCCTCCCTTTCAGATCAAAAACGGAACGAAACCGCGAAAAAGACTGAGCGCGGTGTTTGATAGTTCGGACGACGCGCGACAACGCGATCAACATACTCCTGATAGCCGCGGAAGGTCTCTTCCGGCGTTACACGCCCGTCCTTGTTGAAGTCGATTCGTTCCTGATAGAACCGATTGCCATAACGATCATATTGGTTCGTGGCAATAGTGGACTTGTTTGCAGGGTCTGGTTCACGATAGAACGTCGTTGGAGGAAAGTCTGACGGCTGACGATTAAGTGCAAATCCGTCAAAGTCTGGGCTACGCGTTGTCGTAAAGAAAGAAATGGCCTCTGTGTAGTTGAGCAGATTGTTCACGTCGAGGGTAAGGTCGATCGCTGTTCGTCCACCGAGGACGTCTGTTAGCGGGATCGTGCGTGTGATACGCATTTCGGTGAACCAGTTCGATGGGAAACGCGCCGAGTTGATCTGGCCGGCTATCTGGCCACGGATGTTTACTGGCGTGTACGGCAGGCCTGCCTGCCAGAATCCCGAGAAGTTGATGTTGAAGTTCTCAAGAATCGGGATGCCCGCAATTGTTGGACCTTCATCCTTACCCCAGGCAAAACCGATGACGGCATTGACGCGATGTGGCAGATCGTTGCTCAGCGGGAAGTCTACGATCGGCAGCTGCAGATCCCCTGTGATCGGGTCTACCGGTGGTAGCTGCGTTGCCGTGTTGGCGTTTCCACGCACGCTTGCGATCGTGTAGTTGATATTGAATGACCAGTTGTTCGTCATACGCTTCATGAACGACATTTCGATACCGCGCGACGTTCCATACGATGCCAAGTCATACTGATACTTTGGCCTGCCTTGGAACGTATCGATGCGAATCGATGGCTGATTCTGAATGTCGTTGTAGTATCCTGTGACCGACAACGCCAGATCATCATTCAGCTGGTGGTTGTAAGCAACCTGAAACTGATTCGTGCGCTGCGGCTGAAGGTTCGTATTGCCAAAGAAGTCCTGGAACACCGGATCAGAGTACACTCCATCGAAGAAGTTCGACCAAGGTGCGTTCTGATAGTAGATACCGTACGACAACTGGAAGTTCTGACGCTGTGTGATCGGATATGTGACCGATACACGTGGTCCAAAATTCAACTTGTTCGTCGCATCAGGTGTGACTGAGTCCGGGTTGCCAACATCAAAGGTTGTCGCGTTGGCGTTGAGGTAGTCCATCCGCAAACCGGCAGTCAAGACGAGCCCCTTCATCATGATCTGATCTTGAACGAACAACGATGCGGTTGTTGGCGTGCGCGCGTCTCTGGTACGCGCTGGGTTTGTGACGTTGTCACGTCCGTACGACTGGGCAAACTGATCACCGCTCCATGGCGCCTGGTTCGAGTACAGCGACAGATCGAACGTACGGAACTCGAAGCCTCCCTTGATGACGTGACGTGCGTCACCGATCTCGAGGTTATGCGTGATGTTACCGTCAAACTGATAGAACGTCGAGCTACGGAACTCAACGCCTACGGTGTTGCCATGGTTGAAGAAATATCCGAGCAGTCCAAATGGATTATTCGTCGACTGTGCGTCGGATGGTCCTTCATAGTACCCGGTGATAGGGTTACGCTTGGTTGTTTCGTTACGGTTGTATCCATCGTTCGTAAACGAGTTTTGGCGCATCGACTCGTACTCGTCAAGGATTGTATTGGGCTCATTCTCGATGTACCGGATATCATCGACGGACATGTTGTCCGTTGGCTGGTACAGCTCAATGCCGGAGAAGATTCCAGGGGCCTCGAACGACCGACGCTTTCCTACTTCAGTAACCTTGCCATTGTAGGAAGCTCGCAATTCGAAGAACGTATTGCCTCCGGCCAATGTCTGATTCAACTGGGCGAATCCATTCGTGGTGAACTCCTGAACGATGGCCTGCTTGGCCATGCGCTCGGCAACGCCATTACCGATCATGTTTCCATTGCCATCCAGGACAGGATTACCGAACAGATCTGTCTGATATCCTTGATTGTTTGCGTAGAGCCAACCAATCCCGCTGAGCTCTCCCGCAAGCATACCATAGGAACCACCGACAAGAAGCGCAGAGTTGTCATCGAGCTGGTAACGCATACGGCCGGTGATGTTTCGCGACCACGTTCGGTTATTCGGTAGCAGGCCCCAGTTGTTACCTACTGGGTCAATAACTTCAAGGCCGGCGTTGCGATACAATTGGAATGTGTTACGGATCGACACAAAGAACGTGGACTTGCCAAGTCCCATAGGACCACCGATGGCTACGTCGACCACGTCCTCGTTTGGAGCTCCGAGTTGGATGCCATTACCGGCCTCACCGAACAGGAACGGAACATCTTTTCGCCAACGCAGCTGACCATCAAATCGGTCGGTTCGTCCTGTCTTAACAACCGTGTTCACAATACCAGCAACCGCGTTCCCGTACTCGGCGCTGAAGCCTCCGGTCTGTGCCTGAACTTCTTCCGTGGCAAGGGGGCTAGGCATCGCGGCCGAAATGGTCGATCCAACATTGCCAAGACCACCGGTGAACTGATCGGTGACCGTAAGACCATCAACCATCACCTGCGTCTCGTTTGAACGTCCGCCGCGAACAATGAAGTTGTTCCCCGATGCACGGATACCGGCACTGAGCGACAAAGCTGACGCGATGTTATCCCGTGCAACCTTGGTCAGATCGTCACCCTTCGTTACCCGCGTGGTTCCAATGTCTGTCGAACGAACCATTTCCCGCTCTGCGGAAACGTCGACAACCTTCATCTGCACACCACCCTGATTCATCACAAAGTTGACGGTCAGCGTCTGGTCAGCAACGATGGAAACACGTTTGGTGAGCGTATCGTAGCCAACAGCCGTCACACGCACGTCGTACGAACCGGCATTAATGTTGACGATGGTATAGCTACCGGTGATCTTTGATGTCGCACCACGCGTTGTGCCCAGAACACGAACGGTAGCACCGGCAACGGCATTGCCATCCTTATCTGTGATCTTTCCGGCAAGGATACCGGTGATTCCGGCAAACGAAGCCGTAGTTGTCATGCAAAGGGTTAGCACCAACAGTACGTAACGAAGCACCATGGTGGACTCCTCCTGAGATCTAGGTTGAATTGAATTTCCTGCTTGCGACAGTTTTCTTAGCGCACCACTGACAGCGCACGAACAGTGCGGCGTCCTGCCTGCTCGACAACAACATTGTAGAGTCCGGCGGCAAGGCCGTCGGTTGGGATCACAACATCCCATGAACCTGCATTATTCGGGCTGGTCGATGACAGTACACGTTCTCCGATCGACGATAGAACGGACACCGACATCGTTCCAGATGACGGGGAAACGATGCGTACGCTGGTCACTCCCTGTGCAGGATTGGGGGCGATGGTCACTTCGGCGTTGAGTTCGTCACGTTCATGCACGCTCACCGGTGCATCGATCTTGGTGGCATCAACGGCGACGAACATCACCCGTGCTGCATCAGCCGGTGTTTCAACATTCGTCACACGGTCTCCAGGGTTCGGGCTTGCAGAGTAACCGATGTAGAGACGGCCGTTCACAACTTCATCGCAGAGTGAAGGGTATTGACAGTTCATGCCGTCTGGAGTAAGATCGAACGGTTTTGACCACTGATCTTCACCGGCCTTGAGATAGGTGATCCAGATGTGACTGTTCAGGGCATTGACATTGGTAAGCGTGTCCGGCTCATTCTGCTGGTTACCACCCGTTGTGTCGGCAGCCATGAGCTTGGTGTCACCATTCTTGAATGAACCGTACGTGCAATACAGGTTGTTCTCCGCATCAATGCCGAGCTGCGGCCAGCGGCTGGCATTGTCAAAGAAACGCAGGTTCATCGCATAGCCATTTCCATCCCATTCGCCCCCTGCAGGAGGTGCCATGAACCGGATGATGTTGCTACCCTCCATGATGTGCCCCATGCCCGACGTGCGCAGGTTGGCACGGTTATTCAGCATGAAGATCGTGCCCTGACGCGTGCCGTTGGTGTCCTTACGAACGACATGTGACGGCACAACACCAACAATGTAGTGCGTGATGCCTTCACCATCGATGATCACATCAATGTGGCCATTCGGTGTAGGAACGGTGTCCGAGCGAACCTCGAAGGTACCCCACTCGTTCTCCGAGGAATCCACGTCTGTGTAATTCGGTGCAAAGATCACACGAGCAAGCTCTGACGGCCACGTTGCTCCACCATCGGTCGATGTACGCGAAAGCATGCGCAGAGAGTTGTCCGTATATGCGACAACAACTTTCTTGCCGCGAGCCGTTACGGCATAGGTGTCGCCACCAAGGCCTATAGGGAGATTACCTTCTGGTGAGCCCGAACCGGTGAACTGCGTTTCTTCCGACCAAGAATAGCCACCATCGGTCGAACGGCGATACGCGACCTGATTCGATGGCTGCTGGTCACTGCCGAGGTTGTGGTTGTAAATAAGGTGCGCATTGCCATCACCGTCAGCAGCAGCGCGTGGCCACAGGCAAAGTGCCGAAGGGTCTGTCACCTCAGCAAACTGCAGAGGTTGGTCGCCCACACCGGAATTGCCAAAGAAGCGGATCGGAGGGTGTGACGGCGTTCCGATTAGGCCGTCCTTGAACTGGACGATCGATGGCCAGCCCGAACGGGTATCCTCAACTTTGTCCCACTCGTCAACACCACGTTCCGGTGAGTCAGGGTTGGAAACGTCAATGAAGTTATAGTGCGTTCCGCGGAAATTGCCGGCAAAGCCCGGAATGCGGGTTGTCACATCGCGGGTAGAGTCCTTTGAGACCATCCAGAGCATTTGAACGTACTTGTCTGGCCCGTCTGCTGTGTAGGCAAGGCGATTAGCCATCCCGCCATTTGTCTGGAAGTCATAGAAGGTAAAGCCGATCTCGATACCCGGGAGTTCAGCCTGGACCGCATCGAGGACCTTTGGTAGACGTCGACGAAGGACCGAGCTCTCGCCGACCGGACGAGCCTCAGCTTCGGAGGAGACGACAAGACGGGGCTCAGCAGCATCTATACGGGTTGGGCGCAGTTGGCTTGCCTGAGCAGGCACGGCAATGGCGGAACGATTGTTCTGGGCGGCCGTTTCGGCACATCCGAGTGCCAGCAGAAGAACGGCCCAAGTTGTAAAGCGTCGATGTTGACTCATGATGATCCTCAGGTACTGTCAGGTTAAACGTCAGTGAGGTAAGAGCCGCACAATATACAACGGAATTGTAACGAGATATTGTGCAGGTTTCCCACGGGTAACGTCTTGGGAAAACGTACGGAATTGCTAGGGGGCAAGCTGGCCAGCCCCCTGAAGGCCAACGATCCAGCCTACAAGAGCCATGAGACCGAAAATCGCTCTCGTAACACCCCACACCACGAGTCCAACGACGATCCCATAGCGCCAGTGAAGATTTTCCCAGGTGACGAGTGCAACAGCAATGGCCAGGTACCGCCAGACGGACTCGAGACTGATCAACTGGAGCCAGGTAAACAGCATGGGTGACTCAGAAGGCTGCAGCCAAACCCCAGCGTGCACTCCGATCTTGATTGTACCGGTAACCACATGAAGTGCTGTGGCGATGAAGGAATCCAGCATCGACACGAGTGCCAGCGACGATGTAGCAATGATCGCTTTGGAGTATGACACCGCACAATCCGTCAGAAACCTCACAAGGATCATGAACACCCCTGCCAGGGCGGCATAGGAGACGATCGTGATGATGAGGGTTCCTCCAAGCGCTCCCGTAAACTGCCGCTGTGGCAGGCTGAGGTCGATCCCTTCAGCCGCACCTGTGGCTGCAGGGGTCTGCTGTGAGAGTATGGCCGATTCCCGCACAAGCGATGCACTGCCCTGCTCCCAGAGCGTGCAGAGCGTTCCCACCAGAGCTACAGCAAGAACGGCCACGGCGAAGACCGCCGCGGCCGCTTCTGTAGGTGTCTGACGGATCCGTCGAGGATCAACGAGGCCGAACCAAATCGACCGCATAGCAGCGGTGATGCGCATTGGTAAGGACCCTTAGAATCCCGCCGGACGAAACATGGAATCCTCGACGCTGGCGTTGACCTCGTGCTTGAGATCGAACTCCATGGAGAAGAGTGTATTCTGGATCTGGAGCTTAGACGGAAGCATGACGCCGGCGACCGGGGCGTAATCGCTGAACCGTTCGACAGTGGTGACGCTTCCGCCGGGCGTGACGTCATCCTTCTCATGCCGTGAGATCATCATGGTTGCCGCATCAAGATAGTAGCGTTCATTCACCCCGAGTGGACTGGTGGTCTCAAGCTCGATCTGACCGTCGCGCTTTCCCTTGATCGTGGCCTTGTAACCATCGGCAACCATCGTCACCAGCGGGAACATACGGGCTTCCTGCTTGAGCTGCGCAGCCTCGTCGGCAGGCGTCGCGCTCGCTGGTCCACCCATGAGCGACGTCCATGCACCCGTTCCATCGACCCACTGCTGCTGCTTCATCACACCCAGGTCGAGCTCTGAGAACTCCTTGTTGGCACGCTTCTGAATGCGCGTCATGGTCCCGACGTACTCCTTGCCTTGGAACACCATCTTGGCCGTGGCAGAGGTGCGAATCGTCTGCACGGCATCTACCGACCCAAGAGACTGCTTGTGCTTCTGAAGCAGCTCATCAATGCTCATCGCAACGGTCTCGTATGGGGCTTCCTTGGCCGGTTCAAGATCAAGCGTATACTCGATGATCTTTCCAAATGGTTCAAGCTTTGCACGAACATCCGGACTACCGACAACCACGATACGCAGGTTGAACATGTTCAGATACTGCTGCGCTGATCGCTGAACCTCGGCCGAGCTGAGTGACTCAATCCGACGTGTGTAGTTGATCACGTCGTCCACCGGGACTTCGTTAAGCCAGGAATTCTGCAGAACAGCAGCCACTGTGGAAGGACGCTCAAAGGCAATCCTATACTGGCCAACCTCAAGGGCGATTCTCCTCTTCAGTGCTTCCTCATCGGGCCCCTCATCAGCGAGCTTCCGAAGCTCATTGAGGATCACCTTCAGGGCAGAATCGGTCACGGAAGTGCGGACCTCTGCGCCACAGGCGAAACGATTGTA
>CANHFG010000089.1 GCA_947459875.1 Ignavibacteria bacterium
ATTTGTGCAGCAAGTCCAGAAGGACGTCCGGTGGGTTGGCTTGGCAGTCGTTACAACCAATAAACTGCTCGCTTCTTATGCGAACGTTACGGTGAAAACGGTCTCCGGGAGTGCAGCCCGGCCCTTGAACCGGCTGGGCTATCGCGTGAACATGCAGGCCCATGGCCAGACAGATCACACTAAGAACGAGGAGCAGCTGACGTGAGCTGCGGGGGGGGGGGGAGGGGGAATACATGGGAACCTCAGTATGGTAAAAGAATGAACAAATGCGCGGTTCAACCTAGCAGAATTTCAGCGGGAGGAATTACTCAAATGTTTGCCGCTAAATATGTCTACTATTGAGACCATGAACTCTGAAAATGAAGGAGCTGGCCTGCGAGTCAGAGCGAACAGGTTCTTTCAGACTTTATTATGTGGTTATCGATTAGGGGGGGGCTACAGGAGATGTCATTGGCGTAGTTTCGCTTCTCGACAAGCTCTCTGACCATGTACTGAAGCGATCATGAACCGAGCGATCACGCTGTTCCTGCTGGCGGCCCTTTCTTTGCTACCCGAGCTTTCTGCACAACACGTGCGGAATCTCGGTGCAACACCCAGCGTGCAGAAGCTTCAGCGCCTTGCCGTGGGGCGTCCAGCGCAGATTGAGATGCAGGTGCCAACACTCGATGGTTTGTTGATCCCCATGCAATTGGAACGTGTTGCCTGGTCTGCCCCTTGGGCAAAGTGCATCGTGATGAACGATGAGGGCAGCATCACGACGGCTCTCGCAGATGACGTGGTGATGTATCGTACGAAGCTCTCAACACCGGGTGCGGACTGGACGATCATCGCTATCGATAAACGTGGGACGATGATGGGGCTGACCCAGCAGAAGGGACGCCGGGCAACGTTGGTGCGGGATGTGTCGAACGTGCTGCGGCTTCAAACTTCAGAGGCGAGTGCAAAGCCCCTTGACTGTCAGACGTCGCCGGAGAAGATCAGCTCCGCTGCCATGTCGGCGCTGCGTCAGGCCGGACACAAGACATCCGAAGCGACGAACGCCAACGACACGCTCACTCTTGAGCTGGCCCTCGAGGTTGATAATGATGCGGTGTATGCCGCTGGCTCGGTCGGTGATGCGCGACTTCTGGTTTCGCTGAACATGGCTGCCGTGTCTGCCGTGTTCGAAACGGACCTGCGTACGCGCGTTGTGGTGACAAATCTGCGTCTGTGGGACAAGTCCAACGACCCGTATCCGACGCAGCAAGATGTATTCAGTCTACTCGATACGTTCATCGAAGAGTACACGTCAAACATGACGAGCATTCAGCGCGATGCAGCCGTGTTTATCACCTCGCGCGATGTAGCAGGGGGACTTGCGGCAACCATCGGTGGACTCTGTGAGCCGGATGGGGCGTACTGTGCCGTGGATATCGATACGAAGGCCGTGGCGTATCCGACGTGGTCATGGAACGTCTCGGTGATTTCTCACGAGCTCGGTCACATCTGCGGGGGAATTCACACGCACAGCTGTTACTGGCCGAACGGGGCTCTCGATAGCTGCGTTACACCCGAGTCAGGGACGTGTTTCTCGAGTGATGACGTCAAGCCAAGCCGCGGTACCATCATGTCGTATTGCTTTGCCAATGGTGACCCGGCCTTCGAGGATGTTCTGGAATTCCACCCCATGCATCGCCTGGTTATGCGCGAGTATCTGCAGTCGAGCGCGTGCGTTGGCAACCAGCCTCGTCAGCGCTCTTGCAGTCTGGTGGGCACCATTCGCGATGTTGAGACCGGAAAGCCCCTTGGCGGGGTGACCTTGAAGATCCGACCCGTGAGCGATTATGTGTACCGCGGAACACCGGCTCCGACAGGAGATACGATCGTGACTTCGGCGGCCGATGGAACATGGAACTTTGCCGGCCTGGGAAGGGGCTTGTATGCCATTGATATCGACGGACCATACACGATCTACCCTGCCGAGGTTGGCGAGGATGCGTTTTCCTTCGGTGTTGCTATTGCCGATAGCATTGAGCGCAAAGACATTCTGGTGACCAAAGGCCAGATCGTTGAGATCACGATTGAGAACGATGGTGACACAACGTCAACAGTGCTAAATATCTATAGTGAAAAGCTCCCCGGCCTGCTCTCTCTCGTACCCGTGCCGTTTCCGGAGGGAACGCAGACGTCGGTTGCCGTGCGCCGTGTGTTGCCGCTGGGGCGGGCTGTCATTGTTCCGAGCGCCATCGGACGTCGATTCACACCCTCCTCATTGCGTCTCGATGTTAGCGGAGAAACTCCACAGCAGTCTGCGCGGCTTGTGTCCACATCAGTTCTGCCCGAGCTGACGACGACCATCTCCATGGCAGTTGCCGAGGTCATCCGAATCCCTGATCGGCGTGTACGCTTTGCGCAGGGTGTTCCATATCAGATCACCGAGTCGGGTGCATCGAAACGCTACACAGGAATGACCGACGCCGACGGCATTGCGGTTATTGAAAACGTTGATGCTGCGGTCTCATTCGAGGCCGAAGCACAATACGATTCGTCGCACGTGGCACCAGCATCCAGTTCCGGATTTCTTCTTCCGATCTACGATGAAACGGCAACCGTAGTGATGATCCAACCACGTCGCCGTCCGTTGATCGCGCGGCAGTACTCCTTCCGCACCGAGGCGGGGGAGTTCCGTGTGCTGAATTCGCCGACGGTGCTACGAGACAAACTTCAGTTTGGCCGTGTAGTCACCCCGGTTGCACTGCCATTTCCGATCACGATCCTCGACCGCACCTTCGATACCATGAATGTGCATACCAACGGATTCATCAGTCTGGGCGGTAGTCTGTTCCCGGTATGGGCCAGCTCGCCGGTGTTGATGTGGAACGAAGCTGATCTGGTGATCTCCGCGCTGGGCCACTATATGACTCTGGACACTAACGCTCCGAATGGTCCGCGCATCTGTTGGGCTGTGGAAGGGGCTTCACCCGATCGAGTGCTTGTTGTTGAGTGGCGGAGTATGACGCTGTTGTTGTTCGACGCTAACACCGGGACATATGTTGATCGAGGTCGTGTGTCGTTCCAGGTGCGAATTCATGAAGGGGGCGACATCGGCATGGTCTATGACACCGAGATCCCGATCCCACAGCCCGTTGACGTGCAGGTAGGTATACGTGGCAATGATGTCCTGGACAATCAGGTTGTCCGATCCGGCGGAAGCGATGATCTATTGCAGTCAACCGCTGCATTCGACCCCAATGGAACCGTACGTCTGCGTCTGACGCCTACACTCCAGTTTGCAAAGGGAACAACGCTGCATTGGGAGATGGGTACGACGGGGGTGGAGGAGTCGATTACATCTTGTTATATGGCGCTCAT
This sequence comes from Ignavibacteria bacterium, assembly GCA_947459875.1. Lineage (GTDB taxonomy): Bacteria > Bacteroidota > Ignavibacteria > Kapaibacteriales > Kapaibacteriaceae > UBA10438. Next base: position 3,352 of record CANHFG010000089.1, read on the forward strand.
CCCTAATCCGTCGCATAGTCGCTTCATGTTGACCAATGCTGGTGAAGGTGCAATGATTCGTGTCGTATCAGCGCAAGGTACCGAGGTCCTGCGTCTCATTAGCAGTTCGTCCGATATGCCTGTTGATGTATCGATGCTCCCACCAGGTGCTTACACAGTCATCGTAAGTAGTATCGGGCGGATCGCGAGTATCCCACTCACGATCGTTCGGTAGCCCACCACTGATATTCTCGTTTACACGCTGAAAGATCGCCTTTACATACCCGAATAGCTCAGTCGTTAGTTGATAGTGCAAAGTGTTGTTGAGATCGTGCACTTTGCTGCACATCAACATCGTACGTGTTTACCACTTATTCAGGATTGATGCTATGAATCGGTATGATATCGATCGGACAATACTGTCGAGTATGAATGAACGCGCTCAGATGCTCGAACAGAAGCTGTCGTCAAGTGTTGTAGCATACTACGGCAGTATTCATCCAGGATTCCTGAAACAGTACCGGGATACTATCGAAGCCGTTGCGGCCAATAGCGCGTATCCTGAACGTATATGCCTTCTACTCAAGACCATGGGTGGTTCTGCTGAAGCGGCTGAAAGTATGGCGCTGATTTTACGGAATCATTTCAGTGAAGTCAGCTTTATCGTTCCAGACGCGGCGATGTCAGCGGGGACGATCCTTTGTATGTCTGGTGACCGAATTTATATGGACTATTCGTCAGCTCTCGGCCCCATCGACCCGCAGGTAGTTTCACCAGATCGATCTGGCTATGTTGCAGCGATGGGATATCTCGATAAGGTTGACGAAATCGTAGCAAAGACAGAGCTGTCACAAGCAGAAATAATCTTTCTTCGGAGCATTGATCTCGGCAGGCTTGCTCTTTACGAGCAAGCACGAAGTTTCTCGATTGACCTATTGAAGGAATGGCTTGTTCAATACAAGTTCAAGAATTGGTCGCATCATCGTTCGACAAATATTGGCAATCTCGTGTCAGTAGAGGAGAAGGATCGTCGCGCCGAACAAATCGCAATAGCACTCGCAGACCACAAGCGCTGGCGATCTCATGCCCGTGCACTGAACATGACCAAACTCCGTAAGTTGGGACTCGAAATCGATGATATGTGCGACGATCCCGAAATGCACGACCTCGTGCGTTCGTACAATGATCCTCTTTCGATGTACGTTGAACGTATGAACTTGCCCCTGTTTATTCACAACCATAATCTCGCGAGATAGACCATGAAGCAAATCAATGTCGAACAATCGTCGGATTCGCTTGTCGGGCGAGTTGCAGAACTACTCCGTAAGTATGATTCAACCACTCTGCCGCCCCATTTGCTCAGGATTGAAGCCATCATCAATGAGCTTGGCGATTACACACCAGAGCCGGATGTTATCCCACTTGACGTTCTTGCAGGTAACTCGCGGCCACTAACAAAAGATCTCATTCGCTTGCACTCCTAGGCTTGATGATTCATCAGCAGAACATCGATCTCTCCACCCGCATGACTATGCACTGCCGTGCTGTAGCTCAGCATTTTGCAGAGGTGACTTCCGTTGATGAATTGCGCCAGGCGCTGGCCATGGCTGATGAGAACGGCTGGAGTGTTCGCATTCTCGGAGGGGGCAGTAACATCGTTCCCACGTCGGATGTTGACGGGCTTGTGATCTCCATGGGCATTCGTGAGCGAAGCACCTGCGTTGACGGCGACATCGTCCATGTGCGCCTCGGTGCCGGCGAGGTCTGGCACGACGTGGCGGAGTGGACCGTGAATCAGGGATGGGGCGGCATGGAGAACATGGCGCTGATCCCCGGTACGGTGGGCGCGGCTCCGATGCAGAACATCGGTGCGTATGGCGTCGAGCAGGCGAGCATCTTCGAAGAGTGTGAGGCGCTGGATAGGGAGACCGGAAAGATTGTTCGATTTCTGCCGCAGGATTGCGCCTTCGGGTACCGCGAGAGTGTGTTCAAGCACGAACATCGCGATAGGATGATCATCACCTCTGTTACGTATCGACTCAGCACGAAGCCCACGGTCAACACGACGTATCGCGACGTGAGTGAGGAACTTGCTTTAATGTCCGTCACCGAGCCAACGATCATGGATGTTATGAATGCCGTTGTTTCGGTGCGGCGTCGCAAGCTACCTGACCCTGCCGTTATCGGTAATGCAGGCTCGTTCTTCAAGAATCCTGTGGTTTCATCAGATGTTGCTGAACGTTTCCGGTCGGCTCATGCAGAGGTGCCAATGTATCCTCAACCGGACGGCCGGGTTAAGCTAGCGGCAGCGTGGCTAATCGATCAAAGCGGGTGGAAGGGGGCTCGCCGTGGCGATGCCGGCGTGCATGACCGTCAGGCACTGGTGCTTGTCAATCATGGCGCTGCATCGGGCGACGAGATCCTCGCTCTGGCCTCGGCGATTCAGTCGAGTGTGCTTGAGCGCTTCGGTATCTCGCTCGAGCGCGAGGTCAACGTCTGGTGATACTGGCCACGCGTCCGGCCGAGAGTTCAACGATCATGCCTGCGTCGGCCACGGTATCAAGTCGGTGTGCGATGGTCAGCACCGTAACGTCGCGGAATTCTTCACGGATCGTCTGCTGGATCAGAGCATCCGTTGCAATGTCCACACTGGCTGTTGCCTCGTCCAGCACAATGATGCGAGCACGGATGAGGATAGCGCGTGCCAGGCAGAGGAGCTGACGCTGACCCTGCGAGAAGTTCGCTCCGCCCTCAACCACTGGTGCGTAAAGGCCTCCCGGCAGGGCCCGCACGTGCTCGGCAAGCTGCACTCGGCGCAGGGCCTCCCAGACATCAGCATCGGAGCAGTCGTCGAAACGATCAAGATTGCGGCGCACAGTTCCGATGAAGAGCGTCGGATCCTGCGGAATGATGGCGATGCTGCGCCGAAGTCGATCAAGCGGGATGGAGGTGATGTCGACGCCGTCGATGAGAACACGTCCTCGTTCCGGTTCGACAAAACGGAAGAGCGTCTGGAACAGCGTTGATTTCCCCGAACCTGTGCGGCCGATGATGCCGACGTTCATGGCCGGTTCGACCTTGAAGCTCACACCGTGCAGTACCGTGGGAAGATGCGACGCGTAGCGCACATGCAAGTCGTCGATCTGCAGAGCCCCCTTCGTGGGCCATTCGCTGCGGGCGTCGAGTGGAGGAGTGAGTGTGACATGGGGCTCACCCGGCAGGTTGGCAAAGGTCTCCAGGCGCTCAACACTGGTCATGCGTGACTCGACCTCGCTGAAGGCACGAATCGTCCAGTTGAGCGTTCCCCAGAAGCTGATGGCATAGGTCAGCACCAGGCCTGCTACACCGGGGGCGATAGCACCATTCCACGCAGCCATGATGATCAGCACGCTTGTTGAGACTCCTACCAGCCCGCCCGTCAGAGGCACACGCGTGGAGAACCAGCGGTTCAGCATAATGCTGCACCAGTAGGACCGCTGATAGCGTGCAAGGATGGCGCGGTGCGTATCGATGAAGTGCTGCTCGCGTGCAAAGCCATGGATGACGTCGAGTCCGGTGACCAGTTCCTTGAAGTGCGCATAGCGTGACGAGCGGCTGATCGACTCCAGGCGCTTGGCTTCGCGCGCGCTTCCGCGGTAATCGCGCTGCAGCCGGTAGTAGATGAAGAAGACCGGTATGACCACGAAGATGATCAGCGGCAGAACGCTCATGATGAGGATCATCGAGCCGAGTGTATTCGCCAACGACTTGAATGACTGTTCGATGTTCCAGGAAAGTTGATCGTCCACACCCTCCATGTCACGGGCGAAGCGATTCAGGATGCGGCCCATCGGCGTGCTGTCAAAGAACCGCAGCGGTGCTTGCAGAACGCCCGTCAGCGCGCTGTCATGGATAGTGCGTGATGCCGCCGCAGCGCGCGATAGCCATACCATGCGCTCGGAGAACCAGGCAGTCAGCACGGCCGTCCCGAGCAGTCCGTAGATCGCGATGGCCGCCGGCGCGCTCAGTACGCTGCTGCCCAGCACCGGAGAGAACCATGCCCATAGTCCGCTAGCAATGCGACCAGCCGTCACGTCAGACCAGTAGCCAAGCCATGAGGTCTGCAGCATCGGCATGATGGTGATCATGATCACCGAGCCCATGAGTGCAAACAGGAGCACGGGAGCCGTCCAGCGGCGTCCGATCATGGCACGCAGGTAGGTGATGTAGACGTCAAAGCCCACAGAACCGGTGACGCGGTCCTCGTCGACAGTCAATCTTGAGGATGCTTCGTCAATTGTCGCCGGCGTCACACCGCTGGAGTCAATCTCCGCCGGTGCAGGCACGTCTGCTTGCAAGGGGGCGACCGGTTCGTCTGCCTCATGACGCATCAGTTCGGCGAATGCCGCATGGTCGCGAAGCTCAACGATCGTTCCGCGGGCAACCACAGCCCCCTTCTCCATGAGCAGGATCATGTCGAAGCGGTGCAGGTGCGCAAGGCGGTGTGTGACCACAACGCGTGTGATGTTGCGCCACTGACCGAAGAGCAGGGAATCGACCAGCGTGTTTTCGGTGCTGACGTCTAC
>CANHFG010000090.1 GCA_947459875.1 Ignavibacteria bacterium
GATGACCGTCGCGGAGGACCGCGCGATGACCGTCGCGGAGGACCGCGTGATGACCGCCAACGTGATGACCGTCGCGGTGGCCCGAGTGATGATAGACGCACCGGACCGCGTGATGACAGACGAACCGGCCCACGTGATGACAGACGTACCGGCCCACGTGATGACAGACGTACCGGCCCACGTGACGACCGCCGCGGAGGCCCACGAGACGATCGCCGCGGAGGCCCACGTGATGACCGCCGTGGAGGCAGACCCCGTCCATCCGGTGGAGAAGGGGGCTTTAGTCGTCCCTTCCCTGGTGATGAACGCCAGCCCCTTTCCAATGAGTCACCGGCACTTCGCGGACGATCTGGTGGTGGACGTGGCAGGGGAGGCGCGGCACCACGTGGTCGTGGTGGTCCGGGGCAGGGCAAGGGGCGTGGACAGGGCGGACGCGGTCAGAGTGGCAGCTCAGGTTTTGGAACGCCAGCATCGCGACGCAGGGATCAAGAGGTCCGCAGGTCGAAGGCCTACGTTTCCGACGCATTCATTTACCGTGAGAATCTCGACGAGGCAAAGCCAACAGAGAGGAAGATGCGCAGCCGACGAAACAAACCTTCCAGTGGTGAGGTCCAAGGCGAGTAGGCGGACGCAGCGTAATTTCAACGTAAACATCAGGAGACCTTCATCGTGAAATCACTCCTTTTCACTACCCTTCTTTCTCTTGCAATCCTTTCCTTGCCAGTCAGCCTGTCTGCCCAGGATGTCGAGAAGGATTCGAATAGCGTCGTCGATGAGTTGATCGACGATATGCTTTCCGACTTTGATGTCGCTGATGGTGACGACAAGGATGAAGACAAAAGGAAAGCACGTCGTGAGCGCCGTCGCTCGATGGTATCAGTGCGCAAGCCGCGCATCATGGCTACGTACGGCCAGGCCATGTTCTCAAGAGCTGGTCTGACTGGTGAGACCCACGGTTTGACAATGTATGGGGCTTCGGTAGGCATGGAGCAGTGGCGACGTCTGATGACCGATAAGGATGTGATCAAGGTGAAGAACGACGGGATCTTTGTGCATGTCGGACAGAGCGGGTCAATGGCAACCATTGATTCATCGTTTGACAATGTGCCCCTTGCTATGCACACGTCCACCAATCTGCTCAGTTTCGGTACTGTCGATGAATCAGGCTACGGCTATGCTCTTGGCGAGAACTCATCTATACGTCTGCTTGTGACCGATCAGTCGACGTGGACCTCCGTCAGCCCGCAGACATACGCCGAGAGTCTTGGACCTGATCAGTGGCAGCAGTTGCGTGACTTCACCGGCGGGATCCGGTTCGGTTCAACAATGGCCCCAACGATCGAGTGGAAGATGGGGTCGACCCTTAGTTTGCGCGCCAACTACACGTGGACGCAGGTTCTCCCACGCCACATGTTCTGGTACTGGGCGGGCAGTGAGCTGATTGAGGGTGTAGCAGACGGCATTGCCGCTGCGATGATCAAGTCGTTCGGTAATTCGTCGCCATCATCGCTTCCGGTCATGAACTTCATTCTGCGAAACGCGATCGCCTATGGGTTCAAGGAACTGCGTCGCGACAAGATGAACTGGCCGTTTGATACGGTGGCGCCGCTTAACGTCACTTCCTGGAACGTAGGGTTAAGTGTGACGTTCTAGGGGGCGATCACTCCACATCAAGCTCGGTTCTTACCAGATCATCGATCGTCTCCCGACGTCGTATCGGGACGATCTTTCCGTTGCGAATGAGGACCTCTGCGGGTCGCAGGCGACCGTTGTAATTGCTTGCCATCGTGAACCCGTATGCTCCAGCATTTGAGAAAGCAAGCACATCACCCTGATGGATCTCAGCGATCTTTCGGTCCCATGCAAACGTGTCAGTTTCGCAGATATAGCCGACCACGGAGTACACACGAGGCGTACCCGTTGGATTGGAGATGTTCGTGATGTGATGGTAGCTGTTGTAAAGCATCGGGCGAATCAGATGGTTAAATCCCGAGTCCACACCGGCAAAGACCGTCGAAGTTGTCTGCTTGACAACATTAACGCGCGTCAGGAACGTGCCGGCTTGGCTGACTAAGAACTTCCCGGGCTCGATCCAGAGGGCAACAGCAGAGGTGCGCTTCTCGTTGAATTCCTTCAGCCGCTGACAGAGTTTAGCACCCAGTTCCTCGATGTCTGTTGAGATATCGTCTGGCTTATAGGGGACTTTGAAACCGCTTCCAAAGTCCACAAACGTGAGATCCGGGAACGATTCGGCAACATCAAACAGCAGTTCAGCCCCTTGAAGGAAAACATCAGCATCGAGGATGTCGCTGCCGGTATGCATGTGGAGGCCATTGATGAACATACCATGCGAGGCAACGATACGTTCAACGTGCCGCATCTGATGGATCGAGATCCCGAACTTCGAGTCGATATGTCCCGTGCTGATTCGCTCATTGCCGCCAGCCATGATGTGCGGGTTGATCCGAATGCACACCGGTATTGTACCGCCGAACACGCTGCCGAACTGCTCAAGAACGCTGATCGTATCGATGTTGATCTGCGCTCCGATCTTGGCCACGGCGCTTAGTTCGTCGAACGAAACCATGCTTGGTGTATACAAGATGCGTGACGGTTCGAATCCCGCACGCAGACCCAGTTCCACTTCCTGGATCGAAACGGTGTCAAGACCCGTGTCGAGCTCATTCATCAGTCGGAGAATAGCGCCTGTCGAGAGGGCCTTGCAGGCATACATCACTCGCAGGTCTGCACCTGCAAAGGCGGACTTCAATCTATGGAGCTGTCGTTCAATGACATCGGCCTGATACACATAGACTGGAGTGGAGACTTGCTCGACGCATTCGAGCAGAAGCTGTGTGTTCGGGCTGCTATCACTGCTCATTGATCTTCCTGCCCAGTACGTGCGCCGTATCGAATGATCGCAAACGGAACGATGACGCAGTAGCCAACGACCAGCACAACCGGTGCTACGTCTACCGCTAGCGGGTTATCCCACTGTCCTATGCCTGTTGCCAGCAAGAGAAATCCAACAACGATAGTTGCTACGCCGACGCCGAGCATCATGAAATTCGTCTGGGTCCACGGGCTCGACCACCGTACGTTGCTCGTGGCTTTGGTTACTGGGCGTTTCGTTGGTGCTGGCATAGTAGTGCTCGTCATAAAAAAAGAAAACCTGCCCGCAGCAGAACACCGCTGACGGGCAGGACGAATCTACAAAGATTCCGTTGACGGCTAAGGGGCTGAGTGGGTCACACGCGAGAGGCGAGGAACATCGTGAGGCTCTCGTGCGGAGCAAGATGAAACTTCTTTCTCATGCGCTCGCGATGCTTTTCTACGCTGCGAACGGAGCAGGAGAAGAGCGACGCAATCTCCTTTGATGGCATCGGCAGGCGCAGGAACGCGCCCATCCGAAGCTCCGTTGGCGTCAGAGTTGGGAAGTCCTGAGCGAGTCGCCAAAGATACCCGTCATGCATTGAGTCCATGATGTGTTCGACGTGTGCCAGCCCATCTTCTTCCAGAACCTCTCCAACCTCACGTTGCAGCCTTTTGGCGGTCATGCGATGTTCGGCAGGAAGGACAGATTCCATCTTTGCAAGGTCCTCAGCTACGTGCTTTAGCACGACGGTGTAGCGCATTTCACGGAGCATGGCCGTACGCGAGGATTGCTGTTCCATAGGGGGTAACATCACCGGCTCAACCGGTGGGGTAGAGATAGTACGCATTGTGGCAGGTCCTTTCGTGCAATGTTGGTGAATCCAAGCATTCTTGAGCCAATGGTCTTATCCGGAGGGCGAAGCTAGCAGTCGCTTTGGGTTCAGACCATGAAGATGCGGGCCTTGACACGCACGCTGAAGTGCTCACTATCAACGCCAGCAAATTCGCATCGTACGTAAGCGGATTCTATGACCGACGTCAGGACGTATGCTGATTCTTGTTAGCCAAGCAACTGACAAATGTCAGGAAAACAGGTGGTATAGGTTTCTTTAATCACGAATATTAGCAATGTGTACTAGTGCACGTATGTTGACGAGTTGTATCGCACGTCCATTAGTCGCAATGAGATTTTCCGACTTGAAATCTGACAGCGTACGTATGACACTTTCAGCCGCAGTGCCGACGATGGAAGCAATCTCCTCACGAGTGAGGGGGCTGCGCAGAGTAATGCCATCGGCGTCGAGCCCGAATGCCTCCTTGATGATCAACAGTGCTTCGGCAACACGCTCGCGAATCGGCTTATGCGTCAGCTCGACAATACGTTGATTTGTCGCGCGTAGCTCGAGCGAGATATCGTGCATCACATGGAGTGCCATCGCCGGGTTTTCGCGGACGTTGCGAAAGAAGATCTCAGATGGAATAAGGCATATAGACGCGTCCTGCACGGCTACACAGCTGACGTAATACTTCTCTGCGGCAAGCAGCGTACCATAGCCAACGATGTGGCCGGTGCCGGCGAAACTGATGATGTGCTCGCGTCCGTCAGCGCCCATTTTGCTGATCTTGACGTGCCCCTTGTGGATGCAGTAGATTCCCCGTGGGTACTGGCCTTCAGCGAAAACATAGGAGTTACGCGTGAAGGGCTGGCTGTGTTTTTGCTGAGCGATCTCTTCAACCTGATTCGTACCTAGTTCTGTCAGGCATGTAGACACTCTTGATCCACACGAATTACACTCTGGCTGCTTGAACGTATGCATGCAAAGTCTCCTTCTCGTTCCAATGACAATTCATCTCTACTACGATCGAACGATCGTCCACAAACAAGTCACCACGTCAGGCCGCCTGTGTTGTCCGTCTGGCGGGAAATGCCGAAAGTGCTACTGGAAGTGCTGTGTATGCAGATGGTGCGGTTGCATTTAGCAGGCAGGAACGAACGAAGCACAGACGGAATCAAACCTAGCTACATTTTGACCACAAGGAGCTGGAATGTGTCGATCGAGACGATATACACTCCACGAGTCAGGCCAGCAGTCTGCAGCGAGACCGCATCTGTGTCGATCGTGGTAGTGACCACCTCTGTTCCTTCAAGTGAAAACATACGAATAGATCGGCCTATGAAGCTGGAAAGCCCCGTAACAAGGGCCGTCTCGCCTATTGGCATGGGGCTGATAGCTGGAGAAGACCGTAGTGGGGTATCGTCTTCGACATCTGTTCCGCCGGTCCTGATGTCCAGTGTATCGCGACGTCCGGATGACGAAACCGCGATGACAGTGCACGCAAACGGACCTTGCTGATTCTTCGGCTGAATGAGGAGATATGTCCCATTCCTCTGCCACGTTGCATCATCGACAGACGGGTCTGCGTAGAGCATCGATAGCTGTGAGCATCTGTCATCAGGCCAGAGCATTTCAGCTGTAACCGTAATGAGCCCTGTTGACAAATCATGTGTGTACGACAAGTGAACCGAGTCAAGACATGATGAACGCACATCGACTCCAGCGACCGAGCCATAGATCTTTCCGAGTTGAAAGCCGTCGAGCGAGCCATACGTCCAGCATGCAAAGCGTTTGCCACTGTCGGCCGTGACCATGAATGTTCCCTCCGGCAAGATCACCGTCATGACGCTGTAGACCGAACCAGGGATTGATGTCATCCGTGCCATCGTCGTTATCGGGCGATTATTGAGACGAATGCCTGTAACATCCGATGTGCGAACGGCAATGGCCAACACATTGAGCATATCTGTGCGGGTGCGGACGGATGTTCTGCTGATCCACCGATCGAGAGGGGGCACGGTCATCAGTAAAGGCATCCCTGCATCGGTCGTTGGATCGTCCTCGGGCAGTACGGCCTGCGAAGTAATGTGTCCGTATGACTTCCCGTACTGCGCAACGAGAGTGGGTTTTGATGAGCGCCACAGCATTGGCTTTTCGACGCGGGTTATGGTGTACACCTGACCGCGAGCAATCACCGTATCGATTCGCAACGAGCCATCATCGGAGGCATGCATGATCACCGTGGAGTCAGACAGTGCGATAAATCGAATCGCATCTCCACGGTCATCGCCAATGCCCTGGTTCGTCAGATCGAGCCCTCGTTCGCGAGTAGGAGTGTAGATGATCGGAATGGTTACAAACTCCATGCCGGCCATCGACGTTGGGTACATGGCATCCTGAAGATTTCCGCGGCATCGGTTTGCTGACCGCGCGTACGGACCGGTCATTGGCAGACCATCCGGATACGCAAGGACCGCCGCTTTGGCATGTCCGGAAATGACGGCGACTGGTTTATCGGCACTTATAAGAAGCCCTGTCGGATCCGAGCGAATGTCTCGAAGCATTGCTGCATTGATATCCTCGCTCAGGAGCCAGATCTCGCCGGCATGAAGCGTTGTGTCGCGAGCACCATTGAGCGTTTGCGCTGTCACGCGAGTATTGTCCTCATTGGCGATCACGAGACGTTTTGCTGACGAGTACATCATCGAAGCGCTGTCGAGACCATGGCGGTCGGTCCACCAGTTGAAGGCACGGTACTCACGTCCCCAGGCAGAAGTTGGCAGATGCCAGGACTGTTCGCCGTTGCCAAGCAGGTCTTGAAAGGACGAAACAGCGATCGGTCGGTTGCTCATGACCTCCACAACATCGGTCCGTGGCAAACGAACGACGGCTGGCTGACCTGGCCTCACACTGACGGTTGTCTTCCCGACGATGACCGTTGCCGACTCGTCCGCATGAAGCAGAATGCAGTAGCCGCTGTCGGCAAGGGTCTCCCCAACAGCCAGATCCGGGTGAATGAAGCCCACGCGAAAATGCGTCCCAGTTGTTAGCTGGTCCGCCGGCTGTGCGATACTGGCGGCAGCGCACAAGGCGAAGACGCAGATGGCCGTGACGAGATTCCCCATTGCAAACCGCATTACGCGTGCCCCTTAATTCGTGCGCGTAAACATACAGAACCTCGGTAGTTTGCGGCCCTTTCCGCGCCGCACGCGCACCGAACCCTCAAACAACCTCCGATGCTGTCTTTCGTTACGGCCGAGTTTCTGGCCTTTCTCCAGTTGCGTTTCTTTGTAGCGGTCGCATGGCACATGCAGGCCCTCGTTGTGAGCTGGTATGTCTATTCGCTGACGCGTGATCCGATCTGGCTCGCACTGATAGGCCTCGCCGAAGCCATCCCTGCTATCGGCATGGCTCTTCCAATGGGATATCTGGTGGATCGGCTAGACAAAAGGCGGGGCATTCGTATTGCCGTTCTGATGTTCATTCTGTCGGCCATAGGCACGGCGGTACTGCTGCGGCCCAGCTCACTGGATCAGTTCGGATTGAATGCCATCCTTGGTGGGTTGCTGACGATGATCTTCATCAACGGTGCCGGCCGTGCTGTTTACGGGCCATCAATGTTCAGCTCTCTCGGACGTATCGTTGAGCGCGAGGACATACCCAGGGCAGGAGCCGTTAACAGCGGTGTCTGGCAAGCCGCGATGGTCTCCGGTCCGGTCATTGGCGGCCTGATCTATGGATGGTTGGGGATAGCTGCCGCTTCGATGACGATCCTGGGCTGCATGCTTATCGGTGCGGTCGGTGCGGTTCGGATCACTCCCAAGCCCCCTGTACATCAAGACAGTCGTGGATCAATGCGCCAGGACCTGACGGTGGGCGTGCGATTTATTTTCTCGCGTCCCGTAATCCTCGGGGCTCTTTCGCTCGACCTTTTTGCTGTCCTCTTCGGAGGCGTCGTGGCGCTCTTACCCGTCTTCGCGAAGGACATCCTCGCAACCGACGAGGCAGGACTTGGTCTGCTGCGCGCGGCCATGGGCATAGGAAGCATCGTCACCATGGCCATCGTTGCATGGCGTCCGATACGGCGCGGCGCCGGCCGTCTGCTGCTGTCGTGCGTAGCCGGATTCGGGCTGTGC